>NZ_JBMOXB010000008.1:0-184744 GCF_049316305.1 Sphingobacterium sp. HJSM2_6
AAAATTAATAAATTTATAACTCGAAAGTCTCCTTAAGGTTTCATCCTAATGTGTCTAATTTAGTTTGAAGACGTACAGTCGAAGTTATTCATAAAGAGTTGGAAGATGAGATTGATAAACAAATAAAAAAATACACTTGGTATTTAGACAAATGGAAATATGATGCCACTACTAGTGGTGCTTTAGTAATGCTTCAAGCTATTCACAAAGAATTTTCAGCATATCAAGATTTTGATTTTAGCAGTGTAGAATTGGATAACTTGCCATTTGAATTTGATTTTTTAGACCTCGATGAATTAAATCAGTCAGATGAGTTGTATATAAAAATGAATGAAAGAGGGAAGCAATTGACCGATTTTGAGCATTTTAAAGCATGGCTTCAAGACAGCACTGAGCGACAAACTACTTCAACTAAAGATCAAGAGTTTTTAAAAGACTTTTGGAAGAAAATTGATACAGATTGGTTGAATTTCTTTTGGGCAAAAATTGATGCTGATTTCAAATCATTAGATGATTTCTACTTTAATTATTTAAAGACCTTGGCGATTAATTTTCACCTTTCGACATCTAAAAACAATACTATACCTAATCATTTAAAGGATTTACTACAAAAGATTAGAAATAGTGACACGTACAGTGAACAATCTGTTGAATATATACCTCTAAGTCAATTTGTAATTGAATTAAAGGAGGATAATGTAGTAAAAGGAATCTTTGAGTTATTTACTATTGATTGTTTGAAATATATTGATAGTTCTATTTCAACATTAATAGCGATTGAAAATGAAACTAATGATAAAATCAATTCAATTATAAAAGAACCCTTCATATCTAAGGATAAAAAGGTGTTAACTCTTTATTTAAAAAAGAATTCTTTCACTCCAAACTATTGGGATCAGGTATATTATTATTTTATTTTAGAGTTATTAAAATCCAACAAGACAAATCTGGATTTTTGGATTCGTAGTATGAGGAATATTATTTACAATACTTACATACAGAATCCTGAAAATGTTTTTGATGCACTTAAAAGTATACATGCTTTAATACAATCAGACATATTAGATTTAGAGGAGTCTATGAAATCTGAAAAATTTAGTCTGTCGTTTTTCGATCAAGATCAAATCAGTGAAGAAAGATATAAGAGTAAATTGGATGCATCAATATGGAATCTTGAAAAAATTCATGAGCTTGAAGAACACAACTATTTTATGGGACAAATACAATTTGTCTTTGCCCTTGCAAATGATGATGTAAACTCATTTACAAAGTATAGTGAGTTGCTATCGGAGATATTTTCAACTCGGGATAATGAAATTTATTTTCAGCAGGCATTACTTACAAAGGGGGATTATCTTATTGAAAGAACAAATCACTCATTTTGTCGTATTTCCTATGATTCGTTAAGAAGTCGCAATGACAATTGGAGACAAATATTTGATAATGAAAAACGAAGAGGTCTATTGAGAAATCTATTAGATCATTTGTTGAATATCCCCGATTCTGATCTTTCGACCAAATTAAAGAAGATTATTACAAAACATAGCTTCACTAAAGATCATTGGCAGTATTACTTTGTAGATAATAGTAGAGCAATTAAAGAATGTAAATACAATGAAATTAGAAGATTTAGTAACAATGATATTCGTATTTTACATTCATCAGCAATAACAGGATATCATTTAGAATTGAGATCATTATGGCTTTTTCAACATTTGGAAAAATTAGGTTTTGACATTAATCCATTCGAAAAAAAAGAATATTTATGGAGTAAAAATACCGACGGGGCTCCTGGAATTAAATTTTCATCATTTAAATATCAAAATGAGAGTTATAATTTAGATATTAGATTTGCTAAAGATGGATCAGGTTATGAATGCTGTTTTTTCCACAATGCAGCTACCATCAATGATAGATTGGTTCATGAAGATATAGTGAAATTGCTAACTGATTTTGAATATGATGATAGGTATAAGCATTATTATAAAAAGATAGATAAAGATTCAATAATAGACTTCTTGGAGCAGATTAATACAAAATTAAAAACCCTATGATCAACCCAATCGAACGCATCACCCAAAATAGAATCATTCAGTTGTTCAAAGAGCAATTGGGATATAGTTATTATGGCAATTGGGAAAAACGTGAACACAATAGCAATGTTGAGCAAGAGATTTTGAAAAAGAATCTTTTGCAACGTGGATATACGGAAACTTTGGCTAATAAGGCGGTGAAAGAATTGTACGATTTGGCGCATACGAATTCGGGCAATTTATACGATCGCAATAAGGCTTTTTACAACATGCTGCGTTATGGGGTAAAGGCGCGACCGGAATTGGGTGAGCAATTTGATACCATTTTCCCGATTGATTGGAAAAACTGGGAGAAGAATGAATTTGGTATTGCCGAAGAAGTTACCTTGACCAAAGGGCAACATACTCGTCGTCCGGATATTGTGTTATACGTGAATGGAATTGCTTTAGGTGTGTTGGAGTTAAAACGTGGTACTACAGATATTGCGGAATCAGTAAACCAAAATATTTCCAACCAAAAGGAATTGTTTAATCAATGGTTTTATACGACGGTACAGTTCGTGATGGCTGGGAATAATACCCAAGGTTTAAAATACGGAACGATAGAAACTCCTTCAAAATATTTCTTGTCGTGGAAAGAAGACGAACAGGATAATGCGGAGCATAAATTAGATAAATATTTAAAGAAGCTTTGTCTCAAAGAGCGTTTTTTGGATATCATTTACAATACTGTGGTTTTCGATGCGGGCGTTAAAAAATTACCTCGTCCGCACCAATATTTTGGATTTAAAGCCGCGCAGGATTTTGTAAAAAGAAAGGAAGGTGGCATAATCTGGCATACCCAAGGATCTGGCAAATCACTGATGATGGTGATGTTAGGCAAATGGATTTTAGAGAATGTGCCTAATTCTAGATTAGTGATCCTTACAGACCGAACAGAGTTAGACGATCAAATTGAACGTGTGTTTAATGATGTGGGTGAAACAGATATTGCTAAAACTCGAACAGGTAAAGAATTACTACACTTTTTAACTTCCTCTCGACCACGTTTGGTATGTTCGCTCATTCATAAGTTTGGCAATAAAAACGAAACCGATTTTGATGCATTCTTAAAAGAGTTACAAGAAAATCCAGTACAAACACAAGGAGAAATCTTTGTCTTTATTGATGAATGTCACCGTACACAAAGTGGTAAGTTAAATCAGGTCATGAAGGCCATATTGCATAATGCTGTATTTGTTGGATTTACGGGCACTCCTTTACTTAAAGAAGATAAGAAAACGACGATGGATGTATTCGGAAGATACATTCATACCTATAAATTTAACGAGGCTGTACAAGACGGTGTAGTGAAAGACTTGATGTACGAAGGTCGTAAAATCGAACAAGCCTTGACTTCTCAAACCAAGGTAGACCAATGGTTTGATGCCAAGACTGCTGGATTGAACGATTTCCAACGCAACGAACTCAAAAAGAAATGGGGAACTATGCAAAATGTATTGAGTTCTAAAAGCCGCATGGAAAAAATCGTGTCGGACATTGTCATGGATTTCTCGGTCAAACCACGTTTAGCTAATGAGAAAGGAAATGCAATTCTTGTGGCATCGAGTATTTATGAAGCGTGTAAGTACTATAATTTGTTTCTAAATACGGAGTTGAAAAACAAATGTGCGATTATTACTTCATACAATCCTAATGCGAGAGACATTTCGTTGGAAGATACAGGTGCGGATAGCGAAACTGATAAAGAATACATCTATAATACCTATACGGAATTATTAAAATCTGTCAGTTCGAGTGGTAATAAATCCAAAACAGAAACATACGAACAAGAAAGCAAAGAGCGTTTCCGAAAAGAACCTGCCCGTATGAAATTATTGATCGTAGTTTCTAAACTTTTAACAGGTTTTGATGCGCCTACGTGTACCTACATTTACATCGATAAAAAAATGCAGGATCATACCTTGTTTCAAGCCATTTGTCGGGTGAATCGATTGGATACAGATGATAAAGATTACGGGTACATCGTCGATTATATGGAATTGTTCGGCAATGTCACAGATGCAATTAGTGTCTATACTTCGGAATTGGATAGTGAAGGATTTACAAAAGAAGAAGTTGAGATTAATTTAAAAGATCGCATCAAAACAGCAATAGATCGTTTGATGACAGCTTACGAAACAGTAGAAGCGATTATTGAAAATGTCGCTTTACCCAAAGCGGATTTAGATTATATCCGATATTTCTGTGGGAATACTGAAAATCCCGAAGATTTAAAAGCCAACGAATTCAAACGCATGGCACTATACAAAGCTATTGTAGAATATGTTCGCGCTTATACGGCTATTAAAGCGGACTTTGTACAAACAGATTTTAGCAATTCGGAGGTAAAACGTTTCCACCAAAAATTAGATGATTATTTAAATCTCAGAGAAATTATCAGAATAGCTTCTGGTGAAACCATTGAGTTGAAATCCTACGAAGCCGATATGCGTTTCTTGATTGATACCTATATCCGTGCTGAAGAATCCGAGACCATTTCTCCTTTTGAGGATATTTCTTTGTTGGATTTATTTGAGATCAATATTCATAAAGCGATTGAAACTTTACCTGCCGGTGTTAAAGGTAATAAAGAAGCTGTTGCAGAAATTATTGAAAACAACGTACGCAGCAAAATTGTAGAAGAACATTTGTTGGATCCGAAATATTTTGATCACATGTCTGTACTTTTGCAAGAATTGATTGAAAAGCGCAAGCAAGAAATGATTTCCTATCAAGAATATTTGAAAGAAATGGCTGAACTGGTTCGTCAAGTCAATCAAGGTAAAAAGGATGACTTACCGGATTCGCTAAATACAAAAGGAAAAGTAGCTTTGTATCATACCTTGGAAGATGAAGATTTAGCTTTAGCTTGTGAAGATGCTGTACAATACGCAAAACAAGAAGGTTTTAGAGAAAATTTAGCGAAACAAAACTTAGTCAAAAAAGCAATTTACGACGTTGTAAAAGACAAGGATAAAGTCAACGAGATTTATAAAATTATAGAAGCTCATAAAGACGAATACTAATGAAAGTAGAGCAGTTGAAGATTGGAGGAGTAGAGATAGAGGTTACTTTTAAAGATATTAAGAATTTACATCTTAGTGTCCACCCGCCGCAAGGAAAGGTGACGATTTCTTCGCCAGCATTTTATGATTTGGAGAAGGTGAAAATCTATGCGGCTACCAAATTGGGTTGGATAAAGAAAGAGCAGCTAAAGTTTAAAAATCAAGCAAGAGAATCCGAACGACAAATGATAAACCAAGAAAGTCATTATTTGTTTGGTGAACGATATTTGTTAGAAGTTGTTGTGGCTAAACGGAATTCGATTAGTTTAAAAGGTAAAAAGATTGTTCTTTTTGTAATAGATGGAAATGATACAGCATTGAAACGTGAGGTTTTATACAAGTTTTACAGAAAAGCACTTCGTGTTAAATTGAATAGTTTGCTCGCACATTTTGCAGATAAAATGCAATTGGAAATTCCTGAATTCAAAATCAGAACGATGAAAACAAAATGGGGTTCTTGTGCTGTAACTAATGGGCGATTGTGGTTTAATATCGAATTAACAAAGAAACCGATTGAATGTATTGAATATGTAGTGGTTCATGAATTGGTTCATTTATTAGAACGTCATCATAATAAGCGTTTTGTCCTACTGATGGACCAATACTACCCAAATTGGAGAACTCAGAAAAAATTATTGAATGAATTGCCATTGATATATTAGTTTAAATAGTCAAAAGATATATGCCCCAACATTTCGAATGTTGGGGCTTTTTTGTGTTTTATTTTCCAACTTTCTAAGTATAAAAATAGTATTTGATGTTTTTAGAGATCGCTGCACCTCAGGTGCAATTTTATTCTTGCTTATTTTTTGTAATATATTGATTTTTATTTAATTAAAATTTAATTCATGAACCGTTGCACTCCTCTGCACCTGAATCCTAACCTACCTTAGCACCATGTTCTAGAACAAAGATAAGGCTGATGTACACAGCTATTTATTAATGTTAAATCATAAAACATGGATATAAATTCATTATTAAAAAAGCCAGTCGCTACGATGACTGGAGAGGAATTGATAGCTCTACAAAAAGAAGCAGTTAAACAGATTCCTAAAGAAGCAATTATTGAGCCTATTCCTGAATACGAATATGGTCTGAACGGTATTATGCGAATTTTTAGTTGTTCAAAATCTAAAGCACAACGACTGAAGGAAGGTATAATCAAAGATGCCATTGATCAAGATCAGCGAACTATTATTATCGATGTAAGGAAAGCTTTAGCGTTATTTCAGGCCTATTCCAGAAATAAAAGAAGGAGGTTTTCATGAGAAAATGCATTAACATGCTAGCAATAAAATCTGCAAATCAAACACTTGCTGATGCAGCGTTATTACCAGATCCGATTTTTTTATATGCTCCGCTTATAGTTCAGGGGGAGATAACCATATTATTTGCGGATACAGGAATTGGAAAAACTGCATTGAGTGTGATGATAGCAATTTATATAGCTAAAAAGTACAAACTATTGTATGTAGATCTCGAACTCACGGATAAACAATTTGAAAAGAGGTATCGCAATGATGAGGGTAAGCACTTTAATTTTCCCGCCAACTTTTACAGAGCTACATATGAAGTGTTAAAAGAACTTCCTAACGAAATTTCTTACGAAGATTTCTTTATCAATTCTTTAAAAGATCGTATAAGGGAATTCAGTGCTGAGGTTGTTATATTGGATAACCTTACCAAGATTTGTTCTTCTACAGATTCTGCAAAAAGTACAATACCCATCATGAATGCGTTATCAGCACTGAAATTTGAAGAGGGAATTACGTTTTTAGTGTTAGAACACAATAAAAAAGTAGAGGAATGGCGACCTATTAGCTTAAACGATCTTCAAGGTTCAAAAATGAAGTCAAATTTTGCGGATTCGGTTTTCACGATTGGACGCTCTGCTTTTGATAAAAATATTCGATACATCAAGCAATTGAAGGTTAGGAGTGGAGAGTTAGTGTATGACGAAGAAAATGTTTTGGTTTGTGAGTTGACCACGCGGAGTGGATATTTAGGCTTTTCAGAAATAGGCTACCAAGGTGAACGAGATTTACTAAAACCTCAAGAATCATCTAATTACGAAGATAAGATTCAAGAGGTGCTTCAATTAAAAGCTGGAGGGATGAGTAATGTACAAATAGCACGTCAAATAGGTAGAAGCGAAGGTACAATCCGTAATTGGCTAGATAAGGCAAATAACTAAAAGTAAACAAATCGTAGGCTCGTAATTCTCGTAACATTCGTAATTCAGAAATATTACGAGGATTACGAATGCTACGAAAAATCTTAAAATTTTATGAATAACAATAATATAATCGAGGACTATTTGTCTTCGAAAGGGATATACCCTGTTAAAAAATATAAGAATTATTCGATGTACCATGCTCCATATAGAGAAGATAAGAATCCATCAATGATGGTGAGTGGTATACGATTTGAAGACTTGGCTCTTGGTTTATCAGGAGGGTTAAATAAGTTGAAGGAATTGATGCATGATTCGCCAAATATTTATATCTACAGAAGTGCTGATAAAATAATCGACAATAAATCATCTGGCTCGTTTAGGTTTATTGATAGTAAAGAGATTGGAACTAATCCAATACTAAATCAATATTTAGCTTCTAGATGTATTGATATTTCTATTGCTAAACTTTATTGTAGAGAGGTCTATTTTACCAACGGAAAGAAAAGCTATTTTGCTGTCGGTTTACCGACAATTTTTAAGAATAATTTCGCTCTTCGTAATATTTATTTTAAAGGTAATTTAGGTTCTGGTGTTTCCTATTTTCAGAATGGCTACTTAGGTCAAAATTTGAAAATATTTGAAGGCATGTTTTCTATGTTGAGCTATTTCCAGACTTTTCAAAGTAGTAAATGTGAGCTATTTAGAGGTGATGTTTTGGTTTTAAACTCTTTATCGAGTATCAATAAAATTAAAAATTATGCTTCTTCTTACAGTAGTCTTGAACTGTTTTTGGATCGGGATAGAAGTGGAGTAGCATCTACACAAAAAGTACTTTCAGATTATAGTCATGCCGAGGACTTTTCAGAGGTCTATAATGGATATGTAGATATGAATGATTCATTGATAGGAATTCGAAAAATGATCGAATCTGTAAAAGATCAAATTGTTTAATACTTAGTTAGTGCAAGATGTACCTTTTCCCGGACAAAATATTTTTTGCCTTGGGAAAAGGTTATCCCGTTGGTCTATATAAATTACTACAATGACAAAAGAAAATCTAAATAGAAAGGTCGAAGTCCGATTTAGTTTGTCGGATTTTCAGCGACTAAAGAGCTTATCTAAACTTGCGAATATGAGCATTAGCAGGTATGTTCGAACAGCATGCTTTAATAAAAAAATCGATGCAAAATTCATGCAGGAGGAACGTGTTTTCATAACTCGAATTTTCAATATTGGGAATAATTTGAATCAAATTGCTCGAGTAATGAACGCTCAACAAAAGAATGACGAACTATTGTTACGCCTTCGAATTACTTTGGATCACTTAGATAATTTTATTGATAAAATGCTAAGAAATGATAGCTAAAATAATTAAAACGAATGCTAGTTTTTCAGCATCGTTAGATTACTGTTTAAATCGAGAGAAAGCCTCAATTATTCATAGCGATGGAGTTAGGATTGGAAGCCCAGAATTTATGGCTAAGCAATTTGAATTATTAGCTAGTTCTAATAATCGTATGAAAAACTCTCCTTTAGGTCATATTGTTTTGAGTTTTTCGAAAGATTTGAATGGTAAAATATCAGATAATATGATGAGCTTGATTGCGAAAGATTACTTATTGAGAATGGGGATTAAGGATACTTCATTATTGGTAATACGGCATGACGACCGAAAGCACCCACATTGTCATATCGTATATTCTAAGATTAGCTATGTTCATAATAGGAAGCTTAAGGAGGATTATATAAACTTGAAATCATTAAAAGCTGTTCGAGAAATAAATCAAAAATATGGATTTAACAAAAATCAGCATCAAACTCCCTTTACAGAATCAAAAAACAAATACTATCAAGTGAAAAAAGAAGTCAGCTATTATTTGCATCAAGGTATTTCAGGGAAATATCCATGTAAAAACTGGGATGAGCTGCAGCACTATTTATTTCAAAAAGGAATTCATACCGAATTCAAAGCCAAGGGAAAGTCGGATGAAATACAGGGCGTTTCTTTTGAAAAAGATAGTTACAAGTTTAAAGGCTCTGAATTAGGGTTATCCTATTCAAAAATTGAAACAAAATTCGCTCAAGCACAATCATTCAATGATTTTAATAATACTAATACTTCGAGTAATAGAGAAGGTAGCAATATTCAGGTTCAAGAAACGAAACAAGAGGAAAATATTCTTTCAAATCTGTTAAGTATTAGTGCTGGTATATCTGCTGATCAAGATGATGAACAAATGAAAAAACGTAAACGAAAATTGAAATTATAATGGAAGAAAATAAATTAGAGCAAACAATTCTTAATGTTGAGAATACTATAGATGCTTTGCAACGTGAATTGATAAGTATTGTTCCTGCGATCAATGGTTCATTGGATAAAAATGAATTGTTTAAAACAGAGGTTGCAAAAGAGATTCAACGATTAATCCAGGTGATTGATGCTAGAGAAAAATCTCTTGTTTCTTTTGTCAAGACCTTGGGACCTTATATTCTGACTATAGAGCAATATCAAGAATTCACACCAATAATTAGAAATGCTATTGATGAAGCGGTTGCAAAAATAATTAAGGCAGAGCAATCCTTATTAAAATCAACAGAAATGATTCCGAAAGAGACATTGGTCAAAACAAAGCACAGTATTGATTACAAATCTCTACCTATAGTAGTAGTTCTGACATTGTTGTCTTGTATTGCATTATTTAGTTTTGGTCAAGTGTGGTTGATGAGTAATCAACTTGATGAATCTAAGTCTTATGAAATGCGCTATCGAATGATTGGACTAGAGTTACCTCAAGTGGCTAATTCTGTAGACTCATTATATAGAAGTGATTCTGATAAATTCAATGCAAAAGTTATTAAGCGAGAAGAGGAGCAAAGGCTTAAATGGAGTATCCGACAAAAACAAAAAGAGATAAACGAACTAGAAAGTCAATAGTAGCAGAACACAGTTTTTCAAAGCCCATCGGTATCGAACCTTTGGGCTTTGTTCATAATAATCAATTACTCGCAAAGTTACTTCGTCGGTTAGACACGCCCCAAATCACGACCTACCACACCCAATAAGATAGTTCAAAAAATGGGTATCCGTTCGTGCCGAACAGAGCCTCCTTCACTTCGTCATTTTTCTCCTATTTTCTTTTGCTTAGTCAATCCTAGACTCGTAATCCATCTAGCGTTAATTCAATTTTTATTTCATTTAAAATTTATAATGCGTTATGAAAAAGAACTTTATCGCTAATGAGTTGAAACTAAGCTACCACAGAAATCAAAAATTATCTATCGATGATTTTAAATGTATCAACAACTCCAGATTGATTGATCGTACTTTTAGAATGATTTGGGATTTAGACGAATTTGAAATTAGAGAAAGTTTCTATGCTTTATATTTCAACACAAAATTAGACGTAGTAGGTTATCGTAAGATTGCGGATGGAGGTTTAGAAGCTGTAATGGTCGATATGCGGTTGATTATGTCATCTGCGCTGTTGTGTAATGCAACAAGGATTGCAGTTGCGCACAATCATCCTTCGGGTACGATGAGACCTAGAGCTGCTGATAGATCCTTAACCAATAAAATCATTGAAGCAGGAAAAGTTTTAGATATTCAGCTTCTAGATCATATCGTGATGACCGCTGATAGTTACTATTCATTCAGGGATGAAGGGGAGTTTTAATCCCCTTTAATCATCTTAGTTAAATTCGGATGAATCAATGATTTTGTCTGGATCAGCGACATGGATTGCATATACTTTGCTGCCAAAATCATTTGCGTCAAGTTTTGTAGTCTTTGAATTGACCTTCTTTCCTTCAATATAGAAATCTATTATTACAGACAAAGGTTCACTATTATCTGCTTCACTGATATTCAATGCTGTCATTGCAATTGAAAATGTGCTTACAGGATGTGAGGTTTTAATAGAAAGCTGAGAACTTGGTAGTACATAGTAATTTGCAGTCTTTATTACTGATTCAGGTAAGGTGATGCTATTTTCATTAGTAGTATTCGCACCAATAAAATTGAAGTTTTCGTTTAAACCGCCATTAATACTTGTTCCCTGTAAACCTAATACCAAGGAATAATTGCTATAACTTTCGCCAAAAGTTAATTTTACCTCAACGATTTTCTTTGTTAATGAAAAGTCTGGGGTATTTTCCCCCTTCTTGCTACAAGAACTATATAATAGGGCACTAAGGCATAATATGCCTGTTAGCATTTTTCTTATCATATTTTTATAAATTATTTTCTTAATTGTTGCCTTAGATATTCAGCAAGCATTTTCTCTCTATTCTTGACTTTCTTTTTTTTCTCTTGATTTGTGACAATTGCTCTAATAAATAGACCCCATGCAGTAAAGGCAACAATAATTCCGATAAACGAGTTCTCGCCACTAATAACTCCCTTCATTAGCGCTATGACACTAATGATGTTTACAACGAAAAACCAAAATATCCATTTCATAGTATAAATATAGTAAACTTTACTGATACATGTAGCGGTGTTTTTGAAATTTAACTTTCATTAATTGCATGTATGGAAAAGAAGCCACATGCAACTGATGTTGAAATTTATCTGATAGAGAGAGTTAAGCAATTGAGAACTGAAAAAGGAATTTCTCAAGCTCAACTTGCTCATCTTTTAGATGTGTCAGCTGGTTTTATTGGTCATGTGGAAAGCTCGAAGGACAGAGCTAAGTATAACCTAAATATGCTTGTCAAATTAAAAAAAATCCTCAATTGTGAATACAAGGATTTATTGCCTTAACAAACTATTAACTTCATAGTATTTCTATATATCCTTTTATTTTTTCTTGTCCAATTCTTTTAATTCTTATAAAAGATTCTCTGTGACAATATCGATATTTTCTTTTGCTTCCACAGAAACACATCGCTGTACGACTTGGATAGTTATTTAGGTAAATATAATTTAATATAGTTCTAGCCTCTGATATGCTTTTTACATTCAATAGTTGGATAATTGATTCATGTAAACCTGTAACTCCGTGGGATCTCTCATTTAAATAATATCCTTCTCTTTCTCTAAAACTTTGATTGTGTAGGTAAGGCATTATTTGTTCATTAATAAACTCTATGAGTGTAAATCCCTTAGAACAATATATGTGTTCTTCAAAAGGTGTGCAAATGCAAAAATGTCCATCATTATAAACATGCCAATCAATATTGTAGGGTAGTCGGTTTGCTGTCTCAAAAACATGAGGAAAGCTGTATGGATAATTATTTGAACAATCTATTCTAACAGAGTAATAATCGTATAAAATTCCGTCATTACTGTAAAGCTTAATTTTTCCGACTAAAAAGGGTAGAGAATCTTCCCGAATACATAATTGTAATTCGGGAAATTCACTTGTAACTTCTTTTGCCTCCGTAATAAATATTTTGTATGAATTATTCATGGCCAAATGGATATGATGTCAACGCCCCTGCAGCTGCAGCTGCAGTCCCATAAGATGTTTTTTCTTCTTTATCTTCACCAAGTGGAAATCTATTCCCTAAATGCTTACACCAGAATTTGCTAGCTTCCTTTTGATTCGTGTTACGAATAGCCGAATCAGCATCCTCGATGAACATATCCAGAGCGTTCAAAAACTTATCTTTATTTACGTAGTTTTCTAATAAATCGTCATTTGGTATTGCGGGTACAATACATTTGAAGGAGTTATTCAATTCTTTTTTAATTTCTTTTAAAATATCCTTTAGTGTTATATCATCGCGTTGATTTAATGCAATTTGTTCTTTAGCATTGCTTGCCAGAATTGTCAATGCTAGTCCGCTAGGCATTTTAAAAGATTGTTTATCTGCCCAGCCTTTTAGATACTTAACAGCCCTCACTAATCTACCTTCTGCATCCTTTTTATTGACAAACCAGTTGACCATAGCTTTGGGATCACTGTCTTCAAATCCAACTCCCTTTACGGCGATTTGATACTCCTTGCCGTCTTCTTTACAATATACGGGGTGATCTATTTCATAGTCATTTGCAAATATGGAACGAACACATTTTTTACGATTTTCTGCATCTGAACTTGTGTATCCGTCGACAGCTTGTCGCACCCATTCTTTTAATGTTGATGCCGTAACATCGGGCGCACGAAAGAAGTAGATACCATCATCAAGGTCGCAGATATCTTCTGATGTACGAATTCCATTTTTCATTTTGTATGATCCTTGAATGTAGAAGTAAGGAACATACTCAGGATGATTTTCTTTGAACCATTGCCTGACTCTTTTACGAAGTCCTTCTTTTGAGTCCTTCATTCTCTCATTTTTTTTCGAACCTATAGATAGCTCTGCATGATAATCCTGAAATAAATTGTGACAGTTTGCCATATTGTTATTGTTTTATAAAGTTTAAAATTTCTGTTAATCTGTTTTTTGCTAATTCCTCCCCGATAGCCTTCATTCGATCTATATGTTTCTTTTTGGATGAATTGAGTTCTATATTATCACCTTTCATATCGTGCTGTATTCGGAGGTGTTGAAACGTGTTTCCAATTTTGCCTAACGCACGTTGCAAGAAGTTTAAATATTGTTCTGTTATTTGCGCTTGTGTATCAAGTACGATATCAACTAGTTTTGGATTAGGGAATAGCCAGTCAAATACATTCTTCGGACGCCAAGAACGCTTAATGATTTGCTTTCCCTGTCCTGTACCTAATGATAGTAGCACTATATCACCGATAGGAATGTTTAGCTTATCTGTTGCTTCGAATACACCGATGAGTGAAGGGTTGTTGGCAAAAATACCACCGTCAATCATATTTATATTCGTCCCTTCTCCATGTTCGTTTTTGAACGAGAAGCTGTGAGGAGGGAAGTACACTGGAGCTGATGAGCTTGACATCGCTACATGATATGCAGGGAGTTTGTAATCTCTCCTGTATTCAGGATGATGTTTTGTCTTTAAGACATTTATTGCCCCGTCATTCCCATTAAAAGAAGGGATGCAAACCTTAGTTTTAAGATCAAGTAATAGTGGATCTTGACCTCCATTAGCATCTGCAAATACTTCTTTTAGCTTATTTATAAGCTTTTTATTGCTATAAATAGCGTTAAAAAAAGCTCTGCTTTTCCGTGGTAAGAAACGAAAGACAAATTGAGGGAAAATAATTTTCGCATTGTCTTCATAAAATTTAGCTAAATCTTTAGCCGGAATACCCAGCGAGATTCCTATCGCTAGAATTGCCCCAGTAGACGTGCCGCATATCAAATCAAAATGTTCATATAGTTTTTTGTCAGGTTCTTCCTTTTGAAGTTCAGCCTCTAGCTCCGACAAGACTTTGGCAGGGATAAGTCCTCTTATCCCACCCCCGTCTATAGAGAGTATTTTGAATTTTTTCTTAGTAATATTTTCTTCCATTCTTTTACTTTTATTAATTTGTAATAATTATTAACTTGATTTATTATGAACCATGTCACATTCTCTACGAAAAGCGTTACTAACGGTTTTGCGTATGTATTAAATAGTTGCTTATGGATTGGAGAGAGTTAGAGAATCTTCAAACTGCTGAACTGATAGAATTTATTCAGGGTAAAGAACATTTTTATGAGGCAGCTGAATGTGCTTTCAAAGCATTTTATTTTAGATTTGAAAAAGATTTAATTCATAAATGTAGAGTTGTTTCAGTAAGATGGGGATATGATAATTCTATTGGTGATATTTTATGTGAGCAAGCTCTACAGAAATTTTGGAATAAAGCACATTTGTTTAACCCTCAACAATGTCGAAGTGAGAATCTTGATAAATGCGTTCTCTTTTACATTTACAGAATTGCAGAAAGATTACTAGCTGATCGTGGAAGAGTAGAATGTAAAGGTATTGATTACTCAGGAGAAGAAGAGTTGATAATAAGTTTTCCAGATTTGGAAAATCTAAGTCTTCCTAAAGAAAAACTTAAGGATTTAAAAGCAAAAACCGAAGTGATTGATAAAGCATTAGATAGATTAGGAATAAAGCATAAGATTATATATTTGACATACCAGAGTTATGAAAAAAATGGTAAGAAACTACCTCGACAATTGTTGAAAAAATTAAGAGAACAACTCGAATTATCACAAAATTCTATTCGTGTTTATAAAAAAGAAGCCCTAGAAACAGTTAGTACAGTTTTAAAAGTTTATGGTACAAAAAAATAATATTTTTGATAATCCTAGTAAAGTAATAGAATGGCTTTGTTCTACGGGCTATCTTTTTCCAAGTACTGAAATAGAGCTTACTAGATTTAATAAGCTATATCCTGATTTTGAAGTTATAGACTCGACAGTTTGTATAGAGCGTATTCTTAAAAATGAAGCTAGAACTTTTCCAACTATAGAGCATTTTAATGATGATATTGAGGAAGATATTATTGATCAATTTAGAATGGTGGCTAGAAAAGGAATGGAAGATCTTCCTGATGATGTTATTAAGAAAATGCTAGGTAATCAAAATAAAGATGAAAAATCATCGGAAGAAGAAGATTAGTTTCTTAGCAAATTTTGTATTAGATGAGATTTGTCAAAATGGCCTTGTAGATTTACATGCTATAGCCAATTATGAGGAATTACCGGTTCATTATGATCATTACGAAAGCAATACATTTGATGGAATGCTTGTTTATTATAATTCTAAATTTCATATTCATATTAATCTAGATAAGGGGAATACTAGTAACTCACGAAGAGGTAGATTTACTTTGGCTCATGAATTAGGACATTACTTAATTGACGAGCATCGAATAGCCTTAAAGTACGGATTTATGTCCGCTCATCAGTCAAAAAATTCCTTGCTTAATAAGGATCTTATTGAGCAAGAAGCAGATTATTTTGCTTCTTGCTTATTATTGCCTGAAAAACAGTTTAGGTTAGCATGTGCTAAGAAGCAATTTTCCATAGACCTTATGATAAACTTATCTGATCAGTTTCATGTTAGTTTAATGGCTGCAATTTTAAGATTTATTGAAATAGGTTCGAGGGAATTTATGATTGTTGCGTCAAAAAGGGGAATTGTTCAATGGTTTTCAAAAAGCACTGATTTTGCAAAATTAAAATTTCGTTTTAATGTTGGGTATTCACTCCCAAATGATTCTATATCTTGTAAATATGCTTGTATTGTGAATAGGGATTTTACTACAAATATCGAAGAAGTTGATACAGATACGTGGTTTTATAACTCTTATTACCCATTGTTTGTGTATGAACAATGTTATTACTCTCAAATAAATGGATACTTAATCACTCTTGTCTGGTTTAGTTAGAAAACTAATTTATTTCCAGATGAAGAATGTCAATCCATTATAAAAATGCAAAAATTATATTTTCTTATGTAAAACAAAACACCCAAAACTGGGTGTAGTTTTGGGTGTTAATCTTGTAAAATGCTCATTTACAAGTGATTCTGTGGAGATAATGAGGGTAGAAATGAAATCATAAAATCAATTTTGTTTTTTCTTGATGGGTTGAAAATTTAATGGGGATGAGTAATGTAAATTAATTTTATACCTCTATGGGTATAATATTAAATGTTTTTATGATTTTATACCCGAAATAGTATAATTGTTAAATTATATATATCTGAAAAGGAATAAACATGGATTTAATACGATAGTTTGTCAAGCAAAAACGCAAAGAACTTCAAAGCAATCCTCGTACTAGACCATCACTATTAGCCATCTATAGTGTACATACTACATATTCCTCCTTCTACTTAATTATTTTAGATTCTAAGTAGTTAAATGGTTTTTTCTTCAATAGTAATAGGAAATAAAATTTTCTTACGAATAGTTTCAAATCCTTCCTCCAATTATTTTTTTAGCAGGTAATAAATTTATATGATTAGAAATCATTTTCATTTTATGATAACAGCAATATCGAATATTTGTATTAATTAATATTTTAATAAAATATCAGTATAAATATTTCGTGGAATTTATTGTTTTAATATTTGAAGCTCAAAATAACACCTTAAAATATGAACAAAAATAAATAGTAACTGTTAATAATAATATAAACTATAAATATTATTATTATGGCACTAAATACAGCAAATGAAGACCAAGTAAGTAAAGAAATTGAAAGTCAAACTGCAAAGATTCCTTCAGTTATTTTTCTAGGAGCAGCATTATTATCCATGGGAATATCAGCAGCAATAAAATGTTCTAAAGGAAAAGATGATAAAAATGCACTTTTTATCGGGCAATGGGCGGCTCCTTTTTTATTATTAGGAATTTACAATAAAATCGTGAAAACGCAAGGTCACGATTAAAAGTTTTTAAACCAAGTGTTTAATTCTATATTTTATTTAAGTGTTTAATACCCCTAAATATTTTTGAGGGGTATTAAATTTATAATAACATCATTTATTCGATTCTTTGTTCAAGTTTCTTTCAAAAATGATATAAATTTAAAAGAAATGAATTTGACAAAATTTTTACACGGAATAAATTAGAATATCATACAAAATTTGATTTAATGTTTTATTTTAGCTCGGATAAACTTGAATTTTAGTATATCAAATTAGTAACAATAGTATAATACAATGAATACCCAAGTAAAATTTAATAATGCTGATGCATTATTTTCCAAAGCTTTAAAACTAAAAATTAACAACTACTTTCAAAAAGATCAAATCAACAAAACTGGATCCAGAAGATTAATGTTAAAGGCAATTATTCTTTTGTCAAGTTTAGCCCTAATCTATTCTATTTTATTATTTATTCAACCTCATTGGATTTTCAATCTAATATTATGTGTCATCCTAGGAGTAAATTTAGCGGCAATAGGATTTAATATTATGCATGATGCTGGCCATAATTCCTTTTCTGAAAATAAGAAATTAAATACAATATTGTCTTACTCATTAAATTTGCTTGGAGGAAATATATTTTTATGGAAATTAAAACATAACATTGCACATCATACTTACACAAATATAAATGGAGAAGATCATGATATTGAAATTAAGTTTATGCGTATTCATCATGATCAGCCACTTAAAAGACACCATAAGTATCAGCATTTTTATTTTATTCTATTATATTCGATATCCTATTTGGCTTGGATTTTCTTTCAAGATTATGAAAAATATTTTAGGCAAAGGTTGAGTGTTAATTCAGAAAAGTTTCATTTTCCGAGAAATGAAAAAATTATTTTTTGGGTAAGTAAATTCATTCATTTTAATATTTTTATTACTATCCCTATTATTTTTGTTGGCTTTGGACCTACCTTTATTGGGCTTTTGGTAACAAGTATTGTATGTGGATTATGTCTAGCAACAGTATTCCAATTAGCACATGTTGTAGATGAAACTGAATTTAAAACTTTAGATAATTATAAAGTTGAAGATGAGTGGATGATTCATCAACTTCAATCGACCGCAAATTTTGCAACTAAAAGCAAAATATTGACTTGGTTATTAGGAGGTTTAAATTATCAAGTAGAACATCATTTATTTCCTAAAATAAGTCATATCCATTATCCCAAAATCAATGAATTTGTTAAGGAAACTTGCGTAGAGTATGATATCAAATATAACGAATATAAAACATTTGTGGATGCATTTAAATCACACCTCAAAGTAATCAAATCTATGTCAGTTTAAATATTATTTGCAAATTAAATATTTTATCTTAACTTTGTATTGTAATCAGGCTCTGCCAATGCTTCTCTGAAACCGATCAGTTTACTCATCTTTTTTAGTTTTTGCTTATCAGTAGCTCATGTTATCATCTATTTGATGAAGTATCTATTTGAAATTGTTACCCTCAACTCATTTAATTCTCATTTTATATTGTTAGCAAATGGTTATTTTAAGACAGAAGTCTTAAATGGGTCGGCTTATGCCATAACAATTTTTTTATTTAAATCATTAAAACAATGCAACAAGGAACAGTAAAATTCTTCAACGACACAAAAGGATTTGGATTTATTACACCTAATGATGGTGGTGACGATATCTTCGTACACACTACTGGACTTAGAGATAACATCAGAGAAAATGACGAAGTTACATTTGATGTTGAAAACGGAAGAAAAGGAAT
The DNA here is from genome assembly GCF_049316305.1 of Sphingobacterium sp. HJSM2_6. NCBI lineage: Bacteria > Pseudomonadati > Bacteroidota > Sphingobacteriia > Sphingobacteriales > Sphingobacteriaceae > Sphingobacterium > Sphingobacterium sp. HJSM2_6. The sequence goes on from NZ_JBMOXB010000008.1 coordinate 19,349, forward strand.
TAACGCGACAAATGTTCGTGTAGCCTAATACAATCATTAATCTTGCATGATTATGATGTGGCTGAAGATTAAACGTTTCCAGTCACATTTTTATATTAATAATTTTGTGCTTGTTAAACCCTACATTCTTTTTGAAAGTAGGGTTTTTTTTAATTAAAAATTTTGTTTATAAATTTCTTTTATAGTCATCTATAAAATTTGTTAAATTTATTTGTCAAGGTATATAATTTATTAGATACAAGTTTTACTAAAAATATTAGTAATTTTGAACCGTGAATACTCCTGCTTGGCTTAACAGAAAAAAAAAAACTCCTAGTCATGTAATCTCCTTGATTAATAATGCTAGGGTAAATGGCTGCTGGATATTTCATGAGAAATCACAAAAATTCTATACTCCTGATGAATTTGAAAAGGATTGGGAAAGGGCTTATCATTCTGCAAATAAATACAATAATTTCAAGGAATTTAAAATTGTCAATCCACTGTATGCAGTTAGGTTATGTGCAAGATGGTTAGATATCGCTAATCAGCGTAACCAAGAGATTCTTAAGAAGCTGGAGGAGTATTCAGGGGAATTCAAAAAAAAAGCCTAACTAAATAATTAGGCTTAATGTTGTTAATTTTAAAATTGGTTGTAATAAAATGTTGATAAAAGTTTTGAATCAATCTTTTGATTAGGGTGAGCTTTACTTAACTTTTCTACTGAAGAAGCAGGAATTAATAAAAACTTATAAGTTAATGTATATTTATTTACTTCCGATTTTAATGCAGCTAAAGCATTTTGTTTGGATAAATTAGTCTTGTCTATTCCTGCTCCATTTTTTGGGAATGTAAATGTATTATTATCAAATTTTACATCATTTTCAACATCTGCATAGTAATAAAAATCACCATTAGATATATCTACCTCATTGAGTGACCATGGGGTTAAATTAGATTTTATTTGAATGATCACCACCCCCTCATCTAAATACTTTTGAATATTTCCTACAGTAATCTTAATGTCAGTATCACCGGTGGATATTGAGCTTAAATTTTCACTAGGATCATATTCATTAAAATTAATTTCATTATCAATAATATTTAATCTAATGCCTTCTTTAATAAGAATTCTTATTTCTTCATTAGCATCACTCTTTAAATTTACAGGTGTACCCCAACCAGTAGATACTTTAGCTCCATAAATATTAAAGTTTTCTGTGTCAATATAAAAGTCTCCTATAGAACCATTCCCTGCAGCTGGAGCACCTTTTCCATTTAAGATTGTATTACTACTTGATCCTGCAGAACCGCTTAATACAATTCCTGATCCCCAATTATTTCCTTTTTTAGGTCCAAATAATATTTTTGAATGTACATTCAGAAAGAAATCTCCTTCTTTTCCTATTGTGCTTGTTGGGTTGCTAGCTCCACTTAAAATGTTGGTTCCATCTTTCCCGGGAATACCTTGATCACCTTGAGGACCTGGACCACCTTCTTTAGAACAGGATAGTGTTAACACAATTAATAACAATGTAAAAATTTTTTTCATAATAGATTTGGTAATTTTGGCAAAAATGATTAATTATTTTGATTTAATAAATAGGTATTTAAAATTTGCAAAAATTATTTTCAGAAGAGATACATTTTATATAGGATTTGATCAATTGTTGATAATAAATATTAAATCCCTACACATGAAGTGCAGGGATTTAAATTATCGACAAAATATATATATGAGACATTCACAAAAAAATAGAATTACACAGGTATTGTTGTAACATTAATAACACAAAATAATTTTAATTTTAAAAATTAAAAAAACAATAGTTTTATTTACATTCTTAGTAAGATGTTCCTAAGTGGATTTTTGATTTATTAAGTATAATCCATACACCCACGAAGGGATTTTCTCTTTAAACATTATAAATGGAAATGAAAATTTTTCAATAAATCCTTCATCGTCCGTTATAAAAAAAAATCCATCTACAGGATCATGATGTCCAAAATATATTTTGCCTAAACTAAATTTTAATATTTTGCTACCGGATATTCCGATAGCCTCTTGGATACATTCGAGGTGCATTTGATTGTTAGGTGATTTATAATATTATAAATGTCAGGAATTTATTTCAATTAATTATAAAACAAAAGTAATAACTGTTTGGTATGTAGTGATTTGTCGATATATCCTACTACTGTGTTTATGCAAAATTAATGTTTGCTGTGGTAATATTTTATCAAAATTGACAGGTTTATATGTTTCAACACATACAAAAAGTTACTGACTGGGAGTAAATAAGAGTAATAAGGCTGTGGTTATTATTAAGAATTAAGAGCGTTTGACACTAAGAAATACCCAATAATTGCTTACATTAAGAAAATAATTCCTAAACATCACTTTCATATTTCAGTCCTTTTCATTCATTAAACCTATTATAAAAAAAGCCTAACTAGGTTGTTAGGCTTTAATTAATGAGCATAAAACAAAAACGTTAATCTTTATCTAAATCTTTCAACCAGGATTGAACTTCTTCACGAGTTTTTCCGGTCTTTTTTTGAAGCTTTCCATATAACTCATCCTCTTTCCCTTCAGCATATAATAAATCGTCATCTGTTAAATCAGCGTATTGTTGTTTAACTTTACCTTTTAACACGTTCCAGCGTCCTTTTAAATCTAATGAGTCCATAATATTATATATTAGTGTATAGGTATAACATTATTTATTCCTATTTGTTTGAAAGCTTTTAATATAAAGATTCTTGCCGGTAAATACTTTTATTTATTGAAACAATTTGCTAGTTAGATTGTTATAAAATTGAATTAAATTTTTAAATGTTATGGCTACCACAAAAACAGAAACTAAAGTAAAGGCTAAAACAGACGCAGCCAAAAATTTGCAAGATTTATTTGAAGATGGATTAAAGGATATTTATTGGGCAGAGAAGGAGTTGGTAAAAGCTCTTCCTAAAATGGAAAAGAATGCAACTTCAAAGGAATTGAAAGCTGCAATTCAATCACATTTGGAAGAAACTAAAGAACATGTTTCTCGATTGGAAGATGTTTTTAAATCAATAGGGGAAAAAGCGGAAGCGGAAAAATGTGATGCAATGGCTGGATTATTAGAGGAAGGTGAAGGCATTATGGAGGAGACAGAGGTTGGTTCTGTCCGAGATGCCGGTATCATTGCTGCTTCACAAAAGGTTGAACATTATGAAATAGCAACCTATGGTACCTTAGCTGCTTTTGCTAAAGTTTTAGGCCATAAAGAAGCCTTGAAAATATTATTAAAAACTCTAAAGGAAGAAAAAGCATGCGATGAAAAACTAACATCACTTGCCGATACAAATTTAAATTCTAAAGCAGAGTAATTAATTGATTAAAATGGACGAAAATACCACTTAGTTAAAGTGGTATTTTTTTATTTTAATTTTCATACTTATTTAATTCCAGAAAATTTGGGAATGTATTTATACTTTTTTTAGGTTCAATAGATTGTAAATAAATTAGTAAATCGAGGAAATTTTCTTTTTCAGTTCATAAAATAATATTATTATTCAAATCCTTTTATAATAAATTGTACCAAAGAATCAATATATTTTTTATCTACAGTGATACCTAAATCATCATTATAATGGTCTGATACATCGACTCCACCTGATCTCGACTTTTCGGTTCTATTTGCCTGAATATAAATGAATGTACTGCCATCATTTGTATTTCTAAAAAGAATGTTATAATGAATAATATCTCCAATTTTTCTTGAAATTATTCTTTTATCTTTTAAAAGGTATTTGCATTGTATTAATCTGGAGTTTTTATCAACAGATTCTATAAAATATGGACTTACTATCAATCTTTCTAATGTTCCCTCAAAAGCTTCTAATTCAGAAGTATTATTAATTTTTATTACATTGTTTTCTCCTCTTTCTTGAGCCATTAATTGTGTGAAATATAAGACAAAAAATAACAATAAAAGGTTTTTCATAAAAAAATCATTTGGTCGAAAAAATAGTTCATTAATAGTTTAGAAAAAAATACAAACTAAAGGTTTAACGATAATTTTAAATAATTGTAATTTTTATTTTATAAAAAACATATCTATACATAAGCATTCAACCATGGGCTATTAATCTAAAATGTATGTGTTTACCCCCTTTTCGGTAATACATGGCTAATCTAGATAGTGCCTTGTCTGCTATATTTCTAAACGGCTACCTCATCCTATTTGATATTCATTACCTCACAAATAATATAAATTATCGGTTTGTGAAATCTCTTCGTGAAGAGGCTATCTAAAAAGGTCTCTTAATTCAAGAACTCTGTCATTAAAAAATGCGGATTTTTTCTGTTTTTGTTCTTAAGATGCACCCAAAAATCTATAGGAACATAGAATTCAAATCGCTTCCATTCAATATTCCGAGTCTTTTTCCCTATATTTTTGATCGTATCCCAGTGAACCACCAGGTTCAGCTGTTGAGTTAGGTTGTTGACCAGATCATCTGGAGCATATTATCCGTTAGTATAAAGGTTGGGGCACGACTATTTTAAATCCCAGGATGCTCATCAAGAAATTAGTCTACGCTTATTCAAGCAACACTTATTTTTGCTAAAAGATGGAGCGCGACTAACAAGAGAACGCCTAATTCCTGCGGCTTTCGGGTAACAGTGCACCTGACTATTTTAAAATCAATTATTACAGAGGAAAGCGTCTTAACAGATAGATAAAAGAGCTGTTTGCCAGTATCGTTTGGATGCTGATGGGCATGGAATTGGTCAGCTGGAGAGCTCACTAATATGTAGATCTTACTTAGATCGAAAAGGCCGCTGGTTGTTATACATATCTTAGGAAGAAATCGATTGAAAATAAGGTAAAATTGACGTCAAACATTGCATCGATTGTTTCGGAAATAGACGTGCAGCTCACCAAAGACCATTCTTCATTAGGCAATCCAGAAATCAGCAAGGCCATCGTTAGTGCACAGTGACAAGAAAACATCAAACCGATCAATGCTAAGTTCAAAGGAAAAGATAAATCCACTAATAAGCTGCTCAAGTAGCTTGAAGAGGATTACTTTTTCCGATTGCAGAAATTGAGGAGCATCTGAAATACTAGTAAATCGCAATAGCTATAGTAAAAACCGATTCCGATGCCGTGTTTATTCTGATGAAAGAAAACTACAAGAAGCTTGATCAGTTCAAGTCAATCTACAAAACACTGATCATCGCCCATTATAGCCTTTATCAAACAACCGCAAGCACTATAATTTTACAGGAACATTTTTAGAAGAAATAAAAATGAGTTTTTGTTCAGTTATCCATTGTTATTAAATACAAATTTGAACGATAGTAGAATCTAGTTGTTCAATAAATAATGATGTTTTTTTATATTTTAACTATTATAGTTTTGAATAATGATTATAGATTAATTCAGTGTTACATATGATAGATATGGATGTTCTTAACAAAAGAAATATGGAGAATTTGGTAAAATTTATTGGAGTTGATGCTGATGGTGGAGTGAATTTACAACAAGGACTACCGAATGAAATACTAAATTAACCAAGGAATATGCCAATAGAAAAAAGAACAACGAGTAGAATTTATCAATTGGTCTTATACGCCTATAACTTTACAGTTTTGTAGAAAAACTTAAAGTAAGATGAAAGAACAATCATTATCAAGATTTGAGTTCCCTGAGGAATTTAAAGAAAAACTGGTAGAGTTGGTGGTTTACAAAAATGTATCAGCCGCCCAAGTTGCTAAGAAATACGACTTGCCCAACATTCATGTTTTGATTAATTGGATTAACAACTACAAGAGTAAATTAGAAAAAGGAGCCGTAACTTTAGTTCCTATGGAAAAGCCAAATACCAAAGACACTGTTTTATTGAAGAAGCGGATCAAGGATCTGGAAAAAGCATTGGAGAAAGCGAATGTGCTTATTTATGGTCTTAATGCGATGATTGACCATGCTGAAAAGGAAAGTTAAGTCCCTATCCGAAAAAAGGGTGGTACCAAACAATAAAGCTGATCAAAGAGAAACGCATTACAAAGATGGGGGTCGGACCGCTTTGTAAATTGTTTGGTAAGACCCGGCAGGCTTATTATAATCACATCTGGCATCTCTGCGACAAGAACTCCCAGGATGATCTTGCCTTGGAGATGGTACGTCTGGTTCGGAGAGAACTCCCAGGATTGGGTGGGCATAAACTTTATAGATGCCTTTACGCTCCATTTCGCAGCAATGGAATTACTATGGGCAGAGATAAACTATATACGCTTTTGCGCAGACACAAGTTGTTGATTGATAGAAAAAAGAAAAAAAGTCCAGGCACTACTCAGTCCAATCATTCATACTTAAAATATCCGGATTTAACATAAGAACTGAAGCCTGAGCACAGTAATCAACTGTGGGTTTCTGATATTACCTATATTTCCGTGGGTTATGATTTTAATTACCTTTCACTGATCACGGATGCCTACTCAAGGAAGATTATGGGCTATTGCCTTCATCCTTATTTAACGGCACAAGGTGTTGTAAATGCACTAAAAATGGCGCTTAAGGAAAGATCTGTCGGAGATTCCTTAATCCATCATTCAGACCGTGGAGTACAGTATTGTTGTTTCGAATATATTCTACGATTAAAAAAAGCTGGTATTAAAATCAGTATGACTGAGAACGGAGAAGCCTATGAGAACCCAATTGCAGAAAGAGTCAATGGCATCCTTAAAACAGAATTCAAGCTAAAACGCGTCTTCTCGTCCAGAAGTGAGGCATTGCTGGAAGTAACTAAAAGCATTGAATCTTATAATCACCTTAGACCACATATGAGTTGCGACTACCTAACTCCTGCAGTAGCACATACATCAGAAAAGCCACTAATCAAGCGTTGGAAAAACTGCAGAAAAAAACATAAAAAGATGCAAGAAAACTATATATTTTATAAATATAACCCTCTACAAAAACTGTAAAGCATTCCCCGTATTAGACCTTTTGTAAACCTTTTTTAGGAACGGACAATTTTAAGCAGCGGTTCAAAAAAGACGCTGCTTAAAATTAATTAACTACTTTTCACCGTTCATATTTAACTGTTTTTGAAGGTTCTTTCTTATGATGTGAATACGTGATTTTATGGTGCCTTCTGGAATTCCATACCTTTCAGATAATTCCCTGTATTTATAACCACTCACATAATCATTAAACATATTTCCTTGCGATGATGGAAGCTTGGCTACTATTTTGGATATATCATTTAGCAACATGCGTTTATCCGATATATCTTCATTAAATGGCTCTATCGTAGCACTTTGAAGCTCATAATGAAAAACAATATCTTCATAATTTTGTTTATGTTGTAATCGCTTGTATTGATTGATATATACATTGCGCATAATCACATATAACCAAGAAACAACCTGAGGATTTTGTATAAACTGATCCATATATTTCAAAGCTCTCAAGAAGGTCTCTTGTACCAAATCATTAATTGCTTCTTGATCTTTTGTAAAGCGTTTTGCTAAGCCTTTGAGTATGCACTGATACTCTAATAACTGATTGTTAAATATTCTGTTTTCCATGAAAAATATGTTTGATTTGTAGCTGATTAACTACAAATATTCTGCAAAAGTTTTCTTTACAGGATATTTTAGGTGTTTAAACTTTCATTTGTGGTACTTCCCGCGTTTTAGTCGCGATTTATACGTTATTGAAACAGTAAAAATACTATTGGAACATTAAATAAATTATTTTCATTTGAGCGAAAGAGTATTTACACCTGTTTTTAATAAATAAATTTCTGCATTCAACAATTAGACATTCAACAGTGTTCAATAGGAAAAGATTAAATTGTTATGCGGTTGATTATATTAATGTTTTGTACGGTGATTACTTTCCTTAGTTGCTCTGAAGGTTTTATAAAAAATCAAAAAGAAATAAGGACTTTAAAGGAAATTATTTTATTACGCACGGAGGGAGTTATTTTATTGGAAAATTATATCGCTTTGCGTTCTAATCAAGAAGAAGAAAATGGGAATATGATTAGCGAAATTAAACGATTTTATTCGGAGACACAACAGCCACTAGTGGATTTATGTGTTCGAAAACCATTGGATCTTTCTTTAAACCAGTATTTTATGATAAGTGAACAAATAGAGGTGACTATGGCCGATACCATCAACGCTCCTCATATTCTTGTTGAAAATTTATTGGTAAATTTTAATAAACAAAAAATGTTTTATTTTCAAGTGTTACAAGATCCTAGATTATCGACTTTACATAGTTTTGTATTAAATTCGTATCTTGAAATAAATAAAATTATTGGTGCTATTCAAGACCCTTTGTCCAGTCGGATTAATATCTTAAAAAGTGGATTCTAACAATACAGCTGGAAATTCGCTAACGATAGGGAAATACAATTTTACTGTCGTTCCAACATTTTCAATTGAGGATATTTCTATTTTCCCACCAAGTCTTTCCATAATTCTTTTTACTAACGCTAAACCAATACCACTGCCATTATAGTGTTGAACATTTTTAGCTCTCGAAAGCATTTCAAAAATATGTTCTAGATCAGACGCTGGAATTCCTATACCGTTGTCAGATATGGTATAGCATACCATATTGGTAATAACGGTACTGGTAATAAGAATTTTAGGGTGCTGTGAATTCTGTGTGTATTTTATAGAGTTGCCTAAAATATTGGAGAATATCTGATACACTGCAATTTTTTCTCCCCAAACCGGTAGTAAAGAGTCATATTCCACCTCACAATTGTATTGATAAATTAATAAATTCTCTTCCATAATTTTACGAATTAAATAAGCAAGTGCTATTGGATTTTTTTGCATTTTTTCCATTTTGGAATGGGAGAGTTTAATGATATTTTCAATAATATCTTCAATATTTTCAATACCAGAAGCCAGTGTATGAAACCACCTTGTTTTAATAGCTGCCTCTAAATCGTCATGTTGATTTTTTAAAAATTCTATCCCCATTTTTAAGATGGATAAAGGATTTTTAAGATCATGCGAGAGAGTATAGGTAAACATCTCCAATTCATTATTGAGTTCTGCTAAACTTTTTGTTAACCTCTTACTCTCTAAAGAGTTTTGCATAAGAGAATCATTAAGTGTAATTTGTAATGAATTTAATAAGTTGATTTCTTGATCATCCCAAGGGATGGCTGAATCATAGATTGTTTTATCCCAACAAAATATTCCTAGTGGATGATTCTCCGAAAGTTGAAGTTGTGTTTCAGAAGTGATGGACTCTCTTTTAAAAAGTAATATATAATATCCTTTGCTTTTGTCAACATTATAGGCAATTAAACCAGCAAATGGCAATTCTTCTTCGAAAAAATGTTTATGATTTTTTTTAAAATTATGATCTAAAAGAATGGTTTTATCATTTGATTTTTGCAAATAATGAATGATATCATAAAATAATTTGGAGGAAGGTGTTAAACCTTTGAAATATATATCTCCTTCATTGTATATTGCAATTCCGTCTGATTTAAGCATTAAACGTAAGTTGTCCATATATTCGATCAAGGCACAGTGTATTGTTTTGTGCTGAGTGAGTCTTTGGAATAACGTTGTCTGAAACTCGCGTACTTGTTGATTGATGTCCAAAAGTCCTTGCTTAACGAGTGTTTCATATTTACTCATTGCATTTTGAACAATAAACGTACAAATTTTTCGATTTTGAAGATCGACCATTTTTTCGATATAATTATGTGCAACTACAAGTCCCCAAAACTTTCCTTGCAAGAAAAGTGGAAAAAAAATCGCGGACTGAACTCCAAGATATTCTAAAAATTTTAAATGAATTTTGGAAGGACTAATTAATTGAGTACTATTGATATCAATATCGGTGGATATATTATATAAATCTTGCGTTTCCTCATTAATACAAGGAAGATATCGGTAAGGTATACTATCGAAATAGGGTATGGAATCAGCGGGTAAAAAATGACGTGAATATTCTTTTTTTGCGAATGAAATGCAGGAAGGAGATATGTTCTCTGCCAAAACTTTACTATGACCTGTTTCTTGTACTTGAAGCACAAAAACACGATCATATTGAATTATTTTATTTATTGCTTTACAGACATAGTTCCAATTGTTGGAATAATTATGTTCGAAAAGAAAACCTATTTCATTTAAATCTGAGGTTGAAATTTTCTTCCGATACTGAGGTTCCCATTCGAGGTATATTAAAGATTTAACTTTGCTAATTTTTATATAGTAGGTGATGTTATTTATTTTTTTAGTTAATAAGGCGCGTGGTTGTTGTCCTGTAGAAAATTCAACTACTGTTTTCTTTAATTTATGGTAAGTTTTTTTAAATAAAATATTTAATAATTCATCAAAAGAGTGATTTAATAAGGGTTGAACAGGTTTAGAAATAAAACAGCTGAAATTATGGGTGATTCCTACAATATTTAAATTTAAATCTAAAATAATGAGCTGCCCAAACTTTTGAACTTTTATAGTTTTCAAATTACGATGAGTCTTAATGAAGATGTATTCTAAATGTAATACTATTCATTTAAATAAAAAAATATTCAAAAAAGTTAATTTGTAATTTAATTTTTCATGTTTATTTATTTTGAACACTAATATTTTAATACAATTTAATTTTAAATAATTTTTCTTATTGTTTTAATTAGGTATTACAGCTTGTGGCGAGCGATAGATTTTCTTTGTTATTGAAATTATTTTCATCCTAATGAAAATAGTTGATGAAATAAGTAGAAATATGTGCAAAATTATAATTTCTTGAGTTTGAAAAATATTTTATACTTGGTTTTCAAATATTTAGAACCTTAACTATTCATATATTAAATAGACTTGACAAGAAGTTAACAACTACATGGATAGGTAATTTAGTTTAGAAGGAATTTGTAAAATTCTGAATCTATCTCCAACAAACAATCTTGATTTTTTTTTGTTTTTTATTTGAGTCATTTAGGAAAAACATACTAAACTTTTATTAATATATGATTAAAATAATTTTGGTTGAAGATCATGTTGTGGTGAGAAATGGCATAAAACTTTTATTAGATTCTTCTGGAGAATTTGAGATAATAAATGAGGCAAAAGATGGATTAGAATTATTAACAATTCTTTCTGATTCTACAAAACCTGATATAGTTATATCTGATATTAATATGCCTAAGATGGATGGGATACAATTAACCAAAGAATTAGGTGAGAAATATCCCAATATTCATGTTATCCTATTATCCATGCTAAATACCGCTGATCAAGTAATCGATGCTTTTAGTAAAGGTGCTAAAGGTTATTTGGTGAAAAATGTAGGCTATCAAGAATTAATTTTTGCAATAAAACATATTGCTAAAGGTGGTAAATATGTGAGTGAAGAATTGTCATTGCTTATGATGAATCATTTGGCAACTTGTACTAATACTGGAAATAATAAGAAAATAGATCACTTAGGTTTAGATTTAACAGAAAGAGAGTTAGAAGTTTTGCAATTAATAAGTGATGGTTATACGAATATGGAAATTTCTGATAATTTATTTTTAAGTAAACGTACGGTCGAAGGTCATAGGCAAAATCTCATAAATAAATTAAAGGTTAGAAACTCTGCCGAACTAATTAAATTTGCAGCACAACATAATTTAATTCAATAATGTGTTTTGAAGTTACTCATTAAAAGATTCAGAAAAAATTTTGGATGGAACGACTTTAGAAATAGTGAATTGTATAATATAAGCTTTATTCATAATTAGTTTTTGCTGATTTTATTCTGATTTAATACAAAATAATGATATGGAAAATTCTTGCTGTTTATTTGCATTCTTTCATATATTACATTTTTGGTTCATCTGAATTTCAGAATTTCCCAAAAATTACGTTAACTCCTTCAAATTTTTAGAAAGAAATAAAAACGTTATTTTCTGAATTTTAACTTTTTAATGGTTTTAATTGTTTCAATTAAGATACCATTAGATAAATGGTCCAGAACTGAACATGTTTAGTGGAATTTAATATAATATTTACAAAAACTCAACTATTTTATAGAAATATTGTTCCTAATTATATAAGAATAAATTAAACAATATCATTATGAAAAAATTTAGGATAATTATTAGCTCAAATATTATATGGTTAAGTTTATTTTCCTGTACCAATAATAATTCTTCAGAAAAGGAACGTTCCATTGATTCTATAAATACGATGCCCCAAGATGGACAAGATTTAAATGATAGTATAAGTCAAGATACTTTATCTAGCGACTCAATAATACTTCCAACTCCTGTAAACTAACAGTTTAAATATATTCAATTAATTAATAATTAGCTTCATTTTTAAATACCTAGAATGATGTCATGTTTTTAAAATTAGAGGATGGCTTTAACAGGTAATCCTCTTCTTACATGACCTTTTACGAGTAAAATACCTAAACTCAGCATAAATACTTAAAGAGTAATCCATTTGAACGATTGCAATATATAAGATGTTCAATGTTTAGTAAATCACAAATATTCACTTATAAAAACTTTAGTATTATGTTTTACCATGTTCAAAATCTTATACATCCAATTGTGGATGATCAACCAGATCCTTCAGCGGCGAATGCTCTTCAGGAAGGACTTGGCGGGCAATTTGGAGAAATGCGCACCATGATGCAATACTTGTTCCAAAGTTTTAATTTTCGCGGTAATGGCATTCCTTACTTAGACCTTATTCAAGGTGTAGGAATAGAGGAAATTAGTCATGTTGAACTAATTACAAAGACGATATCTAAATTGTTGGATGGTGCTCCTGAATACCATGGGAATAAAATTGATACACCTGGTGCAGGGGGGAAGGCCACAATGAACCAAGCCAAGGAAGCACAAAATCCACATCATTTTATTGTTGGGGCGCAATCTGCCTTACCAGTAGATGCGGCTGGCAATCCATGGAGTGGATCCTATGTACATAATCACGGCAACTTGGTGTTGGATCTCATGGATAATTTAGTATTAGAATCTACTGGACGTATACAAAAATCGCGTATTTATCAAATGTCTTCCAATAAAACCTTAAGGTCTACGATTGCTTTTCTGATCGTACGAGATGAAGCTCATCAATTGGCTTTTGCGAAAGCATTGGAATCATTAGGAGTTGATTGGGGAAAAGTATTGCCAATTCCAAAATTTGATTCATCCGTATATCCTGAAGTAAAAAAGTTGATGGATCAAGGTATTCATAGGGAACAATATACTTTCCGCTTGGATGGGTCAGAAATGGACAAAATTTTCAAAGGTTCCTCCCCAAGCAACGATGGATCAGAGTTAATAACCATGGCTGAGCCAAAAGTAAGTTATCCTAATTCGATTGGGGTCGAGCGTCCCGAAGAATTTGCTCCAGGTTTAGATCCCGAACTAAAAAATTTGGCAGACGCATTTCTTGAATTTAAAGAAACAACGTTAAAAAATATGGAAAAAAAAGCAGGACCCAATCCACGGAATAACCAAGATTAATACTTTGTAGATTTCTGGGTAACTATTGGGCTATTAAAACTCATAGCCCAATAGTTATTATTTTAGCCGAAGTTTATAGAAGTGATTTTAATGAAAATTTATAAGGAATCTTTAATATATTTTTACCTGAATATATTTATACATCCATACTAGAACTACTTTTTGGCTAAACCATCTATTAGAGCTTTCCATTGGGGATAGGACGCCCCTAGTTTTGCTCCAAAACCGACTAAAAAGTTTCTGATATTATCTATTAATTGATCATTGTTTGTATTGATGATTTCATTTCGTCCAGCATATTGTAATTTTAAGATATTATTCTCTTGCTTGATTAGAATATTTGAGGAAGAGAAATGCTTAAAAAAGTGAGCGATATCTTCTTGATTGGTTATAGGACTAGGCGAAGGGTGCAAGGAAATAAATGTTTTTCTTTTATTATTATGATCTTGAATTTGCAATTCGGTTACTTTTACCCAATCATAGCCTCCACCTGAAGGTAGGCCTAGTCCAGGAATATCAATTCGTATAAAGTCATTTTTTTTAACTTTTCGTGATTGAATTTCATTTTTATCATTAACTATTTTAAAATCCGCCGATATTCCATTGGCAATCTTCTTCCAACTATTGACAGTCAATAACTTTTTAACAACACTACGATACTTATGATATGCCTCTGTTTCATTAGCAAAAGTTAATTGTGTCGAATAATCTAAGGATTTCCCTACCGTTTGTTTTGGAATTTTATTCATAAACCATAACGTTTTGAGGTATGAACAAATGAGTGGTTTAATTTGTTGTCTTAAATAATGATGTTTTACATATTCGAGTATAAGTACGGATAATGGAAATATTTATACGTTTTCGTGGTTTATTTTTAAACTTAATTTTGAAACTATAGGTTCTTTATATATAAGTAAAATACTTTTAATATTCATGTTTAAAAACAACGTTTATGAAAGCAATGAACTATCGAGGTCCTTTTAGAGTGCGAGTAGATGAAAAACCAATGCCTGAAATTAGGCATCCTCGCGATGCGATTGTCCAAGTTACAAGAGCTTGTATTTGTGGGTCTGATTTGCATTTATATCACGGCATGGTCCCAGATACTCGCGTTGGAAGTACTTTTGGTCATGAGTTCATTGGTATAGTCCGAGAGTTGGGCAGCGCAGTGGATAATCTTAAAGTAGGTGATAAAGTGTTAGTTCCATTTAATATTTCTTGTGGTCAATGTATTTTTTGTTTGCAGGGTTTATATGCTAATTGTCACGAATCTAATACGATGTCTACTGCCGCTGGGGGCATATTTGGATATTCGCATATTGCTGGAGGTTTTGCAGGTGGACAAGCCGAGTATGTGCGCGTTCCATATGCTGATTTTGGGCCTACAATTATTCCAGTGGATATGGATGATGATGATGCTTTATTATTAACTGATGTATTACCTACGGGCTATCAAGCTGCGGAAATGGGTGGGATTCAAAAAGGTGATACCGTAGTAGTATTTGGCGCTGGACCTGTTGGAATTATGGCAGCACGCTGTTCGTGGTTATTTGGAGCTGAACGGGTAATAGTGATTGATCATCTAGATTATAGATTAGATTTCGTTAAAAAGTACGCAAACTGTGAAGTATATAATTTCAAATCAATTGAAGACCCTGTTTTGTTTTTAAAACATGTTACGAATTGGCTAGGTGCAGATGTATGTATAGATGCTGTTGGATCTGATGCTTGTGGTAATGCTTTACAAACATTAACTGGAAAAAAATTACTTGTACAAGCTGGTTCAGCTACAGCTTTACATTGGGCTATAAATTCGGTAAAAAAAGGAGGTATTGTATCTATTGTAGGTGTTTATGGTCCTACTGATAATTTAGTGCCTATAGGAAATGTTTTGAATAAAGGTATAACAGTTCGGGCCAATCAGACTTCCGTTAAAAGATTGTTACCTAAGTTAATTCAACACATCCAAGATGCTATTCTAAGTCCAAAAGATATAATTACCCATCGAATTCCTCTAGCAGAAATCGCAGATGGTTATCGAATCTTTTCATCGAAATTGGATGAATGTATTAAACCAGTTATTATCCCCTAATTAAAAAAGATATTAGTCATGAATAAAACAGTAAAAAATTTAAATAAACTCAATGGATGGGGAATAGATGAAGATAAACGAAATGATCCTACCTATCCAATGCGAGATCGTTATTCTGGTGTGAAACCTTCAAGGCCTGAACAGCAAATTGCCCAAATGGAGATCCTTCATTCAAATGAAAGACCCTTTTATTCTGCAGTTTTTGGGGAAACCATACCTCCTAAAGGTGTGAGTGGTATCTTGCGTCGGTATGCTTTTAAATATAGTGAATCACGCTATAGACATTGGGTTCCTTTATTGATTGCAGATCGTATAAATGTGATTGAAGGAATTTTAGCTGATTTTAAAGAGGGAAAAGTTCCCAATATTTATTTAGAGAAAGGGGGGGGTGCCCTTTGGAAATATGATAAATTAAAATTTGTAAAGGTTTTTGCAGGATACGTGATTGCAACAATCGCGATTGCTTGGTCTGTTCGAAAAACGTTCAAAAGAAATTATTAATATTATTTTTCTTAAAATGAATATTGTATGGAATTGGATATTTTAAATAAGCTAAAAATAATAAAAAGTATAAAGAATACGTCTAATGGTACTGTTGTTGAAAGTGTCTATCAATTATGTTCGAATAGTGAAGATGTATTATTAAAACTAAAAGAGCTTCAAAAAGCCTATGAAAAGAATTTGTGTTTTGAAAAGCTTCATGGATTAAACGATCATTTATCCCTTAGCTATAGACATTTAGATTCAGGAGATGAGATAATATTCTTTACCTCTCATTAAATACTACCAAATCTAGGAATGCTCTTCATACTTTTCACACTTTGCCGAAATTTAGTGCCAATATGGATGTTTTTAATTTTCCTCCTGATAACAAACCTTCATAATTTAAACAACCAATAGTATTACTGTTTTAAAATATATATTCAAAAAATATATTATTAAGTTTACGCGGATCAAGGAAAGTAAATCTTCTTATTACAAGGTTAATCAAACTCTCTTATATGCAAATTTATTTGATTCCTCGATTTCTTTAAGTATTCATAATTAGCATGTGAGTAATAGGACCATGCAAGCACATAAATAAATGTTTTAAAGTATTACACCAAAGCATAGAAATTTTAAATCTAATACTTTTCTCCATTTATCAGAAGGTAGAAAAATTTGTATGTAATTTTGTAAATTCAATATTCTATTGCGAGATATGCCTAACATAATGAATAAGAATTTTCGGCTATCTTAGATTCTATAATCATTAAAACAATTAAACTTTCTGCCTGCTCGCTAAATGATGAGCGATCTCACAGGTAGGGAAAATTTTTATGACTAAACTTATATGGGTTATGGCAATCTCTTAATAATTTTTATTATTAGAGGTGTACAATTAAATAATTTGTTTCAGTGGCTTAACTTTTAATTCGCATACATCAATACGTGGGTCTAAGCGCAAAATTGTTAATACTAAATCTGCTATGTCTTCTGCCTTTAACATTTCAAGTTTTTCTTGTAATACAATTTCCTCCTTTGGAGATGTAGACTGCATATCGGAGCCGCATAATCCTGGTTCAATTAATGCAACACGAATATTTTTAGGATTGAGTTCTTTTCGTAATGCTTCACTAAATCCTTGAATACCGGATTTTGTTGCAACATAGCCCGAGCTTTCAGCATCTTTAGTAGTGGCACTCATGGAACCTATTTGGATTATGTAGCCTTCTATCCCATTAATTATCATCTGCTCACCGATGTGCCCTGCTAGCCACATATAAGATAGCAGGTTCGTATTTACTAAATATTGGATATCTTTTATGGATTTTCCAAGAACCGTATCGTATCCGATACCTGCATTATTAATCAGCACATCAAATGTACCGTATTGATTTTCCCAGTCCATGATTTGCTTTTCGAATATGGTTAAATCGGTCACATCGGTTAGGGAAAAAACAAACTGATCAGCTAAGTTTAATTCTTCTAAATCCTGAAGAAGATCATTCATTTTTTTTCGGCTTCTACCAATCAAAAAAATTTGGTATCCATGTTTTGCTAATAATATACTTATCGCTCTGCCTATTCCTGCAGTGCCTCCTGTGATCAATACTTTATTGTTTTTCATAAGTGAATTATTTAGTAAAAAATTTTATAATATCGTTTGATTTGATGGCGCATGACGAAGTTAAGAGGACAGGTTTTTTGTTTATTTCTACTAGGATTTTGTTTTTGTTTTTATTGTTGAGCCATAATATTCCTTCTTGATTTTCTGCACCTAATACCTTTATTTGTGGTTTATTAGTATTTTTGAGGATAAAAGGAAGTGAACAAATTGCATGGCTATCGCTTTCCAGTTTAATAACGTGATAATTACACAGGTTGAAAAACAATCCTGCCCCATAAATTTCTTGACCTATTTGCCCAACCGCTTCCCAGCCATCCCCGAGATCTTCTAGAGGAATCCAAAGCGTTGGATTTACGTATCCACTCTTACATTGATCCGCAATAATTTCTGAAGGAATTAACGGTGGAAAATAGTAAGGTAATCGTGCTAATGCATATTGTATATATTCATTAAGAAAAAAAACAAGAGTCAGATCAAGCTTTATTTTATGTTGGTATAGGATATGCATTATTCGGTGAAAGCTCGCGAGCGTCTCATGTTCTTCGAAAGCAGCTGCATACGATGATTCCTTGAGCGGAAAAAGGGAAAAAAAGGAGCTTCTTTCCTTTGCATTACCATAATGCATATACCATATAGCGCAATTACGTATGATGTTGCCCAAGCAAATCTCTGCAGCTCTCAGATAGGTTGAATCTGACCGCAAACTGTACAATTCTAGTAATGCTTCTGCCATGTAAGCCGTATTATTGGATTGATACAAGCTTTCTAAAGCTACTTTTTTAACACTATTTGCTACACGAATTGCTTCATTAAGATCCTTCTTTCGGTAAGACAATTTATAGCTTTTTAGCATAATCAGCATATACAATCCTGCCACATCTTTTTGACCATATATACCAGGATTGCCCTCACCTTTAATAACTTTTAAAGTGAAAATATGGAAAAATATGGGCCACTGATAGTCGAAGTTCCTTGCGATATTTCGTAGATAAATCAAAGATTTTTCGAACTGTTTTCGTAGCCGAGGATCTTCTAATCCATTTTCAAATAAATAGGCAAGTTGAAGTAGGGGATAGTGGAGATACCAACTATCCATAATGAAAGCTTGTTTATGTTCTTCATCAAAATTCAGCAGATAGGATTCTGACGGAAGCCAGCGATGAATTATTCCTAAGGATTCGTCGTAGAATGTCGATAAATTGCTGGATAGATGTTCTATGATTTTAGAAGCTTCACTACAACGAAATTGTTGCTGGTATTGATATAATGGTTTTAAAATAGCAGTTTGAACCATACTTTCAGGCGGGGTATTGTAATTATTGATGTAGGCATTTAAGTAACTCCATTTTTCTACTTGTTTCCAACATCCTTTGTGGTCAAACAAATCCTGCAATGATTTCTCTGTGTACTCTATTAAATTAAATTCTTTTATCTTGGGTTTGATTAATTTTGGATACAGGATGTGTAATGATTTGATGTATAATGAGTTAGCTTGTATGCTGTTTTTTGGTTTATGAGGTTGATAGATAATAAAGCTTTTATTTAATAGATAGCTTTTCTGAATCTTTAATGCTGAAATAACCGATGGTAATATAAATCCAAGTTGTGGCCATTCTATTTTAACGCAATCCCTTAATGAGGATTCAGTCACTTCAGTATAGGGAAACAAAGCACCCAAATCCTGTAAATAGAAAAGACAACCTCTTTTCCCTTTTCCAAAATCTGTGAAACATGCTCCAGTTCTTGCATTATTTTGGTCCAATTGTAGTGTAGGACATGCTGGATCAGTATAATTGGAAGTACAAATTATTATATCTCTGTTGGGATTCTTCCAATTAATAGCACGTTTTACTACTAATTTTAATTCAGTCTCCAACAGAAAAACACCCGTGTCTTCGACAATAAAGGAGAAATAAAGCTGAAAAACTCCGAATTGAGTTTGAATTTTAATTCTGTATGTTGAAAACGGATGCTTTTTTATTTCTATTTTTTCTAAATCCTTAGCTACTACGAAGAAGTTTGAAAGTGGTCTTTGCAGTAAATAATGCCCATTTGGGAGTTTAATCCGAATTAGTAGTTCATTATTACATATGAGAATTGTGAACGCACTATTCATAGCGTTGTCTTCCACTAGGATATTATAGGAATGCGTCTGCAACCTTGTTAATAGTTGAGCAATATCTGCTGGCAATGAATTCCTGGTTTCCATAGGTATATTTTTAGCGTCGCTCAAGGTTTGGTTTGTAGTTATTTAACATTGAATGTTTTAAAATGGTTGATTAGATATTTGTATTAATGGAATATTTTGTCAGTAAAAAATTCATTATTTAAAGCTGAATAATGAGGTTCAATAATTATTCTTGGAAATTCATTTTTGTACTTTAGGATTGATATAACATTATTCATTTGAGTTGTTTGTTAGCTCTTCACTTTCAAAAAAAGTAGGTCTATCTAATTTAATAGCAATGCGATAGGCCGCATTCATCAACCCAACATGACTATATGCTTGAGGAAAGTTTCCCCATTGGCTTCCGTCATTTTCATTTACATCTTCACTAAACAACATGAGATGGTTACCAAATGCTAATAATTGTTGAAATACTTCTTGAGCTTCGTCTAATCTACCCACGCAAGCTAACGCTTCAACATACCAAAAAGCACAAACTAAAAAGGTAGATTTAGGTTTTCCAAAATCATCTTTGTGGAGATAGCGATAGAAAAGGCCCATATTACCTTTTAGTTCATTTTCAAGTTGTATTAAATGCTGACGAGCTCGCTCGGAATTTGGATCAAGGTACCCCATCAGGATAAGTTGTAACGTGGAGGCATCAAGATTGGAAGATTCTATGGAATTTGTATAAACACCTCTTTCCTGATCAAAACATGATTCGATATATGTTGCAGCTTTTTTTTGTAAATTTAGAGCTATTTGTTCCATCTCTAAAAAGCCATTTTGTTTTGCAATTTTTAAGGCAGCAGTCGCTCCTGCCCACTGAAATAAGTTAGAATAACAATGTCTTTGTTGAAAATTTCTAAATTCCCAAATCCCTGCATCTTTTTCATCTATTGTGGCGTCAATTTTCGCTAAAATATAAGTTGTCCATTCCTTGGTCACAAGTTTATTTTGATTTTTAAAACGTTGATCGGTAAATAACGGTAATAAAGCAATTAACGCTTGTCCGTAAACATCATTCTGAATGTGTTCATGAGCTTGGTTGCCGATTCGAATAGGTTTGTTGCCAAGGTATCCTTCAAGATGATCTAAATGCGATTCTTCAATTTTTTTTTCCCCTAGAATCCCGTATAATGGTTGAAGTCTTCCGGTATCGGTTTGTGTAATATTGGCAATATAAGATGCGTATTTTTCCATTTCTTCAAAATGACCCATATGGCTTAATGCGGTAAGCACATAATAGCTATCCCGAAGCCAACAATAGCGGTAATCCCAATTGCGACCGGATTCAGGGAATTCGGGTAAACTGGTCGTGCTCGCGGCAATAATTGCACCGGTGTCTTCATATTGATGAAGCTTTAAAGCTAGTGCAGAACGAATTACTTCTTTTTGATAAAAGGAAGGTATAGAGGCATTCTTTACCCATTGTTGCCAATACATTATCGTCCTACCTAAGAACTCCTCACAAGTACGCTCAAGCGGCGCTTCAAAAGGGCTGCCAAAAGTTAGTAATAAATAAATAGGTTTACTTAATACATGCGGTATGTAATCAAAGAAATGGTTGATAGGCATATTAGTACTTAAACGTAATTTAGTTTCCCCATGTTCATATTGAATATGGTTGCTTCCTCGATGCTTATTAAACCTTTCTTTACCGTACTGAAGTACAGGGTTACAGGTTACTCGTAAAATAGGCCTTCCTTCAATAGGTTCAATTTTTCGGATCAATATCAAAGGTTTAAAATAGCGTTCATACTGTTCGAACCTTGGCGCAAAATCTGTAATTTTATATGTACCTTCCAGACTTTGAATGGTTGTACACAGGATATTTGTGTTTTGAATATATTCTTGTTGGCTGGATGTTACAGCACTAATTGGTCGTATAGAAAATTCTCCTCCTATTTTATCATCTAGAAGGCCTCCAAAGACAAAAGAATCTTGAAATGTTGGCCAGCATAGCCAACTGATATTAGAATTTAAATTGACATGAGCAATATAAGAACAGTTGCCAATTATTCCACTTTTGTATACATGTTTTGAGTTGGTCATATTATTAGCTTTTTTCATATTGTAGGCTTAATCTATTTGTGAGTTGGATTAGTAAATTTTTTGATAAGATCTAATACATCCAATTGGGATTCAATATAATATCTAGCTGCAGATTTTCTTCCACCAACATTTACCGTAAATGTATCTTTGGGTAACTCTAAAAACATATCTTCATCCGTGGCATCATCACCAATTGCAAAAATAAAATCAGGTTGAAAATGATTCACAATTTCCATAGCTGCCTTTCCTTTATTCAACTCACTGTTTTTTACCTCAATTACCTTATTACCCATGAGCAATTGCAATCCATGATGAGGTAATAAATAGCGCAGATTGTCTACCAATTCTAAAGAACGAAGATTTCCTAATCCGCTTTGCACTTTACGGTAATGCCAGGCTAAGGAATAATTTTTTTCTTCTACAAATGCACCAGCAGTTATATTTGCGAATTTGGACATGATATGTTTGATGGGGTATTTCCATCGTGTCGAAATATGATTTTTAGTGTGCCATTGATAATCCGGATAATTGCTCCATGCCCCATGTTCAGCTACCAAGAAGTATTTTTTTTGAGCAAACCAATTAGCTAATGTCTGTTTAGGGCGTCCGCTTATAATTACTACTTGATTATTTGGATTAGCTTGTAATTGTGCTAATGTTTCGTTTAGTTGATGTGTTGGTATTGCAGCTTCTGCATCTTTATTAAAACTA
This sequence comes from Sphingobacterium sp. HJSM2_6, assembly GCF_049316305.1. Classification (NCBI taxonomy): domain Bacteria; kingdom Pseudomonadati; phylum Bacteroidota; class Sphingobacteriia; order Sphingobacteriales; family Sphingobacteriaceae; genus Sphingobacterium; species Sphingobacterium sp. HJSM2_6. The sequence continues at coordinate 41,963 of NZ_JBMOXB010000008.1, forward strand.
ATTAGGGTACCATCATAATCTAAAAAGAATAAGTTTCGTTTTGAAGAATTGTATTGGGAGAGCATATTATTAATTATTTCGGGGCTAATACGTCGCGCTATTTCTTGTTTCTGTATAGATTTAATTTCTATTAATCGTTTAAAAAATATTTTGACCCAATGTCTAACATTGAACTTTTTGACGACTTCTAAACTGTCGTCTAGCCGTGTCCGTTGTTCATTTAAAGGCATATTGATGGCTGTTCGGATAGCTTCTCTTATTTGATGGATTGAATTGGGATTTACCAATAACGGACCGATTAGTTCTTTGCTAGCTCCTGCCATTTCACTCAGAATGAGAACACCATTATTGGTTACTTTGCTAGCAATAAACTCTTTGCAAACGAGGTTCATACCGTCTCGAAGTGAGGTAACAAGACAAATATCTGCTGAGACATACAAAGCGGATAATTCCATAATATTGTATGAGTTGTAAAAATAAGATATGGGTGTCCACTCATTTGTACCATAAACAGCATTGATATGTCCTACAATTCGATTAATTTCATCATGCAGTTCTTTATATTTGGGAACTGTATCTCGCGAGGGAACTACTAACATATAGAGTACAACTTGATTAATTAATGAAGGATAATGTTGTAATAAACTTTCATAAGCTTTTAAACGTTCAAGAATACCTTTACTGTAGTCAAGTCTATCTACACTTAATATGAATTTCTGGTTCTTATAGGAAGAACGAATTTCGGAGGCACGTTCTTGTATGGCCACTGATTGAGCAAGCTCATGAAACTTTTCGTAATCAATCCCCATCGGAAATACTTCAACATACACACTTCGCCCACCAATTCGTAAGTAATTATTTTGAATAGGTGTGCCAATGATATGCGTACAGGCATTCAAAAAATGTTGAGTGTCGTTGAAAGTATGAAAAGCAATTAAATCAGCTCCTAAAAGTCCTTGAAGTAATTCATCCCGCCAAGGTATTCCTCGAAATAATTCGTCGGGCGGAAAGGGTATATGTTGGAAATAGCCTATGGCTAATTTTGCATTATGTTTTCTAACTAATTGGGGCAATAACATGAGTTGATAATCATGAATCCATATCTTATCGGAATCCAATAAGTTTTGTTCAAATATTTTCTGCGCAAATTTTTCATTAACTGTACTATAGGTTTCCCAATAGAATTGTTCATAAACCGCATAGGATGGGTGATAATGAAAAATAGGCCACAATACTTCATTCGAGAAACCTTCATAGTATCCTTCCAACTCGCCTTCTGTAAGAAATACTGGAATTAGATTCAAAGAGGCGAGCTGTGTTGTAACTACTAATTTTTCTTCTTCATTGTGAGGTACAAAGCCTGGCCAGCCAATCCATAAACTACCTTCTTCTTGGTATATAGAATTTAGACCTGTTGCTAAACCACCTTCGCTTGGAATAATATTTAATTTTCCATGTTGTCTTTCTATTCGAATGGGCAGTCTATTTGATATTATAATAGTTCTTTTTGTACGCATAATAGGATGAAAAAACATGTGAAAATGATCGGTTAAGCTAACCTTGGGGGACTACATGGGATTATATATGGAACAATTTAAAGATCCAATGGTTTTATATGTTTTCAACTAGGTATTCTATCAAATTCTGATTCATGCTATTTTGTTTTAGCAATTTTCATTATTTGATGCTTAAACCTTTGACGCGGATCCTATTAAAATTGCATCCTTATTAAGGAAACATAATCCGAAGCATGTAAAGACCCCAAATAATTCTGTAACCTTCTTACGAACTTCACAGCGTATAGTAGATCAAGTATTTTTAAAAATTTGCAAATAGCATTAGTGGTACTGATTTACTTATAGGCTTCTTGAAATGATTAGGCAATTCAGTGGGATTTTGACAGTCCATTTTGCAGATGACTTGTTCCTTGTTGAATTTATTAACCGATTTTTTAATTTCAAGTTGGCAAATACATTTTCGTGAACTTTCTCTAAACATAAACTTAAAATGAATGATTAAACTAACATTTGAACAGTTTATTAGTTACTTCGTTGATAAATGAGTGAAAATATTTAAGATTAATTGAAATCGAGGAAGATTTTAATTTAAAATTTATTTTCTTCTATAGAGGATGAGTTTATTGAATTAATCAAAAAAAATAAAATTTAAAAAACATCTCAAATTGAACGTGTTGGCTTGATGAATTGGTAGGAAAATTCGAAATTAACCATCAGGCATTTTAGGTTGAAATTTAATCTATTGTTTTATATACATGGATTGTTCCTGGGGGTAGAGGCAATTCAATATCCCCAAAACTTTAATTATTTTGAAAAATAATTCACTCGTGGTCGATAGTTATTATTAAAGAGAATCCAAGGTACTTATTGTGTTACTAAATTATCAGTAGGGTTTTTAAAGTCAGCTTAGTTAAGTGAAGATCCATTAATCATGGATGACATTATCTTGGGACTTATTGGTTTGCCTAAATGTATTGGTTTTTTGTGACAAACATTTAAATCACAGCATTGTTTTAAAGTAACTTATGGCAAATCTTGATTCGTATCATCAGAAACGTGATTTCAAAAAGACAAAGGAGCCGAAAGGAATTTCGAGAGCGCGTACTGGAAAAGTCTTGAAGTTCGTGGTACAGCGGCATCATGCTAGTCGATTGCATTATGATTTTCGATTAGAGTTAAATGGTGTGTTAAAAAGCTGGGCAGTTCCCAAAGGACCTTCTTTAAACCCAAATGATAAGCGGTTAGCTGTTCGAGTCGAAGATCATCCAATTGAATATGCCCAATTCGAAGGGGTTATACCCAAAGGAAATTACGGGGCAGGTATCGTACAAATATTCGATACGGGTCATTATGATTTTGTGGAGAATAAAAATGAGAAAGATTTTCTTGATCATCTAGAAAAGGGTTCAATAAAATTTCGCCTGCATGGTCAGCAGTTAAAAGGCGAGTTTGTTTTGGTTTGCATGAATAGCTCTGAGAGTAAAAATTGGTTGTTAATAAAACATCAAGATCAGTATGCTACCGATGAGCCTTATGAGTTGGAAAAATTGAATGGTGAGAATCTTGCTCCTCAAGCGAAGCAGTTTAAAGTGTATGATCATAATTCAAAACTAGCTCTGGGTTGGAAATCTGACACCACTTGGCGAGTCTTAGATCAGGCAATAAGGCCAATGTTAGCAACGCTAGTTGCTAAGCTTCCTGATACTGATGATTGGATTTATGAAAAGAAATATGACGGTTTTCGGGCGTTTGCAGTTTGCAAATCTGGTAGAACAAATTTATTTTCCCGCAATGCAAATCTTTTAAATAAAAAGTTTCCAACTTTGATTCGTGAGCTCAATAAACTGTTAAGAAATTGTATTTTAGACGGAGAAATTGTTTTAGAGGATTCGAATGGGAAAGCCTATTTTCAAGGTTTACAAAAAGGGGAACCTATAGCAAAAGCATTCAGTTTGCGGTACTATATTTTTGATATTCTTGAAATAGACGATATTAACTTACGATCTTACCCTTTAAAAGAACGAAAAGAAGTACTTCAACTTCTGATGAAAAAAACGAAGTTAAAGCACCTCTCTTTTGTAGAAGCATTAGACCCCAAAAGTACTGTAATTTTGGCAACTGCAGAAGCTAATCAATGGGAGGGGATTGTTGCAAAACGAAACAATAGCAACTACGTAGATGGTCAGCGTTCGAACTCTTGGTTGAAATATAAAATAAGAAACAGTCAGCCAGCCGTCATTTGTGGATTTACACAAGGGAAGGGTTTACGTTCGGGTTTTGGTGCACTAATTTTGGGAGCCTATGAACAAGGAAAACTGAGCTATATTGGAAATTGTGGTAGCGGATTTACAGAAATTGAATTGAAGGAACTACAGCAATTATTATTGCTTCACCAGATAGAGTCAAAGCCTTTTGATAGGCGGGTGAAGGTTTCCAATGAGTCCCAAGCAACTTGGGTAAAACCAATACTAGTTTGTGAAATTTATTACTCTGAATGGACAAATAATAGACAATTACGGCATCCCGTTTATAAAGGATTACGGAGGGACAAATTGAGTAAAGAATCGACTACAGAGTTTATCTCTCCAAAGCTCTTAGAAAAGGAACGAATTGTTTCTATTGGTAGAAAAAAAGTAACCATAACCAATCAAAATAAGATATATTGGCCGAAGGAAGGAATTTGCAAAGGTGAAATGTTAGCCTATTATGAACATATGGGTAAGTATCTATTACCATATATTAAGAATAAGCCGGTTTCACTTCATCGATACCCTAATGGAATAAAAGGCTCAAGTTTCTTTCAGAAAAATGTAGAATTGCAGCAGTTACCTTCCTGGATAAAAACTGTCCCCATTATTTCCAAAATAAGTAAAGAGAGTGTGAATTATCTTTTATGTAACGATTTAGCAACTCTCCTTTACATCGCAAATTTGGGGTCAATCGAAATTAATACCTGGTTATCTAGTTATAAATCACCAGAAAAGCCAAAATTTGGGGTTTTGGACTTAGATCCTAACGGAATGGATTTTGATGAGCTTAAAGCTGTTGCAAAAACCTGTAAAATAGTATTGGATAAGGCAAATGTTCCTGCATTTATAAAAACTTCAGGATCTACAGGTTTTCATATATTTATGCATGTCAATGAACAATATGATTATAATGTAGTTAGAGATTTTATACAATTCATCGCACAGCTTGTCCATGATCAACATCCCGATACAACGAGTTTATTCCGTGGGGTTAAACAGCGCCAAGGTCTCATTTATCTTGACTATCTACAAAATAGGCAAGGTCAGACAATAGTAGCTCCATATTCGGTTCGTCCTAAGCCGAAGGCGAGTGTCAGTACACCTATTTTCTGGGAAGAGCTAAATGAGGATATTCACATCGCTGATTACAATATCAATTCATTGCCTGACCGTATTAGAACACTACCAGACCCATGGATGGATATTTTTAAATTGAAAGTTGATATTAAGTTTGCCTTAACGAAATTTTAAGCCAAACTGGCTTTCAATTTTTCTAATAAATCAGATGCTTTGGTATTTTCTACATTGATTTGGCGAATGGTTGCACGCTTTCCTTTACTCTTTTGCTTAATTATCTTTAAGAGCTCTTTGCTATATTCGTTTTTATAAGACGATATTTCAAAAGGTTTACTATTGGCTTTGATTAGTTTCAAAGCCATATCCATTTCTTGCTTAGTCAAAGGCACCATATCACTATTTTTTATTTCCGTAACAGTTCGAATTTCTTCATTGAAGCGTAACTTGTTGAGCAGTAATATGTTTTTGTAAGGTTTAATAATTATCAAGTGTTCGACATTGCGCATGACAAAGGTACCCAATCCAGCGGTCTTTGATTTCTCCAAGGCTTTCAACAATAGTTTGTATGCTTTCTCACCGGTTTTTTGTGGTTCAAGGTAATATGGGGTGTCGAAATAAATGCTATCTACTTCCTGAAATTTGACGAAAGTTTGTAAATTGATCATCTTATTTTTCTCAGGCATGGCGTCTTCGAAATCGGCCTCTTCTAAAACAATGTATTTATCTTTTAGAAAGTAGCCTTTAACGATATTTTCCCAAGTAACTTCTTTACCTGTTTTCTCATTTATCCGTTTAAATTTGATATTGGAATGATCTTTTCGATCTAACATATCGAGGTCTAAACTACTCGATTTTGTTGCGCTATAAATCTTAATTGGAATATTTACTAATCCAAATCCAATAGCTCCCGTCCAAATTGCTCTCATAAAAATCCTTTTTTAAATTAACAACTAATTGTCTTGAAGGTTCTATTCTTTTTTCCACTTTTGGCGCTATCTATCCGTGATGGTAATGACAAATATTGATCTGTACGATGTTGGATTTCCCTGCCATCTCCGCGCTTAATCCTGTTATCGTGGTACAATAATTTTTTAGAAGCGCGGTCTTTACGAATATATCTTTTAAATTGTTATGCGACCTCCCGTAACAGGAATAGTAGCACCTGCAATATAAGAGGCTGCCTCGGAAGCTAAAAACACATACACTGGTGCTAATTCAGCTGGCTGAGCGGGTCTGCCCAATGGGGTATTTTCTCCAAAATGTTCATGATCCGAAATGGTGCTCGGAATTAAGGGCGTCCAAACTGGACCGGGAGCAACCGCATTGACGCGAATGCCAATTCCATCTTCCAGAAACTTCTGAGCTAAATTAGAAGTTAAATTTTGGATAGCAGCTTTGCTTGCGGCATAGGGAATTAGGGTAGGGTTTGGGGCATAGGCGTTTACTGACGTCGTGTTTATTACGCTGCCACCTTCGCGAATATAATGTTGTGCATGTTTGATTAAATAAAACATTGCACTTAAATTTACCTCAAACGTCATGTTCCACTCTTCAGCCGAAATCTCTTGTAGGTTTTTATGACTCATTTGATATGCAGCATTATTGACTAGAATATCAATTTTTTTAAATTTGGATACCGTTAATTGTATAATTTTTTTACAGATTTCCTCTTTTCTAATATCTCCTTTAAATAGTATAGCTTGGCGCCCAGCTTGAAGTACATAACTTTCCGTATCCTGCGCATCTTCATCTTCGATATCATCCTTGTAGCATATGACTATATCAGCACCTTCTCGTGCCATCGCGATGGCTACGGCTTTACCTATTCCAGAGTCGGCTCCGGTGATGATGGCTACTTTGCCGAGTAATAAATTTGATCCTTGATACGTATCTTCCCCGTGGTCTGGACGAGGATCCATTTTATTGGTTTGCCCGGGTGGAGATTGATTTTGTTTTATAAATGGCGGAGTAGGATAATGATTTTGATGGTTGCTTTTTTTCGTTGTTTTCATACAATAAGAAATTAATGTATGATAAGAACAATTTACCCAAACAATCGTTCAAGAAAATAATTAAATGGTTTGGAAAATGGTGTCGTATTGTGATTCCAGTATTGATTAATCTTGTTAAATTTTGTGTATTCAATATTTAGGTAATAATTCAATTGTAAATAAAGTATTTTATCAGTTGAAACCTATAAAAATTTAGAATCAAACATCAACATTTGGTAGAGTTTTTAAGGGAGAAGTTGCGTTAGCCGTATTTTGAAACCTCATAAAATCATTACTTATTTTATCGGTGAGCTAGATAATTTAAGCAGGATTTTAAATCCCATAAAAGAAATAATAAATTTGAATCTTCCAAGAAACAAACCCCAATTCACGGAGAATTCTTATCAGGATGGTTGGCAATTCAAGGTTTTAGTTTTTTATTATTTTGCAAAGGATATCTCCTTAAACGTAAACTGGCAATACAATAACTTCAGCAGTTAAATTTTAGCTCAAAAGGCGTTTTGGTGAACAATTAAACGATTTTCTTCTAAAGCCTTTATAACACCCTGTATTTTAACTTCGAACAGATTACTTAACTCACTTAATACCCCTTTATTTTTTGTTGATACTAATTATTATCACATTTTCTAACTCATATCTCTGGATGATATATGTACACATCACTTTATAAAAACATGCTTGCAGCTGCATTGTTAAAATAGCTATTTTAAGGTGGTTAATACAATTCGTAAATGTAGCAAACCTGAATAAATACTCGTACTAATATGTAACCATATTACTTAAGTAAATAAATTATGATAAAATTTTTATTAATTTTCGCTCTTTTAAATATTTTAGGAATAATCTCCTGTTCTAAAGAAAATGTTAGCCATAGTGAATTTATAATGGATACGAATCTTATTACTTCAAATTGTGGGGGGTCAAAAATTAAATTCACAAAAGATAGTTTATTAAGAGATTTAAGTCTGAATAAATGTATTACCAATAATCTTTATTTAGTTGACAAATCCCTTGAAGCGGATGAATTCCATCAAATTCTAACCTTCATCGACGCATTAGAATTAATGACTTTAAATCACACATCTGAAGCTTTGACCAATGATAATTCTATTATTGAAATTCTCATTCAATATCATGGAAAAAAGAACCGATTTTCATTTGGGATACCTGTAAAAAAAGCAAACGAAATAAAATACCAGAAGTTTTTAAACTTTATCCTTGACAAGTATAGGATTCAAAACTAATCCAAAATTAAATCCTACAATATTAAAAATAATCTAATTCATTAATATGAGAAATGGATATTGATACTTCTTGTGATACATTGTTGGTATCATCTTTCAATTTATTTTAATTTCAAGATTGGAAAGGAGCTATAGGTCAAATAATTTATCTACCTAAGTATTTGATTGTTAGAATATTATTTCTTCTCACTTTTACCTTTGACTCTTTGGCTTTTTGTATAACCGCATTATATTATAATCTGTTTTGTATGCTGGAGTTTCCTGCTAAAATTTACTTAAAATAATGCAATGTAAATTAAATATTCAAACTAGGTGGTAAATAAACTTCCTTTGCTAGATTACTTTCATTGATATAAGGATAGTAACTACTTTTATTAAAATATATTCTTATTCTAGACTTATGGTATAGAAAGTTCCCTAATTTTTCTATTAAAAGACATTTTATTCTTAATATTTCTTTCTTATCATTTTGAAATATCCTTTTTCTTAATCAATATATGCGCTAGGGTAGGTGTATTTAAAATTCGCTGTATCTCCTGGAAAGCTAATTCTTGAATATCTTTCTTTATCTGATTGTAATTTATGTTTACTTGGTCAGGCGTTATCTGGCGAATGATGGGCATCTTTTTATAGTTCTGGATTTCATGTTCTAATTTATGATGATCATTTACTATGGAGCAATGGAACGCTTTAAGGTTTATCTTATTGTTCGGGTTATCGGCTACCATTCCAACAAATTCTCCAGAACTCAGGGACGAAATTTTGGAAGCAGGAATGGCACTTTCAAGCTGCTTGGAACGACTGATGGAAGTATCGGCGCTACTCAGGGAATAGCTTTCCCTATCTTGCATAATCTTGCCGAAGCGTTCAGTAAGTTGTTTTGCGGTATCTCCATTTACCTGTCCAGCGATTACATTTCCAGAGATGTTCATGATGACATCGGACTGCTCTCGCCCATAATCTTTGCGCAGCTGGCTAAGGTCCTGAATGGCTAAGGTTGTTGAAACGAGGTTATCGCGTGCTGTAGCGATGAGGCTATCGATGTTGTTGAGATAAATGGTTGGAAACTCATCGAATATTAGGCTTGACTTTATTTTACCCTTTTGATTGACTAGTTTGACGAGTCTATTGATGTATAAGGATAATACGGCACCGTAGATTTGGACTTTCTGGGGGTTGTTTCCCATGGTCACAATCTTGGGCTCATGGGGATTATTGATGTCTAGTTTAAAGTCATTCCCCGACAGGATGTAATAAAGCTGCGGTGAGGAGAGTCTTGCCAGGGCAATCTTTGCTGAGGCGATCTGTCCTTCCAGTTGTTCCATGGCATCATTCAAGTAGGCCATTATGAAGGGATTAATGAGCACTTCAATCTCCTTTTCTATGCGAAGTATGGAGAACAGGGTATCGTAGTCTAACTGCAGCAGTTCTATCACATGGGGAAGCGTACAATATTCTCCCTGACGATAATTTCGCAGGTACCAAATGATGGCCGTTAAAAAGTTAATGGGTGACTCGACGAAGAAATCACCCTGGCGTTTTATCCACTCTCTATTTAACCCTAAAAGAATGGTTCGAGCACTTTCGGCGGCATCTGTTATATCGAACATGGAGCTAGGATCTAGGGGGTTGCAGCGGTTTGAGCGGCTTAGATCGTCGAAGTTGATGCTGTAAAATTTTAGGGGTCCACCCTGAAGGGTATTGTATTTGAGGTAATGATTGTAGGCAATGGTGGTTAGGTCATCGAATTTGAAGTCATAGATGAACATGGAAAATCCTTTTTGAATATGCTGAGTTATGATGTGCCTAATGATGAAATATGTTTTTCCAGACCCAGGTGTTCCCAATACCAATATTCCGCGGAAAGGGTTGATGATATTGATCCAGCTTTTACGAAATTTATTCTTCAGCTGGTATGTTGCGGGCAGGTTGATGGAATATTCATTCTGCAAGCATTCTTCCTGTTGGGGAAATGTTTCATTCTGCTGATTAAATATATCTTGATTATCCATTTTGGTGTAAATAATTCTAGAGATCAAGGTTCCGCCTGTTAGGAATAACAAAAACACTATGCTTGTTAGCGCTATGTAGCTATACAGTCGAAATTCTATGCTTGCAGGCATATACCAAACCCAATAGCTAATGAAATATCCAATTAGTCCGAAAAAAAGGTAAAGAATGGGTTTTTGAAGCTTCAATTTTTCATCTTTTTTTCCTTTAGCCCCAAGTAAGGATATCGCTAAAAAGAAAAGTATCAAAAACTTGCATGTCAGTTCGTTAGTGAATATTCCGGTCCTCTGCAAAGTCAGCATGATGCGATCAATAAAATGATGATACCATCCCAAGCTCTTAAAAATACTGTATCCTATTGCATAGAAATGAAGTAGGAGTAGTGCTATGGCTATCCATCGGGTTAGGTCGACTATCTTTCGCAGTGCCTGTTCGTTTTCTCCTGTTTGTAGCGCCATTGTGGATTTATTAATTATACATGGATGACTGTTCTATTACAGCGTTATTTTTTTGCATTCCCTACCTGTCAGTTGCTAATCCTTTGTTTCCGTTTTTTCTTACGTTTTTTAAAACCATAAGGAATATAATCTGCTGGTGACTGAGTATGCTGTAGTATCTCAAGCGGGTTTCTAGCAAGCGATAAAACACTGAAGTGATTAATCATTTTATCACCCACGGTAAACCCCTTAGTTGTCATGCGATCTATTTTAATCAATTTGTATGCTTTATGATTTAGCGAGAGGTTCTGAACTTTGACTGTTGGCACATGAAACTTCGCAAGTATTCCTTTGGCGCTGTACATTTTTCCGAGCTCACTACCATTGAAAACACACCGATTCTTATGATCTACATAGCTCAAGCCGTAAATCAAACCATCTGAATTCTCTCGCAGAACTAAGTGAATCGCCTGTTGCTGAAGCCTAATTTTAAGCTCTTCCATATCCTTAACATTTCCTTGCAAGGCTTTATCAATGGCGTGTATGGTTCTTGCTTTGAGCTGTTTTCGATCTACTTGATTTTGCGCAAACAGAAGATTTAATTTAGCCAGTGTTGGTCTATTGTAAAAGGCACTTGCCTTGATGGGCACACCAACCGCTTGACCATGCTCATTCAATATGCGAAACAGCAAACCATTATTCCTAAAAATCCTCGAACGCTCACTCCCTCGATCAGCCATTACATTGAACTGCCTGAGCACGGCATTCAACTGGGAAAGGCTGGTAAAATTATAGGAATTCAATACCTCTTCAAGCACATTCTGAATGGCTCCCCGCGTCTCTATCTGGCCATATTGTACTCTAGCCACCTCTACAGCCTTGGGCATATGCGCTATCTTCAGCCTATGGTCTTTTGCATTAACCAAATTAAATTGCTGCTCAATAACACACCTTACCTTTTCCGAGGCATTACGCCCAATGTTGTGCATATCTATGCGTCTCCCATCGGAGCGCACCTTGGTGCTCACTAGATGTATATGAGGATGTGCGGCATCGAGGTGCCTATAAATAAGAAATGGCTGATCGGAAAACCCAATACCTTGCATGTATACTTTAGCCATTTCAATTAACCTGCCATCGGATAAATCTTTATCTGTAGGGTCGAAGTTTAAGGAAATATGAACGCTATTTCGAGTTACCTTGCTATTTAATGCCGCTTGCTGCATGAGCCTATTTAGGCGCATTGCAGAAGTCATCTCATGAGCATCCATGGGGTAGTTTATGGCCGCCAGGCATGTTGCTGCACCGATCTCTACTTTGTTTTCATTGTAAAGAAATATCCGGCGAATGGAACTTCCGGTTTTTATCACAGCAACCATGCTTCCCCCATTTTCTGTATGAGTGTTTTAATCTCCACTAACTTATTGGAAAGTATCTTGTTTTGGAGCTGTTGATTGAGCATCCAGGCCTTCAAATCTGCATGAGGAGGGAAGGTATGAAGTTTCTTAACGGCCTGATTGAGGTTGACCCCAATGGCATTGAGCTCATTGCGCAGCTGAATGAGCATAATCATGCTCTCATCGATGGACTTATTTCGGAAAGATTTGATGATTGGCTTACTCAGTAAAACCGAACGAAGATAATCGCTGATTTTCCTATTGGTTGACTCTCGCCAACGCTGTTCCAGTGTATTAAATTCCGCATCAGTTAACCGAATGCCAACAATTCTGGTTCTATTTTGACTTTTCCTTTCCATCACATTCCATCTTCACTATACCAACAAAAAAACCTTAAACCATCAAAACCACGAGTTCCGAGTGAGGTTTTCCAATTCGGTTGTTAAACAACCGGACATCTTGCCGATTGCACAAGAATCAGCAATCCATTTAAATAAATTTAACGTAGATAAAAATAAAAAGTATTACCCGATTGAATTTTAATCAGGTAGGAATCAAAAGAAAAATTTGCAACTTGAAAAACACGTCTTGAAAATTTATTGGTAGTTAAGCAATGCAATGTTTTTAAAATGAGGATGGTCATAATTTTATCTGATATAATAAACCTATATTTTTTAGAGCGTTCCCTTTTTTATTGATTCGTAATTTTGGATTTTCCTACCGAAGAATCCATAAGGGATCGTAATTATTCACTGTTTTAAGGAAGACAACTCTATTATTTGATTTTATATCACCATTTAAGCAGGGATTAATACTTCAAATTTCCAAAAAAAGAGCAATCCAACGACTGGACACTTCAATCATAGACCTGAATATTAATAAGTATATTTACGTTATGAATACAATTGTCTATCTACCTCATCCTCTGCTGCAACCCTATATTCAAGTGTATATGCATTCCAATGTCGGAAACCAACGGCAGGAGATGGAATTGGATTTGTTTCCAGTAGGCTATGGTGTTCTTACTTTTATTCTTGATGAGGACCATTTTTTATATAATTCTGAACGTAAAAAATATTATAATGTACGTTTTAATTTTACTGGGCAATTGGATTGTCACCATCATCTCACTACCTCATCGGCTTCCATGATCTATGTGCTTTTCAAGCCTTTTGGAGCATTTAAATTATTGGGTATTCCTCAAAACTTACTGCTAAACGAATGCACCTTGATTTCGGATTTGTTGGGCAATCACATTCATGCCCTATGCAGGAAAATGGAAGATCATGCACTCCATCCGGATACGGTATTAACACTACTTGAACACTGGCTTATTGATCAACTAAGAATCAATGCAAGCCTGAATACGGATAAAATTGCCCATGCTTGCCACGAAATCGTTAAACACCAAGGGAATCTACCCATTATGAACTTGTATAGCCTTTCCAATATGTCTAAAAGTTCCCTGGAACAGCATTTTAAAGAGCAAGTAGGTTTATCTCCCAAAACATTCAGTAGGGTAATCCGCTTTAATTTAGTAAATAAATACCTTAAGGATTCAGCAAGTTCCGATTGGCAAGAAATTATCTATCGTTACGGTTATTTTGACCAAGCACACTTTATCCATGAATTCAAGCATTTTTATGGATATACTCCCTCTCAAGTCCATAGGAGTTTAGAGAATCTTTCTGGGCATGTGACGAGCTTGGCAGGCAGTACAGGCAGACCATCTGTTTAGCATTATTTATTGTAAAAAATTCCAAAATCAATATTTGGGCTTTTTTACAATCCAGAACCTTCACTTCCAGTTAATTTTACCAATATCCTGTATAGCACTAAGGAATAAGGCTAACTGGAATTTGGAATTTAAACAGAAAATTTGGAGGATTCTAAACCATGAAAAATTATTTAACTACGCTACTTCTACTTTTGTGTTTGCTTATTTGCCTACCGAAAAGCTACGCACAAATCTTAAAAAGAATCGAAAAAAAAATCCAGCAGAAAGTTAATCACCGCATAGAAAAGAAAACTGATAACGTCATTGAGAATGTCCTTAACAAAGTAGAAAGAGGAATCGATGGAACTTCTCTGGATCAAGATAGCTCATCGACCATGAGGAGTAAGTCCAGCATATTTGATTTTATTCCTGGGGATCACGTTTTGTTTTTGGATGCTTTTGAACAGGAGGCAAAGGGCGATTTTCTTGCACGATGGAATACAAACGGCTCAGGGGAGCTAGTTACAATCCAACATCTAATAGGGAATTGGTTAAAGATACCCGATAATAGCATTAGTTTTCCTGAGTTAAAGACTGCTTTACCAGAAAATTTTACCATAGAATTCGACTTATACTATCCGCAAGGGACAACTAGACCTCCCATTACGTTTGGATTTACGGAACTGGCTAACCCCGCTAAGTCGAGTATACAACATAAGAAGCTCTTTTACTTTCATATTCCTGCAACAATCAAAAACAACATTGGCTATTCTACAAGTCTTTATTCCGGACGGGAAATTACCCAATCGTGGCCAGCAAATAAAATGGCAGGAAGGATTGTCCATGTGAGTATAGCAGTACAAAATACCCGTATACGGCTCTACATGGATGAAAATAAAATTTTTGATCTTCCGAAAGCCTTTGATTCCAATAGGCTAAGGAATAATTTTCATTTTCGAGCAGCTCCCATTATCCCTGAAGCCAAAGATGGATTTTACGTGAGCAACCTGCGGATCGCAGAAGCAGGGGTAGATGCACGAAGTCAATTGATCAATACTGGAAAATACAGCACAACAGGTATATTTTTCGAAGTTGGATCTGCAAGCATCAAACCTCAGTCTTTTGGCATCCTTAAGGAAATGGCAGATATCCTGCTTGATCAATCAGACCTTCAACTTAAAATCATAGGACATACCGATACTGATGGTAACCAAGAGCTGAATGTGGAGCTGTCCAGAAAACGGGCTGCAGCGGTCAAAACGATCTTGGAAAAAGTATATAATATAGATGCTAAGCGGCTTATTATCGAAGGGAAAGGTGCTTCTGAACCGGTATCTCAAAACCATACCTTGGAAGGAAAGGCCAGTAATCGTAGGGTAGAATTTATTAAGCAGTAAAAACATTTGAAGGCTAATTTAAAACTTAAAAAATGAAATCGTTAACCTATACAATAAAAGCAATTCTTGTAATACTAGCACTGGTAACCAGTTGCAGTAAAGATGGAAATGAAGGGCCCAAAGGTAACACGGGAGATCCCGGAATCCCAGGAAAAGACGGTACGTTAATACGTAGTGGCAATGGTGCTCCTGCAGGGACTTTGGGAAATTTAGGGGATATGTACCTGGATAAAACAGCAGCTAGTCTCTATGGTCCTAAAACCAATATTGGTTGGGGCATACCATTGGTTTTGAAAGGATCAACTGGATCAACTGGAGCAGCAGGAACAGCAGGTTCAACAGGACCTACTGGATCCACTGGACCCACTGGTGCAGCTGGATCTAAAATCTTAAGCGGAAATACAAATCCCGAAATAAGTGTAGGTTCACCAGGAGATTATTACCTAAACCGCATGTCAGGAGATTTCTTTGGCCCTAAAATAGCTTTGGTATGGGGATCAGCAATTAACCTGAAAGGTGCAGCCAATGTAATTGCCAGTACCTGGGTTGATTATAATTGGAATAATACGAACTCAGAAACGCGTAAAATCATGGCTCATAGCATACCTACACCCATATTAAATGCTGTGGGATATGCTAATTTACAGTTGTTTTATAATGCAGGTGGGCTGATGTTGGTATATGGAAGAAATTTTGGGTCAAGTCATAATGTGCTATTTGATTATGCCTTTCGCAATGCGCGATATTCTTTGGCAGTCTCGCATTCAGCTATTCCAAATTATCAAATTTTTATAGGAATAGAAAGCCTGAATGGTGCGAATTTACAGGATACAGAATACAGTTCAATTCGGGGAAACCGTTTCCGATATGTATTAATTCCTCCAGGTAGGCAGCTTTCAGGATCAACTCAAACGCAGGAGAAATGGCGGAGCTTCTGGAGAACTAAAAGTTATGCCCAAGTCATCCAGCTATTAGAAATCAAAGATTAGCTTGGAAAATCAATCCATCAGAAAATTAACCAATAAAGCCATAAATCGATGAAAACAACTTTATTATTAATCTTATCCATTCTTTTTACCATCATAACCTCCTGTAGCAAAAAAGATAGTCCTGATCCAAGGGAGTATGGTTTCTTTGTAAAAACCATTCAGCTCACGTACCCAAATGCAGGAGCGATTAGAGCGTCAATTTTCGAATACAATGAAAAGAATCAAATAAAGTACTTTGAGTTTAACATAGGGACGATCACCTACAAATCTGCTTTAACCTATACTGATCAAGATTTAATTTCACGTGTCGATATGGATGTGCTTTACACAGTTCCTGCACACAATTATGGTTATATATTCGAATATAGCTACGAAAATGATATACTGCTTGACTATAAACTAAATGGAACTAGGTACCCTGTAAATTACAATGCAGCAAACAAATCCTATGGTATTTCCACCAGACTGTACCATTGGGATGTAAATAATAACCTTAAAAAAATAACCAATAGCGCTGGTAGCTCTACATTTATTGATATTAATTATTTAAGTGGTTCTGGAATATTTAAAGAAGATAAGGTGCAAATGGCTTTTGCTATTTTTTCTGATCATTTGGCTAGAAGTTCAGACCCAAGACCCTATCATCATGTGATGGAGCATTTTGCATTTAGTAAAAATGAAATTGGAAGCTATAATCTTCCAGACTACGTCAGTTATCACCTTAAGGCGATCCGAGATGATCAGGGAAATATTAACAGCTATGAAATACATAATGCCGATGGAGTATTGTTGCGAAGATATGCGTTAACTTATGAAAAACGGATAATTAACATTGCCCCATAATCGGATAGAAATTAAAAGCGGCAGCACTTTAGTGAGTATTTACTATGCTTGTTCAACATCACGCTTTTCCTTTGCGGAGTTCAAGCTTTTAAACTGCGTTAAATAATTCAACAACCATGCTTGGATAAAAAATAAATCGATAACCTATAGGTAAGGTTGGTGAATAGATTTCTTTGAATATAGCAAACAACCAAAGGATTGACAAGGCTAGAACTTAGGTTCTAGCAACTGCTATTCACAACCATTGAACGATGATTAACATAAACCTAAATAAATTCGGTTTTTTTGGGAATGAATTTGGTGAATAAAATCCTTTTAAGAATTCCTAGAAGTAATGAATAGATACCTTTACTTAAACTAATGGAACCTTCCTTTATAAAATTTTCTAAACGAAGAAAAATGAAACGTTCTTATTGTTTTCTGCCCAAATGCAAGGGGATTATATCATGATGAATTTACGAATGCATTTTTTATGCTGTTGATTGCAAAACATTTACATAATTTTATATACTTAATATGGTTAGTTACGGAATTTAGGTTGTTAAGGAGCTTAATCTGCCAAATTCTACTAATTAAAGAATTGATTTTATCACTAAACCAATTAAAAAGTATGAAACATGAGAAAAATAATTGCAGCAATTAACACTACTCTTGACGGAATATGCGATCATACAGTGGGTATACCTGACGGTGAATTGCATCATTATTATGCGGAACTGCTTAGCAATTCTGACGCGATTTTATTTGGAAGGGTAACGTATCAGCTTATGGAATTTTGGAAGACTTTGGTAGAAAATCCATCAGGCGAAAAATCTATGGATCATTTTGCCCATGTTATAGACCATATTCCTAAACTTGTATTTTCAAGAACGCTTGATCATGTAAATTGGGAAAGTGCAAAATTGGCCGAACACAATCTTGATGAAGAAATTCTAATACTTAAACAACAACCTGGAAAAGACATCTTAGTTGGCAGTCGCAGCTTGATTATCCAATTATTGGAATTAAATTTAATTGATGAATTTCAGTTAAGTATCCATCCGGTAGTGGCCGGAGGTGGATTGTCATTATTTGAAGGATATAAAAATAGCACCGAATTTAAACTTATTAATTCAAAAATATTTCTCAGTGGAGTGGTAACGCTTTACTATGCCTGCTCTACTCATACCAGAAAACATACGTAAAGACGCAAACGAACTGCTTGTATTGTATAAATAAATATTTCGTCAATCATCTTATAGCGTATTTGCTGTGGTAGACTAGAGGCAGACGGAAAAGTACTGCTCACGATTTGTTCAGTATATATTTTAATTAACCAACTTTAAAATAGAAAACGCTTGTTCACCTCGTATCTTTTATATCCAAGTTGTAGTCTCAATAAATTGCATATACTACACAGAATATAGACCCATTGTTTGT
Organism: Sphingobacterium sp. HJSM2_6; assembly: GCF_049316305.1. Lineage (NCBI taxonomy): Bacteria > Pseudomonadati > Bacteroidota > Sphingobacteriia > Sphingobacteriales > Sphingobacteriaceae > Sphingobacterium > Sphingobacterium sp. HJSM2_6. The sequence continues at coordinate 60,271 of NZ_JBMOXB010000008.1, forward strand.
ATCTCTTTCAATCCCAATAGTATCTTTTTCAGTTTCAATTCGATGTTTTACGCTGTACGTATCAGAAGCTATAGCTGAACGCCGTATAAATATCACTGAAGATCTAATGTTTTTGTATTTTAAGTTAGGTGTAAGTAATTCAGATCCTAGGTTCATACATTACGCAAATGCTTGAATAATTAGACGAAGCAATACTTCCTAAATAGGGTCTTTAGTTATTTCCGTAATATGGACATATGTATAAGCTGTTCTAACTATTAGCGGCAAAACAGGGATTTCCAAAAACTATATTTTTCGTTGCGGGGAAGCGTTACTTACTTAAATAACAAGGACTGACATTCCTCTTGTTGCTTTATGGAAAACTTACTAAGGTTTCCATAAAGCAACATAACAACTATTATAGATCTGTTTGGAACCTTTTAGTTTTGGGTGAAACTCGCATGTTGTTGACAACAACAAAAGGAATAGCAGCTAGCCATAAAAAGCTGATATCGTTTAAAAGTTTATTTCTTTTTCTTGCTAAACACATTTGCTGTGGTTTCCTTGGACGTCGAATCTTTTTCCTTTTGGTAAGAGGATGGTAATTTTTCTTTTGTGCTTTTTTCTTTTTTCTGATCTTTACTCATGGTAGGAATTGTTTAAAAAGTTAATTTTTATTGAACCAATCGTAACTTTCGATAATCCGTTAGCAAGGCTGACGTAGCGTTGACTACGCTGAAAGTGTTCAATTGCGATGTAATAAATGATAATTGCTTTTAAAGTAGGGATTGTTACAAGACAATCTGAAAAACATAAGGGTAAAGCAACATGCTTTAATTTATGACTGACCTGCTGCAAGGGGTTTATTTAAAAAGCAGGTTTTTATTTAACAAGGTAATGATAAAAATTGACGTTCAGGGATGATGTGTGTTAATTTTCGAAATTTTAATTTGGCAAAACATGCATTTCCATTATAAGTCTGGCCAAAAGATAACTGAGGGTTGATTCTGCACCTTGATTTATGTTTACGGTATCTTCCTCGAGCCCATCAAAGCATCCTCCAGTAACAGGGTTATAAACGATTTGATTAAGATGATTTCGACCCAAAAACCATTCAAAGGCAATTTCCATCATCTCTCTGTAACGATATTCCTGACTTTCTTTGTAAAATCGATCCAAAGCAATGATTGTATAGGCGACATCAATAGGCTGTTCGCCACCTTTGCTTGCTGTTTTAACACTTCCACGCTGAGCCCAACCCTTATTGGATATGACATGGATTTCATTATTAATCATAATCTTACTAAGAAGAAAATTGAATGCCTTATAGCCAACTTCTTTGTAAACGGTTTCCCCGGTGCGTTGATAGGCAGCGAGTAAAGCTTCAGGAATAGCACTGTTTCCGTAAGTGAGGTAGGATTCGAACCACAGCCATTCCGAAGAGCTTTCATGATTAAACATTGCTATTAAGCGATCTGCTAAGGTTGTTAACTCTTTTCGATAACGGTTGTGCTTAATATAACTCAATCCTTTAATCGTAAAGGACATCGATCGAGTAGAATGATAAGATAGAAAATGAATGGAAGTCTGATCTAACAATTCATTGGCTAAAGAAATGATTTTTTCTGGTAAGGTATGGGACATACCGATGACCTCACCCAAAGCCCATACTGCCCGTCCATTTGCGTCTTCGAGATTTTCACAATAGTTTTGATCAGTAAATTGACCTTTATGATCTACATAATTCAAGAAAGTTCCGTCTTTTTGTTGACAATAGGCGATAAATTGAAGATATTTCTGGATTAACACCAAATCGTCTTGGGATTGCGTTAGTTGGTAATGGTAGAGTAAAGCGATTAGCGCTCGTGCATTATCATCAAGTGCAAAACCACTGTTTTCATCGGGCGTACTTACATTTGCAAACTGTACAAATCCGATATTCGTGGTCATACGCAGAATGTGATCCAATTTGATTGGAGGGACAACATATTGTAGCTTTTGTTGCTCACCGATCAAGTTCTGAAAGACATTTACATACGCTATTGCGGTATTTTGCCAAGATGTGGCCACGGTTTTCTGCAAATTAATATGGCGGATCCTCTCGAGTTTTGCTGAATCGTTCAAAATTTGATTAACGGCATCTGCCAATTGATCTGGCGCTTCATAGTCGATAATAATACCCATTTCTTCCTTCAACACCTCACGCACATGGGGTATAGGCGTTGAGACGATTGGGCACCCGGAGCTCAATGCATAAGAAAACGTGCCACTTACGGCTTGAAATGGATCTTTAGAAGTAAATAGGTAAACATCCGTAATCTGTAAGTAAGATAATAAATCTTCCGTTGATAAAAATTCATCAACAAATCGGACATTTTCCTCGATCTGATATTGAACCACTAGTTCTTTAAGCATGTTTCTATAGCGTTCTCCTTCTTCTTGAAGTAGAGCAGGATGTGTCATGCCAAGAATGAGAAACATTACATTTGGTTCGATGGCAATGATCGATGGAAGTGCCTTCAATGTGGTTTCAATGCTTTTTCCAGGACCTATCAGCCCAAAGGTACTCAGCACTTTTTTATTTAATAGGTCAAACTTTTGACGAATATAATTTTTATCAACAGCAGGAGCTAAGTGGGTGCCATGTGGTATCAATACAATTTTCTCAGGCGAAACTTTATAATCAGTTATCAGAATATTGGCTGAAGTTCGAGTCATCACTAAGACCCGGGAAGCGGCCTCAGTAAGTGCCTGAACATTTTCGGCTAATAATTGATTGGGTGAGGGTAATACAGTATGGAAAACCAATAACACGGGATTCCTTAGATTGCTAATTAAGGAGAGTAAGGCTTTTTCTTGATCTTTAAAGAGTCCAAATTCATGCTGAATACACAGCAAATCTATAGTTGAAGTTGAATTAATATGTTCTATTAGTCTATCAAATGAATTTGGTACATAAACTTGAAGTTTCTGATTGCTTTCAAAATCATAAACTTGTTCAATTCCATCGTTCTCTATGGGTATGGGTAAAAGATTAAAAGCATGAAATTTGTGCTCTATTGCTGTCATAAGGTCCGTCGTGTACGTAGCAATACCGCATGCTCGTGGGGGGAAAGTTGAAAGGAATGCTATTCCTTTTTTTGATATAAGTGTCATTATTTTGAAGTTAGGGCCTTGCATACTATCGTCTCGTATTTTACAAGGTCTGCATGTGGGAAGGAACTCCAATGTACACAATTAAAAGGATATTTCTGTAAATTATTAATTCGTCCTTTAAATGTTTGGGGTTAAGGGTCTTGTCTTATTTTATTGTGAATCAATATGTTTCGAGCTTATTGGCGTATGGAAGAATGTAAAAATGAGGTCTGTAAGCATAGCAACATCAAATTTCGCTGGAGTTTACTTTTTGGCTACTGTATTACATGAGGTATATTGAAGAGTTGCTACACGCAAACTGCCCATTGCAAAGATAGTCCGCATAATCTCTCTTCAAAAGCCTTATCAACGTTCTAATCCTGATTTCTCAATTAAGTATCTAAAAAAAATAATATTAAACTGGCTTTTAATTTCCAAAACCAATCTGCTATTTAATGTGGAGGTAAACGTTGGAAACCGTTTACATGGCGAGCAGCGCCCTCAGGGTTTTACTAGTGCATTAATTTCAAAGGGATCAAATTGATGCAGAAGATACCCAATCTTTTATTTAATTATTTTCTGCTATGAATGAAACTTAAGTACTTCCATAGAATGTTAAAGATTACCAAAGAAGCCAGCTTCAGGCAACCCATACCGGCTTAAACTGATCTATTGAATCACGTGGTTCAATTACATGCTAACAAAATGATTTATAAATAGTCAATATATTAAAGACTTACTCCTCTATGCTGTCCGATTAAATTCCGACACCTGTAAACTTTAGTAAATTGGTTTAGAAGAGTTTTTCTTTACCACGTCAATTGAAGTGGTAAAGAAAAATTACATCACCTACGTATGCTGGTTTAGCATAACCTTTAATAGCCAGCTTCGCTTGGATAACAGCTTTCACTGTTCCCCTCAAATTGGTTATTGACCTTACCGTTGCCTGCAGTTGAACCTCACTATTTACAGGTACCGCTTGTCCAAACTTAAGGTGTTCAATCCCATAATTGATTTCCATTTTTACATTACGTACATCTGCAATTTGCTTCCATAAATAAGGTATTAATGAAAGAGTTAGATATCCGTGAGCTATAGTAGTTTGAAATGGACCTTCATTTTTGGCCTTTTCTTCATCTATGTGAATCCATTGATGATCTAATGTTGCTTGAGCAAATCTGTTGATTTGACCTTGATCTATTTTATGCCAATTGGAAGTCCCTAATATCTTCCCTTCATATGATTTATATTCTTCAAAATTGTTGATGATTACCATGTGTCAGAATAATATGAATAGTTATAGCTAGTTTTCAATACAAGTTTATAAAAAGATTACTTAATCAACAAATATGAAATGAATTTACACTGTTTTTAATTAATTAAGTAAACTTTTTCAAGGATTTATCAACTAAACATGCCGTGATTGGATAAACCGTTTTTAGAATATACTTCCATATTATTTAAGAAATTAAATTGGTTGAATGGTTATTTAATCTAATCTATCCTCAATAAATCCTATGCTGAGGACAAATCTGTGTGGATTTTGAGTTCTATTTTGAACTATAGTACGATGAAATTTCGAAATGGTCAGATCGAAAAAGGATTAAGGAAGGGGAGAGTTGGGATCTTCGGTATTTCTCCAATCATCTATGCCGCTATCCTTAAGCCTTTTATTGAAAATGGAGAATAGACAAAAAGGGATTACATGCTACAGTGCCTTAGTAGCGGTAAATATTCCACAATAGCCTGAACGTTTTAAAACCTAAGAAGCACTGTCAAAAGTAAAACGAGCGTATTTAGAACGTTAACCATTACCGTGCGAGTTCCCTAAGTTGGACAAATACTCATTTAATGGGTATACAGCTGTCTACATTAAAAATAACCTGATATTTAGAGTGGGCTTTTTCCAAGGCAAAATCCAAATATGTCATTTTTAGATATATTTGTTTTAAGTCTAAAAGCTTCATCCCTAATTTTTTAAATCGTGTAATAAAATCAAAACAAGGGGGCTATCTAAATTATCACACAACAGGTAATTAAAGTCAACAATATGTGTCTTATAAAATCGCGAAGAAGTGTAGAATGCGATTGAATTATGCTGAACTTCGTAATAATTAGCTAATAGATACCTCACACATGTTACTTAAACATAGCCCGAGGAAATAAAGTAATACAGATTATAATTTTTGAAAAATCATCTAAAAATATAGTTACTTTATTTGGGAGATTTCTACAGTTTCCGATTAAGACATGACTTGTGAACCCACTGAAAATGCGTTCTTTAGGATATGTCTAAAATGCGGTTGATGTTATTAAATATTAGGGTTTGAAATTGCTTCGTTCAAGCGTGTGATAATTCGCTAGGTACTGCGCTAGCACTTTCACGGTTCCAATAAATTAAGCTTATTAAGGTGCTTGTTAGCTGGGCGTACCAAGTTAAAAAAGATACCCAACAAAATGGCCGTAGCAACACCGTAGGACGTGTAAACTATCGCACTATACTCTTGCTGACGAGTGGCAATAGCCAGCAAAGCCCAGATTCCTACCAAGCCAAAAACTCGCATATTTCGCTGGGTTACCATGTACATGTTTACCAAACCGGCTACGACCAGCATAATCAAAGTCCAATTTACCGCTGAAACACCCCAAGCGCTCCAAGAAATTTTAGTGAGGTAGGCAGCTATATTTGCAATAATGGCTACCGAAATCCACCCAAGGTATAAATTAAAAGGAAGAGCAATTAACATATAATCTTTCTTATTTATCGTAGTTAAATTACATTTTAACTTGATTATCATGTTAATTAGCGATAGCAGTAATATCACCATCAAAAACACACTAATCAAGGTGTTGTTGTAAAGCCAAGCTACTACCCACAGAGAGTTGGCTAGGCTGGAGATTAAAAACCACCAGCCAATTTTTCCTATGGCTTGATTTGGTTCATTTCGAGTAAACAAAAACCTCCCAGTATAAATGCTAAATGCCAAGAGACCTAAATAGATAAGTCCCCAAATTGAAAACGCGTAACCTGCTGGGGTAAATAAATTTAAATATTGATCTGAAACGGTTTGCATTGTATTTCCGTTAAAGACACCAGTGTTCGAAAGGTAATTAACGATAATGGTACTTACCAAAGCAATTCCATTGATAATAGCTAATGTTCTGTTCATGATTGCAATTTTAAACTAAGATTAAAACCAATTGCTGTCTAAAAAGTTGTTAAAATTCGAAAATAACTCCTAGGGAAGGGATCAAGTTTCCAGAGGTAGTATTCAGAATTGTTGGAATAGCATTAGTTCCGTCGGATTTAACGGCCTGTCCATCTGTAGTAACAAAGCTTAAGTTGTCTTCAGTACGTTGGAAAGTATATTTAGGGAAATCGTCATTTTTAGACTTAAGGATATTTTGTATATCCACATATAGATTAAGGGACGTACGTTTATAATTAATTCGTTTATCAACTCTAAAATCTAATTGATTGAAGGCGTTCAAACGATTGACGTTTAATTGCGCATAGTTTGCTATCCCCGTTCCTAAGCTTAAATAGTTCAATTGTGATGCTACTAAGTCGAACGGGGTGTAAGGAGTACCGCCGGCGTAACGGTATTTCAGACCAAAATCCCAATTACGTTTCAGTTTGTAGCCTAATGTTAAAGATAATAGATGCCTATTATCCCAAGATGAAGAAAATAAGTGGCCGTTGCTGCCCGAAAACTTACTGACTACATACGAATAGCTAGCCACGTAAAATAATTGCCTCATAAGTTTTTGTTGGGCAAACACTTCAAAACCGTAAGTTTCACCATCCCCAGTACTCATTAACGGTTCGCTACCAAACGACGTGTATTCTGTACCTTGATTAGCCAAGGAAATACCATTGTTGATGGACACCAAATAGTTATTATAGCGTTTGTAAAATGTCTCGAAGGTAAAGCGAAGCGCTGGTGTAGGTAGAAATTGAGTTCCTAACACATAATGTGTAGATTGAATGTATTCTAGATTTTTATTACTTGCTTGACCTCTGTCACTTAAATAACCTAAAGCGGTATAGGGCGGGATTTTAAAATACGTTCCTACGGATGCATTGATATCCCATTTTGGACTTAAATGATAGCTTAAGGATAGTCTCGGCGAGATTGTTTTTAACGGATTATTCCCATTATTTGTAAACGAGTTCATATCGGTACGAACACCCGCAGAAACCAATAAACTTTCGTTAAATAAGTTTTTTGAGGCTTGTACGAATGCACCATATTTCCAAAAATTGATTTCATTATTAAAATTGATTGTTTTTTCTGGGCTAACAAGTTTGCCATTTAAGTCATATACTGCGTTAGTTAAGCGATTGTATAATTCGCCTTTATAGCCAACAACTTGCGCAACCATACCTGCACCAAGTTTCCAACCGTTTAAAAACTTATTGATGTCAATTCTTAATTTATTTTCAGCTTCTTGCGATTCTACATTTAACACACGTTTGATCTCATCCTGTGCCTGATCTTCAAACTTATCCAACCTGTTATCAAACATGTTTCGGCTAAGTGTGAAGTTTAAAAATCCATTTTCAATTCTATGATTAAGGTTTATACCAACGGTATAGTTCCACTGATTGATGTAAGGTGTGGAGCGTAAAATGTAAGTATTTTCTAAGGTAGATTTTTTGGTTGGTGCAAATTGGAACCGATCTATGGCACCTAAACCAATTGTTGTTAATTTGGTTTTATCACTAAACTTGTGGCTAAGTTTAAATTGAAAGTCCTCGAAATTTGGCCGAATAGGTAAATCTATCAGTTTAAACAAAAAACTAAGGTATGATTTGCGTGCCGAAGCCAAAAAAGTAGTGTTTTTAGCTATGGGTCCTTCCAGCGTCAACGCTGTTTCAGTTAAGCTAACCCTGGCATTACCTGAGAATTTTTCTGTATTTCCGTCTCTTTGTTTAATCACAAATGTAGAAGACAGGGGATTGTCGTAACGAGCATCAAATGCCGAAGAGCTTAGTTTCAAACTTTCGATGAAAGATACATTTAAAATTCCTTGTGCGCCGCCAGAGCTCCCCTGAGTTTGAAAATGGTTGAGCACAGGAATTTCGATACCATCCAAATAGTAAACATTCTCATTCGGTGCACCACCCCGAATGATGATGTCATTTCTCTCACCTGTACCATTGCTAATCCCCACCCCTGGTAGTGTTTGTACTACTTTTGAAACGTCGAAATTGCCACCAGGATTGCTTCTAATTTCTTCGGCAGTTAACTGTTGTACCGACAGCGGAGTAACCAAATCGGTTGCAATGGCAGTTTTTTCTCGGTTAAACTTGATGTTAACTGCTTGAAGATATTTTGACTCAGATTGAAGTTCAAAGTTTACAATTTGTGGTGTTCCACTGCCAACCACAATGTTGTATTTAACTTGGCTGGCAAAGCCAATCCTGCTCAATGTCAATTTATATGTGCCCACAGGAACTTGGATTTTGTAATTTCCAAGACTATCGGAAACTGCACCTATGTTAATTTCATTGACTTGAATAGAAGCCCCTAAAATGCCAACCCTTGTATTCGCATCGAGCACCGATCCTGTAATTAAGCCAGTGTTTTGCGCTTTGGCAAATAGACTGACAATTAATAAGGCGAGAGTAAGAATTTTTTTCAATGTTAGTTTAAATGCTATAAATGTTAAAAAATTAACCGACGTCGGATTAAGGAAAAATCCGGAATGGTATAATAGTATACCAATTCCGGAAAAACTAAACTATTAGTGCTATCAATTTATGGCAACAAAACTTGATCTATTACATGGATTACTCCATTGGTAGTCATAAGATCTGTTAAAGTAATGTTAGCTGCTGTAGTATTTGAAGTTCCTTTTACTTTTGCACCGCTTGCTAATGTTATGGTTAAAGCACCTGTTTGCAATGTAATTGGCTTAGCTCCTTCGCTTAAGTCGCTGGAAAGAATTCGGCCAGCAATTACGTGGTAGGTTAATATGTTAGTTAACGCTGATGGATCTGCAGCTTGGATGGCTTCAACATTAGCGAAACCAGCATTAATAAAGGCTTGGTTGGTTGGTGCAAAAACAGTGTATGGTCCAGCACTAGCTAATACTTGCGCTACATTTGTACCACCTTGACTGGCTCTAAGTACTGCAGCAACTAGAAAACTAAAGTTGGCATTTGCTTGGGCAGTTTCAACAATGTTACCGCTGGGGGGCATAATTACTTTATTAATTACATGTATAACACCATTGCTCGCATTGATATCAGCAGTAGTAACAGCCGCTCCGTTAACAAAAACACCTGATTGGTTTTTTGTTACAAACACGTTGATATCGGCAGCTGTCATAACCGCCGTATTGTTAGCCGTAGCGATTGAAGATGAAGCTAATCGAGCAGGTAAAACGTGGTATAAAAGTACACGTTTCAAAGTTTCTACAGGCATTGCTTTAATCTTTGTATCTGTATCTAAACCGGCCGCAGCAAAAGCAGCATTATTAGGTGCAAAAACCGTGAACGAACCCTTACCTTCTAAAACACCGGTTAAATTTGCATGGATTAAAGCCGTTTGCAGTAATGAAAAATCTGCGTTGCTCGTAACTACGCCTAGAATGTCTTGATTTTGTGGCTCGTTGTTTTCTTTTTTACAAGCACCTAGTATCGCTATACCAGCAATTACCATAATAATCAATAATTTTTTAAGTTTAATAGTTTTCATATAATTAGTATTTTAAAGTACTTTTATCAACATCAAATATCTAAATAAGTTTTATATTATACTAAAATATTTGAAAATAGTTTATTTTTACACTAATTCTAATTACAATACGCTAATATTTAAATATGTCTTATCGATTAATCAAGGATTTAGTGACACTTGTAGAACTATATCGACAAAGCACCGAGTTGAGTGAAGTTGATGATATGCAGACTTTCTTACAATGGGCATTGAATCAAGAAGAATCTACATCAGAATCACAAGAACCAAATTGGCTAGGGAAGGAGCTTGGCCGAAGTCCAGAAAGTGTAATTAATACTTGCTTGGTACATTTATATCGTTATGCTAGGCAACATGCAAAGGAAGCGATTATAGATTCGGAGTTTACAACTTCCGATGATTTGTTTTACTTAATTACTTTATCTGCCCACGGCAATATGACTAAAACTGCACTGATCAAACATAATGTACACGATAAGTCCGTTGGAATTCAAATCATTAACAGGTTGATTGCAGGTGATTTTGTAGAACAGTCGGACGCAGCAAACGATAAAAGGAATAAGATTATTCAAATTACTGAAAAGGGTAGGGCTGCTTTAGATATCCACCTTAACAATATGAGACAGGCATCTAAAAAAGTTACGGAGCCTTTAACTCGCTCAGAAAAACTAGAGTTGATTAAACTTCTGGTAAAACTCGAAGATTTTCATCAACAAAACCGCAGTACCTTTCCTTGAAATTGCATTAATTTAAAAAGGACAAAATTTGGAAGAAAAGAGATTCAAATCCAAGCGACAAACCATTCGCTATTTCCGTGATAAACAGAAGCGCGGGATGATCAATGGTTATCTCAAGGGTAGTCATTCCAAACACCAGATTTGGTTTGATTTTACCGGAAAGCCAAGAGAAATGGAACAGATCTTAAAATTTATGCGACAACTTGGCTATCTTGATGAGCAAGTAATGAAGAAACCCTTGACATTTTTGATGGAAAATAAGCCGCACTAAAAGAACCCCATCAAAGAAACGGTAGAAGATATCGATGAAAATCCGAAATAATGCGTCTTAAGCGCGGATTAGAGGAGTCGAAGATCAGGGGGTCTTATACGCCTACAACTTTACAGTTTTGTAGAAAAACTTAAAGTAAGATGAAAGAACAATCATTATCAAGTTTTGAGTTTCCTGAGGAATTAAAAGAAAAACTGGTAGAGTTGGTGGTTTACAAAAATGTATCAGCCGCCCTAGTTGCTAAGTAATACGACTTGCCTAACTTTAATATTTTGATTATTTGGATTAACAACTACAAGAGTAAATTAGAAAAAGGAGCCGTAACTTTAGTTCCTTTGGAAAAGCCATATATCAAAGACTCTGTTTTATTAAAGTAGCTGATTACGCTATCTTTACATCTGAAGCTTTTATTTTTTTAAATACTTCAATTTATCCTTTAATGATCTCTCAAACTCTTCAAAAAATTGTTTTAAGGATATATTGGCATAGGTGCAAATCTTGCTAATTGTAGATATTGGTAAATCATAACCATCCTTTTTCAATATTTTTTCTACTGTTGATCTTCCAATATTTGTTTCTTTAGCAATTTCTCTAATTGATGGCTTTTTACCACTTATTAAAATTGCATCTAGAAATCTTTTATTTATAAATTCTAGCAAATCATTCTCTAAAACTTTTTGATCTTGATTCTTATTCTTTGTCATATTAATTATAAGAGATAATTTATTTATTGAAATATTTTTTGTCTTCTTTAGCGGACGAATAAATTTAATTGCTTATATTTGTGTTAGTTAAATAAGCGACTAATAGAGAAGAGGGTATTCTTCTACTTTTACGATGTCACTCATGAGTGAAAACCGTCAATCTTTCCGCATGAGCCGATCGTGAGTTCGCCATTTCTATTAGATTTTTATATCTTAGTGATATTGTCTAATAGGGCGAACTTCATGTAAGACTTTTGCGGAGCCTAGGTTGCTAGGTTGGTTCTTGACGGTACCACACTCAAAAGCTTTGGAGTTCGCCCTATTGGTTTTCACCTACCAATTCAGCTTTCCTCATTTGCTTCTGGAGTATCATCGTTATCATAAACCATTTAATAAACAACTATGACAATGAAAAGATTGACCATCAAGTCCATATTGATTCAGGATCAACAACGGATTTCCTTAAAACTTATCTATAAGAACATCAAACGATCACCAGATTAATTGATGTATTAAAATAAACAGCGCAAAAAGAGGAGAGAAGCTATTCCGATTTAATGAATATGCTGACTTATCTTTTGTAAGTTGTAACCGACTTCTGTACTATCTATAGGAATACTTAGTAAGATGTAATAATCGGTTTTATATTTTATTGTTCGCACTCTAAATATACTACTCCTAATCAAATCTTACAAGTGATATTAATCATTATGTAAATTATTTTGGATACTACGTTGTCGGCTTTTTAATTGATTTATCTTAAATTTTATTCAAATGGCTGGTTTAAATAGGAAATAGATTAAACATAACTTTATTATAATCTGATTATCCTACTCCAACTTTGAAAATTAACAAATTATAACATCCTAAAAAAAATGAAGAATTTTTATTGGGGCAGGAGAGAACTGTCCAAAAAAATCTGTCGAATAAAGCATAATACATTAAATTATCAAATATGTTCATTAAGAACATTTCTTGCCTTGCTCTTTGCATTCCATATGATGTTGTTTAGTAGTCCTGTGCTGGCGCAGTCTCCGAAAGCGGAGGCTGCTGCTAGCCTTGGCAATACCATCAGAACAGTTATCGTAGGTCAAAAAGTCCCTGCCGACTTTTGGACACTACAACATACTATTTATGAAAACGGTGAAACGCGAATAGCTACACTCGAAGAATTCAGGGGCAAAGTATTGGTATTGGACTTTTGGTCCGTGGCCTGTGGAAACTGCATATTCCACCAAAAAGCGATTTCCTATTTTAAAGAAAAATATCCTGAAGATCTCGAAGTAATGATGGTCAATCCCCTAAAAACGAAAGACAGCATCCATCAAATCATAGCTTTTGAAGATAAGTTTCGGCAAGAATATTTCGCTGAAGGTTTTAGGAGCATTATCCTGGATAAGGAACTGTCCGGTCTATTCGAAGTGCGAGCCTTTCCTACCTATGTATGGATTACGCCAGGAGGAATGCTGCAGACTATTACGTTTTGGAATTTTTTAAACAAAGATGCAGCAATGCCATTCCATAAAAATTAGGCGTTATGAAAAGAAAACATTTAGGCTTAATGATTGCAGTCTTTTGCTATTATTCGAATTTCCTAATTGCACAGATACCGATTTCAGGTAAAGTGGTTCAGCAAGATGGTTCGGCAATCCCTGCAGTGCGTATTTTTAGTCAGGTCAATCAAAAAAGCTATCAGACAGATGAAGAAGGGAATTTCTTGATTCTTTCAATAGCAAAAGATCAACTTGTCTTTACCCATCAAAATTATGATACGGTATATTCTAAAGTGGATAATGATCAAAGATATCTGACGATCACCATGAACCGAAAAACCATAGCAATCGAAAAACTCCATATTATTGAAACAGGATATCAGAAAATTTCCAGAGAACGGTCCACGGGAAGTTTCGAACAGATGGGACGAAAAGAAATTACACAACGCCCTTCTAGCAATATCTTTCAGAATATGGAAGGGTACTTACCGGGAGTGATGTTCGATAAAAGAGGCGGAGATAGCAAATTTCATGTGCGTGGAATCAATTCATTGACCGAAGCGATGACCGCTCCTTTGTTGATCGTAGACAACTTTCCCTATGCTGGGGACATCGATGCAATCAATCCGCAAGATATAGAATCTGTTTCAGTCCTTAAAGATGCCGCTGCTGCATCCATATGGGGATCAAGAGCTGGTAATGGTGTAATCGTTGTTACCACCAGGAAATCGAAACAGGGAAAGGTTAGCGTTGAGGGGGGGCTTAACTACGTCACGATCGGAAAACCACGCCTGCTCGATATGCCGACCTTGGATTCCAGGACATTCATGGAAATTGAAAAGGAATTGTTTGATCAGGGTATCTACGATGCGACGCTAAATGAAACCTCCATTAGTAGGACGTTGCTAAGCCCATTTGTAGAAATGCTCGACAAACTGAGAAAAGGCGAGCTATCGGAAACGGAATCAATTGAAATGACCAAAGCATTTCAGAGCCGGGATTATCGAAAGGATCTTTTGGAACATTATTATCGCCATACCTTTATGCAGAAATACAATGTGTCTGCAACAGGGGGTACCACAGATTTTCACAACCGTATTTCCTTGACCTATGACCGTGATCAGCAGGGGACCGTGACCAATAAATACGCACGCGAAGGACTGGTTTGGTCTGGACTTTATAAACCGGGGAAATCCATTTCGATAGATTACCTCCTGGCGCTAAACGGACAGCAGTCAATAATGAGCTTGGAAGGTTTGAACTATCCGATAAGTCCCGGTGGGGGACGAAATACCTTATATCCTTATGCATCCCTAGTCGATGGAGAGGGAAACCCAATAAGTATTGAAAGGCAGTTTTCAAATAAATATTTGGAAAAGTTCAGTAATCAGTTGCCCTATGATTGGTCTTTTATCCCACTACAAAATGTATGGGAGTCCACTAGAAATCATCAAACGATGCAAGTGCGGGCGAACCTAGGCATCAGTTATAAGCTGTTCCCTTTTCTAATTTTGAGCGGAAAATATGCGCACACCATCCAATCGGACCGCGACCAGGATGAATATGGCAAAATCTCCTATTATGTACGTAACCTCCAGAATTCATATTCATCGATGATTGATGGAAAAGTATTTACGCCTATCCCCTCAGGAGGCATTTTTGATGAGGACAGATCCTCATTAGTAGAGAGGCGCGGAAGAATCCAAGCAGATATTGATCTACCTTTTTTTACCTCCCATCGATTCACTTCATTAATCGGTGGAGAGGTTACCGATCAACCTCGTGAATCGGATTCCTATCGATATTATGGTTACGATGAGTTCATGAAAACTCATCAGTTTGTGAATTACCTCACGTCGTACAATACCTTTCAAGGTATTCTGGGAAATACTACGATTCCGAGATACGGTAATCTTTCTTCAAAGAATACCCGAATGGCATCCTTCTTCGGGAATGCAGCATATGGTTATAAGGAAAAATACTTATTGAATTTCTCAATGAGAAAAGATGCTTCAAACACCTTTGGCATCGGCACCAATTGGCGCTGGAACCCCTTGTGGTCATCCGGAATAGCATGGAATGTGGACCGAGAAAAGTTCCTTAAAAATGTTTCGTTTATCAATCAATTGAAGTTAAGGGCTACCTGGGGTCATAGTGGAAATTCTGGCGGCTTGGGAACCTCCCTGCCAGTGATCTTAGAAATCAAGAACTATACCCTGAGCCCAGAACGCCAAGCTTACTTATACAGCCTTCCTAATGTTGACTTGAAATGGGAGGACGTGCGCATGATGAACTTGGGCTTAGACTATAGCCTTTTTAATCGAAGGATTTCCGGCAGCTTGGAATATTTCAATAAAAAATCGACTGATATCCTCGCTCAGGATCTATTGGAGCCCACCTTAGGCATGAACAGCATGATGAAAAACGTGGCCAATATGAAAGGCGAGGGCATCGATGTGAGCATGAATACCCTCAACATACAGCGGAAATTTACATGGTCCACACTGACCTATTTCTCTATGATAAGGGATAGGGTAACGGCCTATTTTGGAGGAAACAGGGAGTCTAGGGATTATCTTACGGCTAGAGGTCTAAGTCTTTACCCTACCAAAGAGTGGGGATTATATCCAATTTTTGGTTTGCGTAGCTTGGGTTTGGACAGCGAAGGAGATCCGGTGGGCATGTTGAACGGTGAACTATCTAAAGACTACGTCAAATTGAACGCAGATTCCCTTCAAAAGCTAAAATACTTTGGATCGGGTATGCCTTTGTTCCATGGTTCCCTTCGGAATACGTTTTCCTATAGGGGTATCACCTTAACTGTCAATATCATCTTTAAGGGAGGTAATTATTTTTCCAGAAATACGGTGAACTATACCAGCTTGGTCAACGGATGGACAAGCCATACTGACGCACAATATCGCTGGCGGAAACCGGGGGATGAAGCGAAAACCGATGTTCCGGCTCTAAAAATTCCGTTGAACTCCAATCGTGACTTCTTTTACATGTATTCCCAAAAAAATGTGGAGCCAGGTGGATTTGTTCGACTTCAGGATATCAATCTCAGCATACCGATCCCTTTGGGAAGGACATTGGATGCTTCGGTCAGCTTCTACATGGGAAATGTGGGAATGCTGTGGAGAGAGAATATTTTCAGATTGGATCCTGAGAATCTGTCCATCCCGGTATCGAGAACCTATTCCGTCGGATTGAATCTTAAACCTAAGAAATGATGAAAACTAAACTTATTACATTATTGGGACTATGTCTATCCATAGTATCTTGTAAGGATTTCTTGGCTTTGAAGCCAGATACATCCTACAGTCATCCTGAAACGTTGGAAGATATCAATGCCCTGTTAAACTATGAATCCAGAGTAAATGGAAACTATCTTGGAAATATTGAATCAGGAACGGATGATTTTGAAATTGATTTTTCAAGCTACAGCACCCGTTCGGCCTATTATCAGGAACTTTACCGATGGGCCGAAGAACCATTTTCGGAAGACGGAGGTGCTGGCGAGAACTGGCTTTTTCCATACGAAACCATCCTTTATGCCAACGTCGCGCTGGAATCCCTGGAAAGGGTGAAAGGTGGAGACCCAGAATTAAGGAATCGATTGAAAGGCGATGGACTTTTTCTCCGGAGCTATCGATTCTTTCAACTCATGCAAGTCTATTCGCCAGCATATTTGGTCGGAGACCAGAACAGCCCTTATGGAATACCACTTCGACTGAGTTCCAATGTCAATGAACCATCTGTCAGATCTTCCGTGAAGGACGGATATCAACGGATCATTGATGACCTGAACAAGTCGATCCAATTGCTTCCAGAAGAAGTAAGCTATAAAATTAGACCCAATAAATCTGCAGCATACGCACTTTTAGCCAGGATACAATTATCAATCGGTGATTATGAGCATGCACTGGAAAATGCACAACAGTCCCTACAACGAAATTCGAAATTGATGGACTACAATTCAATGGACCTTTCTGCAGCCTATCCCTTTATGCCCTTGAACGACGAGGTCATTTACCATGGTAAAAGCAGTGCGTCAGGTTCCTTGATGGCATCATCTAGGTTGACGATTACACAGGATTTGTACGGTATGTACAAGGATGATGATTTACGAAAAACGGCATTTTTTGTTGCTAGAACGCCGAGTAGATATCGATTTAAAGGTTTCTATAACGGATCCGCTGCAAGTTACTTTGCGGGAATTGCAGTTGATGAAATGGTGCTGGTTGCTGCTGAATGCCTTGTTCGGACAGGAAAGGTGAGTGAAGGGATGGAGATGCTCAACCGCTTGCTTGTTCATCGTTATGATAGGACTACTTTTGTTCCACGTACGGCCACTAATGAACTGGAGGCACTTCAACTTGTTTTGGAAGAAAGGAGGAAGGAACTGCCCTTTCGAGGCATTCGCTGGACGGATCTACGGCGATTGAACCGTGATCCAAGGTTTTCGAAGACCATCCGAAGGAGATTTCTAAGCGACGATGGCGAACCAGTAGAAGCCATACTACCGCCCGGAGATTCTAGGTATTGCTATTATATACCGCCGCAGGTCATTGAAAAAAGTAGTATGATTCAGACTAAGCGATAAAAAAGGCAGGCATTAGCCTGCCTTAATTTAGGCTTGATTTACCTATTTTTTAATCTACTTTCTCTCTAAGTGCGGTTACTGTCTCGTTTGTCGAAGGTGTACTAGCAAAAGCATCGTTGATGCGTTCTTTTACTTTTGAAGTGCCCGTAGCGATTGCACTCATATCTGGATAACCAGCTCCATTTGCCGGCGCAGATAAGGTGCAAACTTCTTCTTCTTGGCCTTCACACGGTTTGTTGGGATCAGGACTCAAAGAATATTTAGTAGAATCAAGTCTGGAATCTGTGGAATTTCCATGAAAATACCAAATTGAAGGTATCACATTATTTGTCTCAAGAGCCTTCTCCTTAGTAAACGCATTTAAGATAAGTACAGTTGCCAGCAAACATATGCTTAGAATAGATGCTGTATAGATGGATTTTAAACTAAAGGTTTTCATAATTAATGAATGAATTATATTGAACAAAAATATGCATACTGAAAGGCCATTCCGGCTCATTGAACCGCAGGAATGGCCTTTTTCGGGAATGTATTGGATTTCATGGGGAAATATGTCGGAAATTTCATAGGTCTAATTCTAGTTTCTAAACCTAAAATTAGGTCAAGTTTCCTCTTGACAGGTAGACATTTTTGGCTAATAAAATCTGAGTTCTTTAAGTGGAAAATGTAGATTTCAATTTTATACTGCGGTATGATCCCATGGTAGTTCCAAAGGTCTTCTTGAAAATTCTATTTAAACTATTGGTGTCCGAGTATCCAAACATCAAAGCTATTTCTATTAGAGGTATATCGGTTTGGATTAGAATTTCTGAGATACGAAGAAGAAGTTCTGATTTTATGAACTTGCTAATCGTTGTTCCAGTAATCTCTCGGAAGGACTGCTGCAGTGTTGAAACGTGTATTCCATTTTTTTTAGCCAAGGAGAAGAGGTTTGGGATTTTGTTATGCTGTAAGTCTTGGTGAATCATAGTTTGGGTACTATTCGCAATCTTCTGATAAAGAATTGTATTAGATTTTGAAGCTAATAACTTGAAATATCCGAGCAAAATTTCAGGGATATTTAATAAAAGATGGTTATTTAAATCTATTTTCCGAGAATCCCAGGCTATAAATTTCTTTAATTTGTTCAAATAGGAGGTCTTGAAGCATATTATCTGTAGGGAGGAAAGCCAATTGTTTTTCTGTTGGAAAATGAATTCAAGTAAGTTAGCCTGATTAGAGGAAACTAACGGCAATATCTCCGGCAATAAATTTATGGTTAAAATTTCTGTTGGATATTGTAAGGGCAATGCCAGATATGTACCTTTTGCAGTAAAAAGAAATAAAGCCTCCTTTTCATGAAGGTTTAAATTTATTGAAGAGTTTCTTTTTGAATGATAGGATATATTACCTCGAACGCATACAATTAGAACATATACTTCATTTAAGGCTTTTATGGTAATTGGAAGAAGGGCTGTTCCGTTTAACAGGTGATGCTCTATGAGCAGAAAGTTTTTTTGAATGCTCGCTGTCGCTACCTGCTGTAGTTTGCTTTTTTTAACGATATATGGAGAAGCTGAAAAAAATAAAATGGAATTTTGAGCAAATTGATTCGATTGAATTTCAATAGATTCTTGATTAATTAAGCTTAATTCAAAACTAATTCTATTTCTCATTATTATGTATGTTTTACGACATTGATCGTATATGTCGATAATTATTTCAATCGTTTAGGTTGATTGTTCAAGTTGAATCTGATCAAAATTTACTTTTTTCAGGTCAGTTGCAATATTGATTGCTTGGGATGAAGGTATGATCGGATGAATTTTTAAATGATCTAATGCCTGATCAATTCGATCCTGTAAATTACCAGTTAAAAAAATAGGAATTATCTTAAGTTCCGCATAACATACCAGCAACCTGTCCTCGGATACCTTTCGAAAGCGCTCTGATGTTGGACGGTGGCCATCTAAGACAAATGGAAATTCCACAGGTAAATGGAAGAATAAATCATAATGGTTCAAGGTATAGGTTTTGGCCATCTTTTCAAAACCAGCTAGCAACAGCTCAAAATCTCGATACTGTCGATAGTTCTTGAGTTTCTTCCACAGCATGGTCCAATGGTTCTCATCGGGGTAGGCTCCGGTCAGCAGCCTTGTGCTGCCATAGAGCCATTCCTGCAGTGGACATCCGTCACTGATGAACCCTTCAGACAATCCGGCTTCGGCATGCATGCGCTTTTCAAAACGTTCCATGCCCAGTCGGAGCAATTGTGCATAAGAACAAGCCTTTAGCGAGGTCCCCGGAAATACTTTGGGCAAAATCTCGCGCATGGTTGGCGCGTGGGTGGTGGGAATACCGGTAGCTAACGAAAGGGCAAGCGAGAGGCTGGTCTTACCGGTGCAATAGGTACCACTGATCACGATCCTTGTACTTTGATCAAGGCATCTCATGGCAAATTTTATACGTTGCATTCAAATTTCCAATCTGGCTATTTAGCTGAACTGTTTGCCATGTTTGCCCACGAAGTAGGGATTGCTGGCGACGGATAAATTTTAGTTCAACCTGATACACCGAAGATCGGTAAGGTCTACCCAAGGCGACTTCCATGGATCTTAACCATATATTGGGACATTCATTTCTGTTAGTGGCAAGAATGCTATACAAAAGCACCTGCATGAGCTGTCCGGAAACCCTTATGCTATCCAAACAGGTTAATGGATTGTTGTATGCACTTAGCCCCCAAGTATGGCTTGAGTATTCTTGAGGGTGTTGTAATTGGGCTGTTATGGATTCATTCAGCCGATCCAGTTTAATATGATCGAACTTCAACAGCCGTTTTTTATATTCTTTTTGATGTAGGGAATTTTCTGCTGTAGGCCAGCGCTGAAAATCTTGATGCTTGATATGGGTTGGTCCTGGGTGGTCAATGACGATTTGCAGAATCGCATCTCGAATTTTTAGCTGTATGGTGGTAAGTCCAACATTAATTGCTGATAAATCTAGCTTGGAATTTGTAATGGTAGCTTCGAATGGAATGTCTAGTTTGGTATTTAAAAAATGGGAGTTTTTTATGTTCATGGATAAGCTTGAAACCAGTGAACGGTTAATTTCATCCTTGGTAAGTCTTTTTTGCTTGATGAGAATGCCTTCGACCAAAAATAGGCCTATGGAGACATATTCCATACTTCCAAGGTGAACGGACTGTTGTTGTGGTCTTTGGGGACCATCATAACAAACGGAAAGCGTTCCTATTAGCTGATTGGGTACCAGTAACTCATAGGTCTGGATTTGGAAATGGAATTTACTGAAACCGTAGGAAAAGTAACGGTCTTTAGCGTCTCCCAATACGCTATCTAAGCTTTTAATTTCTTCTTTCATCGTTAGCTTTAGTGGTTAAGGCTAAAATTATAGACCTGCGTGCATGAAATTTTGACTAATTCGGTAAAGCCTGGTTTGTCATCAGCTGATTCTGCAAATTTTTAACTGTATTTATGATTTATTAACTGATACAGCAAAAGTATTGCGTGTTTAATTTTTAATTTATATTTTGTGCAATAATATAATTTTTGAACCTAAACTATCTACCAATGAATCTTCAAAAATTGATATTTCAAGAAATCCGAAATCGGATTCCATCTGATACGGCTTGGTCCTTACAGGTTGCGGATCTGTTACATGTAGGCAGAGATGCTGTGTACCGGCGGGAGCGAGGAGAGGTACAAATGACAGTTGATGAATTGGAAATTTTATGTCGCAAGTTTTCCATTTCCCTGGATCGTTTCGTGCTGACGCAGCAGCATGCTGTGGTGTTTAAGCATACAAGCCTGAATCAGGAAAATCTGATCAATTATACGCACTATATTGGGCAATTACTGCAGCATTTGCAAATGATTTCTAGCTGTCATCAGAAAGAAATCATCTTCTGTGCAGACGACATTCCCATCTTTCACTTCATGGCATTTTCGGAATTGACTTACTTTAAGCTATATACTTGGAATCAGGCTGTTTTAAATCTAGGCATCTCTTATGAGGAGTTTGTTTATGAACTCAAAAAGCAAAATTTGGAACCCGTTTTCCGGAAGCTGCACCAAGCCTACTGTGCTATTCCCTCGCGAGAAATATGGACACGAGTGACGATTCAGCCATTTCTTGGTTTGCTTGAATATTTTCAAGCCATTGGCAGTTTTAGTTCCGAAAGAACGTCTAAAACTTTAATTGCCCAACTAAAGCAGCTCACCGCAAATTTGAAATCATGGACTAAAGCGCAAGGTAAGAATGGGGAGGTTCCTTTTGATCTTTATTTATCTCCAGTGAATTTGGGTATCAGTCAGATGTTATGCTGCTTTGATGAGCAACAATCCGTTTCTGTGAAACTCTATACAATCAATAGTATCGCAACTGTAGACCATAATTATGTAAGGGAAACCGTCGATTGGATTCGAGGGATTTTAAACAAGTCGAGCTGCTTAAGCAGGCTCTCAGAGAAGGAAAGGATCTATTTCTTCAATGACCTCGACGCTCAAGTTGATACGCTTGAAAAGAAATTAGCAGGCGATCTCAGTTGAATAATCTTCACATTTATTAAATGGAATTATAAAGGGATTAGGGAAGTCATGTTATGGAGAAGACACTGTTTAAGGAACTTGTTGCTATTTATGATTGGGGCTGTGCACTTAAACATGGGACAGTAGAGGAGGTTATAGACCCAACGAATTTACAGCAGCGATTGGCTGTTATGAAGCAGTTGCTACAACGCTTATACATCGTGCGGGGGAAGGACAGCGATTTTGGGAAATTGTTTCAAAAATTTAGGAATACTTTGCTATGGATTATCCATAGCTTGAGTGATTTTGAGCAGGGGGAGCCCAAAGATGACCAATTAGCCCATGTCTTGTTATCGCTCGAGAAATTTTTAGCGCTCGCAGATCAGTGGTTTTCAGGTTATCTTCAAGCTGGGGATGTGTTGTCGCCAGGGCAAGTGAGCACGCATCTACACGATTTGGGCATGTTACCTGGTTTGGAAGATCCTTTAGTTTTGAAAAGCACTTCGGATTCCCTGATACTGGTCAGTACGATCTTGCAAACGAATCTTCACGTATCACCGACCTATAGCACCTTGTTCGAAATTGAAAGGGTAAAAACAGAATTTATTTCGCAGCTCAACTTTGACTGTATTCATCCTTTTTTTTCACCAGCGGACTCCGTCTTTATCCGGATAGGCTTTTGTGATGAGCGTTATTTACACCATCTTTACGACAAACTGAATGATGGTATAAAAAACACGGCACGCTCTGGCTTGGACATATGTATGGCCTCTTTGAAGCACTATATGAAAATTTTGGAGGAATTTTCCTTAGCTGCTGGAAGAGGGGAGAACACAACTATACGATTTCTACGGAGTATCATGGAAGGATGTTTGGAAAATTACGTTCTAGGAGTAGGTAGCTATGATCCTAGTTTGAACATGGAGAGTATAAAACAAGAACAAGATAAAATCACCTGCAATCTATCTGCGGATCAATTGGCATTACTTATTCGTGCTATGGATGACAGCCGACTGTTAAATGCCAAATCCATGAATGCTGTTTTTAGACGTATCATTCCCTATTTAAGCACCTCATGTCGTAAACATCTGTCTTACCGGGCTGTTAGAACTAAATCTTATTCTCCCGAAGAATACGACCGTGAAGCATCGTTACGCGTGTTGGAAAAAATGATGGAAAAAATAAAAGGTTATTAAAATGAATTTATCTTGGAAAAATTCCTTTTTAAGAGCGCTTTTTCAATATCAAGTCGAAGACTCATCAGGCTGAATTAGTTTTTTAGTGGAAAAAAAGACGACAGTCTGGCCTATAGATCGTGGAGAGAACATGGATCGCAATGTCAACATGTGCAATTTAGAAACCATGAATCGGTAGTTGCCTGTTGAGATTTAGTCAAGCAAACGAAATTTAGATAGACGCCGCAGTAAAAGTGGAAATAAAAAAGCTTATGTGATACATTCACATAAGCCTTGGAAAATCGTTTTAGACCTTTCAAAAGATTCCTGCATCCTTAAAAGAGTAGAAACTTTCTGCAGAGATGATGAGATGATCCAAAATACGGATATCCAAGAGTTTTGCTGCCTGTACCAATTTTTTGGTCAGATTGATATCTGCCTCACTGGGAACCATGTTACCTGAGGGGTGGTTATGCACGAGAATAAGCGCGGAGGCATTGGCTTTGAGGGCAGCTGTAAACAGAATTTTGGAATCTACGGGAGTGGCATCATTTCCACCAGCAGACACCTGATATATACCAAGCACGCGATTCCCTGTATTTAATAAAAGCACTTTGAATTCTTCGGTGTACTCAATCCGGTCAGGATTCCAAAAAGTTAATAAAAGCGAATAAACTTCCTTAGAGCAGGTGAGCTTTGGCCTTTTTGATGGGCTCACTGGATTTTTGTAGGAGATCTGTACTTCGGCAACCTGTTGCCAAGGGAACATAATAGTTAATTTTTCCATAATATTCATATTTAATTTTTTCTGATTGAATGAATTATGCTGTATGTCACGGACGCAGCTGAGTAAGGTCAAAAAGCAACGGAATAAATGAGGGGTATGCGCAAAGAGTTGTGTTTATGCCGGAATTTTTTGTTCCGCTCCGAACCGGAGTCCGACCTTTATGGCAAAATCAGTCCAATCCAAACTCAAGCTACTGCATGCATAAACTCGGTAACAGGGAACAATTAAGGGACAAGCTTGAAGTTGTCCTTTTGTGAATCTGTGGAAGTATCTTTCTTTGATTTAATTCTTTGGCAAAATGAATTGTCATGGTCATAAATAAAAAGTAGGATGATACAAGAACTCGATAGGAACAATTTGCTACAATTGTTGATTGTAACAACCAGCATTTATTACCTAGCGCTCTTTCTGATAGTTTACCGTCAGAAGCTGCTCAATTGGTTTGAAAATCGATCTTCATTTGATCGATCAAAAAATTATCAACCTGAAAAAGAAGATCATCTTGTAGGTGAAAGTGCTCATTCCGCTGTGCTAGAGAACCAGCCTTTCTGGCAAGCTGAAGTGGATAAGTTGGATGAGTTCTGCATGGAACTGAGAGGCCTATTGAACGACTCGTCCCTATCGAAAAAATTGCCAGAGCTTATTCTAGGGGTTGGAGAAATTCTTCAACGATATCCTTCTCTTCATGATCAAAATCTGCAGGATTCGATTGGGGAACTAATCCGAAGTGAGTTCCAGCACATGAATCGTGAGCTACCAGAAGAGGATATAAATCAGATTTTAAATTTCATGGATTAACACTATTAGCGGATGTCCCCACTCAGTGCCAGCAGCGTTGGGGCAATTGGAGAATAGGGATACTGGAATACTGAAGACCGGGGCATACCGCTTATTGAAATAAAAAAAGAACTTAAAGTTAGAACGATGGATAAGAGCGTAGGATTTGGAAAACGAATGTTAAGAAGCTTCCTGTTAAGTGTGATGGTTGCTTACCAGCAATTAAATGAAGTGGTCATGGCACAGGATGGACTTGCTGGCATTAATGAGGCCAACGAAAAGGTACGGAGTTATTTTGATTCAGGGACCAAGTTGATGTATGCCGTTGGGGCTATTTTGGGATTGATCGGTGCGGTGAAGGTTTTTCAGAAATGGAATAATGGCGATCCAGATACGGGTAAGGTTGCTGCCGCCTGGTTTGGCAGCTGTGTGTTTTTGGTATTGGTGGCCACTGTAATTAAATCTTTTTTTAGCGTTTAACGATAATGGCTTCAGTTTATATCATCAATAAGGGCGTAAATCAAGCCCTAGAGTTTAAGGGCCTGAAAGCCCAATACATTTGGTATTTGGGAGGGGGGATTCTAGTGCTTATGATACTTTTTGCGGTACTGTATTACCTCAATGTTCCATCATGGGTATGTGTGCTAGTTATCTTGTTCTTGGGAGTGGTACTTTTAAAGACGAGCTTTTCAATGAGTCGTAAATATGGGCAACATGGGCTAATGAAGCAGCTTGCAAAAAGTCAAATTCCAAGATTTGTAAAGAGTCAACATCGACTCCTATTTCGACTAGAAAAATAATAGAGAAAGATGGATTTATTGAATTAGCAAAAGTAATGAACGATGGCTAAAGAGCGAAAGTTAGAAGAATTGTTTCCAATTTTGGAAATAGATCAGGATGTGATGATTAGTAAAGCAGGTGATATTACGCTTGCCTATAAGATTGATCTTCCTGAAATTTTTACACTGAGTGAGCGGGATTATGAGGATTTTCATCATGCTTGGGTTAGGGCCTTACGAGTACTTCCAAACTATAGCATACTTCATAAACAGGATTGGTTTTTGGAAAATTCGATCCAGTTGGATGCTAATATTTTTGAACAAAGCTTCTTGAACAGGTGTTCGGACAAACACTTTTTTGAAAGGCCTTATTTGGACCATCACTGTTATTTGATGTTAAGTAAATCTTCTGAATCTGCAAGGCCTGTCAATTCGTTATTTTCCAATCTTATCAGACCGCATATTGTCCCCAAGAATCTGCTTGACAGGAACCACTATGATCGGTTTATTGACAGCTGCGGTCAGTTTGTGAGCATTTTGGAGGAAGGTGGCCTCTGCCAATTACACCGTATGAAACAGAGCGATCTTGCCAGTCAATTAAAACGTTCAGGACTAATAGAGCGCTATTGCAGCTTACAAGAAAATAATGAAGCATTGTTGTTAAAAGATATTGACTTTTCTACGGGTATAAGCATTGGCCACCAAAAGGTACAATTCTATACGCTTGGAGATGCTGAATCGCTACCTTCACAATGTGGAAGTAAGATTAGTTATGATCGTTATGCCACCGAGCGAAGTAAATTTTGCGTTGGATTTTCTTCCCATTTAGGACAACTCTTACCATGTGATCATCTGTATAGTCAATATATTTTCATTGATGATGGAGAAAAAACATTAAAGAAAATAGAAAGTAAAAGGTTGCGTTTACAATCTTTAGCTGCATACAGCCGTCAAAATCTGATTGCTCGCGATGCTACAAACGACTTTTTGAATGAGGCCATCGCTCAACAGCGACAGGCTGTGAAGGCACATTTCAATGTGATGTTATGGTCGCCAGTTGAAGAGAAGCTAAAAAATATGCGTCAAATGCTTTCCTCAGCTATGTCTCAGATGGACTGCCAAATGAAGGAGGAAACCGTCGGTGCAGCACAAATTTTTTGGGGAGGTATCCCCGGAAATGCCGGCTCCTTTCCGCGTAATGAATGTTTCGATACCTTTTCTAATCAGGCCAGCTGTTTTCTGAATCTGGAAACATGCTATGAGAGTTCCCTTAGCCCCGTAGGTATCCGCTTAGGCGATCGCCAGACCGGCAAACCATTGCATGTAGATATCAGTGATGAACCCATGGAACGTGGGATATGCACGAATCGTAATAAGTTTATTCTTGGTCCTTCGGGTTCTGGAAAATCATTTTTTACCAATCATATGGTCAGGTCCTACTATGAGCAGGGGTGCCATATTGTGCTGGTCGACGTGGGACATTCCTATCAAGGTTTGTGCAAGTTGGTGGGCGGATATTACTTTACCTATACCGAAGCACATCCAATCCAGTTCAATCCATTTTATGTTGGACAAGGTGATCAGCTGGATACCGAAAAAAAGGAAAGTATCAAAACGTTGTTGTTGGCACTTTGGAAAAAGGATGATGAAAACTTCAGGCGTTCAGAATATGTGGCACTTTCCAATGCGATTTCGGGGTACTACGAATACCTTAACGTGCATGTTGATCTTTTTGCTTGTTTCGATACTTTTTATGAATATCTAAAATCAGATTTTAGAGAAAGTATAATGAATGATCGGGTGAAGTTACAGGACTTCGATATTGATAATTTCCTGTATGTGCTGCGTCCTTACTTTCGGGGTGGAGAATTTGACTATCTGCTCAATGGAAAGGAAAATTTGGACCTTCTTGGAGAACGATTTATTGTCTTTGAACTCGATAATATCAAAGACCACCCTATTCTATTTCCTGTTGTTACGATTATCATTATGGAGGTTTTCATCAATAAACTCCGTAAGATGAAAGGTGTGCGTAAGATGATCCTGATTGAAGAGGCATGGAAAGCCTTGATGAAGGAGGGATTCGCTGAATATATCAAGTATCTATTCAAGACCGTTAGAAAGTACTTTGGTGAAGCAGTGGTGGTTACCCAAGAAGTAGACGATATTATATCTTCTGCTGTAGTCAAACAAGCGATTATTAATAACAGTGACTGCAAGATCCTACTTGATCAACGTAAGTATAAAAACCGATTTGATCAAATCCAAGAACTTCTGGGATTGAGTGAAAAAGAAAAAGCCTTGGTACTATCTATTAATCGAGCCAATGATTCTAAACTAAAATATAAGGAAGTTTTTATTAGCCTTGGCGGAGTCCTTAGTAAAGTTTATCGAACAGAGGTTTCACTGGAAGAATACCTAATCTATAGCACCGAACAGCGGGAGAAGGTGAGGCTTGAATACCATATTCGAACACAAGATGGAAATATCGTTCAAGCAGTGCAGGCGATGGCCAAGGAGCTTAGAGGAGGTGTTAAGTAAATAGACCTGGTTATGAATTATCTAATTAAAAAATATCTTTCGGTTGAATTTAGGTTTATGCTGTTGGTCATTATGCTATTTGGTAGTCCGCTGATGCCAACTCATCCGACGGCTTACGGTCAGTTGGTTCTGGCAGAGGTTATCCGAACGGCCATTAAGAAAGTGGTTAAAGCCATGGATTTAAAGATCCAGAGACTGCAGAACAAAACCATTTGGTTGCAACAGGTACAAAAGTCGATCGAAAATATCCTGTCGAAAACCAAGTTGGATGAAATTGCGCAATGGAGCTCCAATCAAAAGGAGCAGTTTACCACATACTATAGTTCCTTGAAGAAGGTAAAGTCGGTTTTACTGCAATTTAAGCAAGTCAAGGAAATTTCAGATAAACAGGTAAAGATGTTTAGGGCCTTTCAGCGGACCTGGCAAATCTTAAAAAACGATTGTCATTTTGGGGCGGAGGAAATTCAATATATGGCCAAAGTATATGGAGGGATGCTGGATGAGAGCTTAAAAAATATTGACGAAATCACAGCCTTGGTTCAGTCCTATACCTTTCAAATGAGTGATGCTGAGCGACTGGAATACATTAATAAAACGGCAAATAAAGTTGAGGAGAACTATAGAAACCTACTGCAATTTAATCAGCAGAATATGCTTTTAAGTTTGCAACGCAGCCAATCGAGTGATGAAGTGTTGCGAATCAAGAGGCTATATAATCTTCCATAAGATCGATAGGCTTATGAAAAAAATCTTGATGAGTGCTTGTTTATTGACCCTTATGCTAAAGATTGGCCAAGGGCAAACCTTTAAGGAATGGTTCAAGCAGAAGAAGACCCAAAAAGAATACCTTATGACACAAATCCTAGCTAATCAATCCTATTTGAAACTATTGGGTAAAGGCTATCGTGTTTTTAAGACAGGAATGGGGGTTATTTCAGATCTAAAGCGAGGAGAATTGGACCTTCATAGCCTGTTTTTTCAAACGCTAAAAGATATTAATCCGTATGTACGCCGATTTGGAAAGGTGGAGCAGAGCATTGCTATGCAAACACAACTGATGAATGCTGAAAGAAGGCTCAACAAGTTGGTTGGCAGTCCAAGATTGTCGGCTGATGAACGAGCCTATGTCATTAAGTTAAGGAGTCTTATTGTCGATAAGGGCTATGATTCGATGGAGGAAATGTTGGTTTTGCTACTTGAAGATAAGCTATCCATGTCGGATAAATTAAGGTTGGAACAGTTGCAGGGCGTGCATCAAGAAGTGCAGCGCCACTACCATTCCCTTTTAGCGCTCGAACAAGAGGTGTCTATGCTGATCAAAAATAGAAATCTTGCACTCAAGGAACTACTGATCATGAAAAGTCTACATCATTAAACTATTCACTTATGAAATTAATCTTGATTTATGGGTTATATATTATGGTATGGGTAATGCCGGTGAGCACTGTACAGGGACAATCTACGGAGGTGGTGCAGCTATTACTCAATGTAGAAAAACTAGCCCAATTTAAGAAAATCCTTAAACAGATGAAGCAGGGTTATGATATCCTAAATGGCGGATATCGTACAGTTAAGGATCTTACTGAAGGCAATTTTACGCTACATAAGACTTTTTTTGATGAGCTTCTGCGCGTAAGTCCTGAAGTGAAAAAGTATCACAAGATTGGCAAGATTATCGGTATGCAAATCAGCATCCTAGCGACGATACGATCGTTTCAAGCACATATAAGCCTGAAAAGTCTGCTCAATGAAGTGGAGCAAAAATACATGTTTAGCGTCCTTAAAAATCTACTTCAAGAATCCTATGAAAATATGGATGAGCTACTGATGATCCTTACGGATCAGGTGTTAAGCATGGAAGATCCTGAACGTTTGGATGCCATTAATGGCATTTATGAAACTATGGGGGAAAAGGTGCAATTTCTTAAACATTTTCTAGACGATGCAAAGATTTTGCTTTTTCAGCGGAAAAGGGAATTGATGGATAGTAAATCCATCCGTAAACAGTATGGTGTCAATCAAGAGCAATAGTTATGAGGAAGAAAGGCGTTGTTGTTAGCATGTTGATTATGATAGGTTTGTTTCCTAGGGCCATCCAAGCGCAGAGTGTTGCTCAGGAAATGCAGAGCATGCATTCCATCTTGGAGCAGTTATATCAGGAAATGATGCCATTGTGCGGTCGATTGATGGGCGTTGGACAAGGCATTGCGGGGTTTGCTGCTATCTGGTACATTGGTTCGAGGATCTGGCGACATATTGCCAATGCAGATCCTGTCGATTTTTATCCGTTATTGCGTCCCTTTGTCATCGGCTTCTGTATTGCAATTTTCCCATCGGTTTTGGGCTTAATCAATGGCGTGATGCAGCCTGTTGTTACGGTTAGTTCATCTATGGTCAAAGATTCCAATAAAGCAATAGAAAAGTTGCTAGAGCAAAAGGAGCGGTCAATTAAAGAAACAAATACTTGGCAGATGTACGTAGGAAGTACAGGAGAGGGCGATTGCGACAAATGGTATAAATATACGCATGGAGAGCACCCGGAAGAAGAGGGTATGTTGGATGGTATTGGAAATGATATCAAGTTTGCCATGGCTAAGGTTTCCTATAATTTCAGGAATTCCGTTAAGGAATGGTTGAGCGAGGTGCTACAGATTCTTTTTGAGGCTGCGGCTCTCTGTATCAATACCCTGAGAACCTTTCAACTGGTAGTGCTTTCTATTTTGGGACCTTTGGTCTTCGGAATTGCCGTGTTCGATGGTTTTCAACATACCTTGACGGTTTGGGTCGCACGATACATCAATATCTTTCTTTGGTTACCGGTAGCGAACGTTTTTGGAGGGATCTTGGGAAAGATTCAGGAAAATATGTTAAAGCTAGATCTTCAGCAAATTGGGGAACAAGGGGATACCTTTTTTAGCCGAACGGATTTGGCCTACCTGGTATTTTTAATCATAGGGATCGTTGGATATTTCAGTGTTCCTTCAGTTGCCAACTATATCGTTCATGCTGGTGGGGGTTCCGTTTTAGGTCAAAAAATTGGCAGTCTATTTTCGAAGTCTACCCAAGTTATCCTTACGGGTGGTGCTGCTGCGGGTGGTATGGTCATCGATGCTATGGGTTCCGCTCACAATAAGATGACGCAGGATATGTCGGGCCAGAACCAATCGGATCCTTATTTTTCCAATGGTAAAAATGGTGATTCCTATATGGCTGAAAAATTGAAATAAATTGGATTATGGTGAACAATAATTGTTTGCTAAAGGAGATTTGAAAAAATAAAGGGAGGAAAGTGATGTTTGGAAGTATAAAGAATTTGGATCGGGCGTTTCGCCATGTGCGAATGTTTAGCTTGATCACGGTTTGCGGTAGTTTATTGTTGAGTGTATTTGCAATACATAAAAGTTTCAGGGCTGTAAATGGACTACAGGAACGGATTTATGTGCTATCGCAAGGCAAAGTGATGGAAGCCTACGCTAGTAACCGAAGAGACAACCTGTCGTCTGAATGTAGAAACCATGTTGAGACCTTTCATCAACTTTTTTTTTCCTTGGTTCCTGATGAAAAAGCCAATCGAAAGCATATTCGTAAGGCTCTTTATTTAGCGGATCAAAGTGCTCAGCGGGTCTACTCGGACCTCATGGAGGGAGGTTTTTATTCTGGTTTGATTACTGGAAATGTCAGCCAAACTCTGGAAGCAGACAGTGTATTGTTATCTATCGAATATCGATCGATGAGGTTCCGTTTTTTTGGAAAACAAATTATCACTCGATCCAGCAGTATTGTTACCAGGTCGCTCATCACCGAAGGTTCCCTTCGGGAGATTGCAAGGTCAGATCAAAATCCACATGGACTGTTAATCGAGGGGTGGAAAACATTGGAGAATAAGGAACTCAGTAAGGAAAAAAGAAATTGATGAAAGATGGTTGTAATCAATGATTTGCTAAATGGCAATAGTGTGGCTGTAGTTGGAAATTATTCTAATTTAAAAAGCAATGCGGTTTTATCCCAAATGGTCATTAGAATAGTTAAATATATTCAGTTTAGGCCAGTCCTTGCCTTAACATTCGTTTGGATCATTTCCTTTTGCATCCATGTAACTGTAATGGTCAATTTAATTTTTTTTTCTAATGAACTAACGATAACATTCAGCTTTGTTGATTCTTCATTACACTCCATTGGTCCATCACCAAAACCGATGGAAACCTGGATTCCACTCCAGGATAGCATCTCATTTGATAAAGTAATTTATCCGTTTTGATCTCTTGTGAAATGTTTAACCAAAAAATATAAAATATGAATAGACTAAAAAAAATTAACATTACTAGAAAGCAGCGAACAGTAATGTTTGCACTCCCTATAATTGTTCTGCCCTTATTTACGATTGGTTATTGGGGCTGGGATAGGATAATTGATGATGAGCAGATTAAAGCGGATTCTATAAGCAATCGACCTTTATTGGCGGTTCCTCAGGCTGAACTCTCTCAAAATAAAGAACTAGACAAAATGGATCTGTATGCAGCTTTCCCTTCTGAAGATCAATACGATCGGCAAGGAGTTAGGAAAACTTCGTTTGATTTCTTCATTCCCGACAGTCTTGGAGGAGGAATTCGCGACGGAGAAATGAGCGGTTCCTATCCTGATGTAATGCAAAGCAATTTGGATGACCGTGCATTGATCCTTCAAAATCGACTAGAAGTGTTGCAACATCAACTTACGAACGAGGAACCTACTGATGCAACGGACGGAAAACTTAGCCTAAGGGATCCAAATGAAAAAGAGGAGCCTTCTGATGTTGACCGATTGCAGCTATTGATGAATCAGATCAATGGAGGTGGTTCTGAAGACCCAGAAATGCAGCAGCTATCAGGTATGTTGGATAAAATTATTGATATCCAACATCCTGAAAGAATACAGCAAGCCATCAAAGAAAATAATCTAGCCCATATACCCCCAGTATATCAAGTTCAACGTAGGAAAGTAGGCATTGCGAATGCCTTAAATGGAGACAGCAGTTCTCAGGCTTCAGGAAGTGGTTTTTATGGACTTGTTGATTCTAAAGTTGCAGTTCTGCAGGAAAACAATGCTATCCTCGCTGAGGTCCATGGAGAGCAAACCCTTGTTAGTGGTTCCACATTAAAGCTTTCCTTATGCGAAGATGTTGAATTGGGGGGACAACTTGTGGAAGCAAACCATTTTCTAAATGGTGTAGTCAGTCTACAAGGTGATCGGTTACATGTTAAAATCAATACAGTTCGATTAGGACAATCCATCCTCCCTGTTGATTTAGAGCTTTATGATCTTGACGGAATTGCTGGGGTCTTTATTCCAGGATCTAGTATTAAAGACGTCGGTAAAGGCTCGATCGATCAAGGAATTCAAAGCGTCAATATGAGCAGTCTGGATGAGTCTCTTTCGGCCAAAGCCGTTGATGCTGGTATTGGGGCTGCAAAAAGGCTGCTAAGCCTTCAAGTTAAAACGGTTAAAGTGACTTTAAAAGATGGCTATCGTGTACTACTTAAACAAAAATAAAACAAAGAAATCATGAATGTAAAAGAATCGACAATTAACAAAATGGCTAGCGCATTTCTGTTGTTTAACCTTTGTGGATTAACAACGCTTATGGGGCAAGATATTAGTACCTCAAATCTTACCGTCAGCGATAGCAAAACTACAAACATCGTATTTCCATATACAATCCGTGGAGTAGACCTTGGCACTGGGGATATTTTGGTTCGTAAGGCTGAGGGTGCAGATCATATTCTTCAGGTAAAATCGGCTAAAGCGGACTTTGAAGCCACCAATCTTTCGGTCATTACTGGAGACGGAAAGTTGCATTCCTTTCTGTTGAGTTATGCGAAAAATCCAGATGTGTTGAATGTTGTGGTATTGGAAGCTTCGAAAAAGCAGGATTTCAAAGGGAAAAAATTCGCGGTTGATGAAGCCATATTAGAAAACAATATTAGGCTTGTCAAACAACTCAGTGGCCAAAAGGCTATAAAGCGAGAAAGGGCATTTGGTGTCACTATGAATCTTGAGGGGCTTTACGTCCAAAAAAACTTATTCTATTTGGTGCTTTTGCTATCCAATGAGAGCGCATTAGAATATCAATTAGATGACATACGCTTTTTTGTTTGCGATAATAAACAGCTTAAGCGCACGGCCTTTCAAGAGATTGAACTGAATCCAATCAACATGCAAGGTCAGCCCGAGAGTGTATCAAGCTTTAGCTCGGGGCGAATAGTCTGCGTATTACCCAAGTTTACTTTAGCTGATAAAAAACATTTGATCTTAGAAGTAAAGGAAAAGAATGGGGGGCGCAATTTCCGCATGAGACTTGGTAATAAAGATCTTATTAAGGCAAAATTAATCAACGAATAAAAATTGTAAAGATGAACAACAAGAATTTTGAATACCTACGTGATCAAGTAAAGTTTACGGGGTTTGGTGAAGGACTGGAGAATGAGCTCAAAGAGTCAATATTGCAGGGTAAGGAGAATTTCACTCTCCAATATCATGCCCAATACCAGCAGGACTATTTGCAAGCAACCCTGAATTTCAATAAGTCCAAAGAAACGGATCTTTATTTTTTCAACTCCTATAAAATGGAGCTGCAAAAGGCAGGAAACAGTACGGACCTTAGTCAGCAGTTTTATATCCATAAGGGAAATAATATTACCATGAAGGAGGCTTATAATTTACTCAGTGGACGCTCTGTTTACAAAGAATTAATCAATCAAAAAGGGGAAGGCTATAAAGCCTGGATTCAATTGGATTTTAAGCAGACTGATAACCATGGAAATTTTAAGATGAATCAGTATCATGAAAATTATGGATATGATTTAAATAAGGAAGTAGAAAAACATAATATTGAGCAATACACGAATTTACAGTATCGAGAAGATTTCCTCGATTCGCTCAAAAAAGGAAATCTCCATGCAGTCAATATCCAGAAAGGCGATGAAAGTGTGAAGGTCTTTGTGGAAGCAAACCCCCAATATAAATCCGTCAATATCTATGACACAAACTTTAAAAAGATAAGCCAGTCCATACCTCATCATCAACGAAAAGAACAAGCATTAGATGAAAAGAAATCAGCTAAGGTAAAGCAGGGAACTGCAATAGATGGAGAATCCAGCCTTAAGCCATCCAAGAAAAAAGTGAAACAGTCTTTGGGATAATTGCATGGATTCGTGCAATGGAGTGCAGCTGATTTCCAGGTTTATGGGTAAGATTACGAACGATGGGCGGATGGGTTCCACTCATATTGCAATTTATACTGCAATATGGATGTATTGGATGGAATGTGGCAAGCCTGAGGTGATTCACGTTTATTGTAGGCAAATTATGCCTAAAGCTAAGATTCGAGCATCGAGTACATATTATGGATGCCTAGGAGATTTACATGGTTTTGGATATCTCCAATATTATCCTTCATATAATCGAAATAAGCCGAGTTGTATAATCTTATCTGGAGAAGGATTGGAGTAAAAGAGATAAATATATAATAAGAAAAATGATGCTGTCTTTGTCAATTAATGAAAGGCAGCATTTTTTGTGGGAGGCAGCGTGATGAATGAATCAATTAAAAAGAATAAAGGAACAATATCGGTACAATCCAACGTTACGACAATTCATCCGTTGGAAACAGAACGTTTAAAAATCGTTAATCTATTGGCGGATATTATAGTCAGCAATGTATTACGGAGTTATATAAATACCCCTCAAGGAATATGGGCAGATAAAAGAGCCATTAAACGTAAATAAATGTTAAATAATTTTGTTTAAATCGGTTTTATTCCGATTTTTATGTAAATATTTAACATGAAAATTGAAGATTCTTTACTGAATTACCGTGAAGAGGTGCTCACCCGACAGATCCTTCTGAGTCTGTTAGATGGCTATCAACGTCCAAATGACAAGATCAGTGAAATGATTAAGCAAGGGAACTTGGTCCATTTAAAGAATGGTTTTTATATTCCAGGACCTAGCTTGCGTGTTGATCTACCGGATGATAAATTAATTGCCAACCATCTTTGGGGTCCAAGTTATGTATCTTCGGATTCTGCGCTTTCCTATTGGGGAATGATTCCTGAGAAGGTTTTTGAAGTACTTTCCTGTACGACAAAAATAGCCAAGTATTATGAGACGCCGATTGGTCGGTTTCGCTATTACCATGTTTCGAAAAACTACTACTCATTAGGAATTAAAAGTGTCCGGTTGACGGAAAGGCAAACTGTTCTTATGGCTTGTCCAGAAAAAGCGTTGTTTGATCGAATTATCCTCACTTCAGGAATTTTATTGAGAAGTTTGCCTCAAACAAAATCATTTTTATTTGAAGATCTACGAATGGATGAGGAACAGCTTTCATCATTGGACGTGGCAATGATGGAGAGTTGGCTTGCTTTTTCACCAAAGAAGCAGAGTTTAGGATGGTTATTAAAAACATTACAGATATGATGATTAAGGAATGGCTAGCTTCCTATGAACCGAAGAATCAAGAGCAGGCTTTCTCAGCTCTTCGAGAGATTATGCAAGAGGTGTCCTTAGCTGGTCTTCAACGATCTGGTTTCTTTGAAAAAGCTGCCTTTTATGGAGGTACAGCTTTGCGGATATTTTATGGATTGGATCGGTTTTCTGAAGATTTAGACTTTTCTTTATTAGAAAGCGATCCAAATTTCTCTTTAGAACCATATTTCAAGGGATTAGTGGAGGAGTTTGCTACTGTTGGCTTGCAGGTTAGTATTAAAGAAAAGAAAAAACTAAAGGGAACTTCGATAGATTCTGCATTTTTAAAACCAGAAACCGTTTGGAGGGAACTAGTTCTTGAAGGTATGGTACTTGATGCGGGTCTAGGGGCTATGGTTGGTCTTAAAATCAAGTTAGAAGTCGACCGTCAACCTCTATTGCGATTCGAAACGGAAGAGAAGTTATTGCTCAAACCCTATTCTTTTTATGTCAAATGCTTTACAAAGCCTAATTTATTTGCAGGAAAAATGCATGCCTTATTGTTTCGTAAATGGCAAAATAGAGTGAAGGGAAGAGATTGGTATGACCTGGAATGGTACATCAGAAAAGGAATCCCTCTGAATCTGGATCATTTTCTAGCTAGAGCTCAGGATACAGGGGATTGGACAAATTCAACAATACATCAAGAAGAGTTCCTTGAGTTGTTAAGGAACCGTATTGAATCTGTTACTATGGAAACGGTCAAAGAAGATATTATCAAATTTATTCCAGAAAGCAAAAAACTAGCTATTTGGTCAAAATCCTATTTTTTGGAACTGATCATGCAATTAAAGTTTGAATAATTATATGGCACAGTTAAATCTGTCAATTAATTGATGTAAAATCGGGAAATTTCCGATTAATTATTAAATTTTTAACAAATCTATTATTTGTCTATTATGAAAAAGGGAATTCGATATTTAAGGTTCAGTAACTATGACCAAAGTCGCCATAGCATCGAACGGCAGGATTTTATTACTTCGCAATGGACAGATAGTGCGGATGTTGAAATAATTGATACTTTCCGAGATGAGGGATATAGCGCTAAGACATTTGATCGTCCCGATGTAAAGGCTTTGTTTTCATTTATCAAAAAGAATCATCAGGAAATCGATTACCTGATTGTTTCTGAATTGACGCGATTTAGCCGTATAACGGGCGATGCAATCAATATGGTCATGAAAATTCAGAAGGAATATGGGATAAAAATAGTCAGTGCTGGCCGGAGCATGGTCTATGATGTTACCGATCACAGTTCTTATTTTATGATGGGCCTAGAATTTCTTTTGGGAGACTCAGAAAATATCAAAAGACAAAATGATATCAACTGGGGGATCTATTCAGCAAAGGCCATTAAAGGAAAATATATCCATGGCGGACCAGCTCCTTATGGATATGAAAAGATTAGGCGTGAACGTGACATGAAATTGGTGATAGAAGAAGAGGAGGCGCAGGTAATACGCTTAATTTACGACTTATTTTTAAAGGATGTTCCTATTTATAAGATTCAAGAAATTGCAGTTTCTCAGGGATTTCCACATACGGGTAATTCCTGCATTAATCGAATTTTAAAGAATCCTCTTTACAGTGGTTTCCAAAAAGTAAAAGCTTGGAAAAATAATCCAGGGGGAATGTTTCCAATAAAAAATGCAGAACCTATTATCGATCTCTATTCTTGGAACCAAGTGCAAGAAAAATTTCGTAAGGAAGTGCGAACTGTTGTTACCTTAAATGAAGACATTCCATTGCGTGGATTGTTACAATGTCATTGTGGGCGGTTCATGACAGGTGCGGCATCGCGAGGAAAAACTGGTCAATATTATTATTACTATCGCTGTCGGTTAACGTCAAAACATAACAATATTAGTGCTATCAAAGCCCATCAACAATTGATGGAGATTTTAAAATTAATTAGTATTCCAACGGATCTTATTCAAGAAATTCGCGACTTAGCAACAAGTATTTTAGATCAGAATTTAAAAACAGAAAAAGAGGGTAATGCAAGTAGAAATAAGGAGCTAGCTGTGGCAGAAAGTAAGTTAAGATCGGTTGAAGAGAAATGGATCAATAACAGTATTAATCAGGAGACTTATTCCAGATGGCATAGCGATCTAACGCAAAAAATACAAACGCTAAAACTCAATAAATTTGATTACGGAAAAGACAAAGACAAGCTAAAAAAGGTCCTGAATTCGGAGCTAAATAAACTCTCAGATCTATCGAAACTTTACGAATCATCGAATGTCATAGATAAGCGTACGCTACTTTCAAGGGTGTTCAATTTGGGTCTCATCATCGATAATGGGAGCTATCGAACTCTCGAAATCAATCCTTTGTTTAATCGTAATATATTGAAAATGAACGAATTGAATTTGTTGAAAGTCACAAAAAAGGGGACTGAAATGTCTTCAATCCCCTCGGGTGGAGCCGGAGGGATTCGAACCCTCGTCCAAACGTAGTATGATTTACGCTTTCTACATGCTTAGCTTCTCTTTAGTTGTCGGGGGAGGGAAGGTGAGTTGCAGACCTATACCGTTCTCCGTATCTGCTGGGTCTCGTCATGACTTAGCAGAATCGCCATGACCAGTTCTAAAGTTCGATGCCCCTAATGTTAAACCAAAGAACAGGATTTAACGGGACAAATAGCTATGTTAAGTCTAACTTAAGCAGCTAAGGCGTAGTTTTCTTCGCCAATTATAAGTGTGAAAGTTCAGATTAAAGTGCTAGACTCACAATGCACTGCATGCTTACATAACCATCGCTACCCTGTCAATTCCGGTCGACCCCATTATGTTAGTTGACAAAAGTAAACAATAACATTGACTACAAGAAACTAAAAACGTTTAAATCCTAACGATTTTTGGAAACATATTTGCTATATTCATATTATACATAAAAGTAGAAAAATGGTATAGTCTATATTTATCAATAGTTTAGAATTCATTTTAATCCATAAAAACTCAATTTTTAAAGATTAGATTTTTAAGATAAATAACAAAATAATTAGGGAAAACAACAAATTACCAAGATAACAATTAGCAATAGACTACCTTAATCATCAAATAATTATGGCAGAAAATACAAAAACAACAGGCGGTACCCCAGAACCCACAGTAGAGAAAAAGGAGATTGTTAGTGCGGCTAAACCAGCAGCAGTAAAAAAAGTAGCTGTAAAACCAGCGGCAGCAAAATCTACAACAGTAAGACCAGCAGCAGCAAAGCCAGCAGCAACAAAATCTACAACAGCAAGTTCAGCAAGTCCAAAAACAACCACGGTTAAAGCATCAACAGCAAAACCTGCCCCTGTAAAAAAAGAAGCTGCAGTCGTTGCAGAGAGTCCAAAAGTAGAAACTGCCAAAAGCAGTACAACTGAGTCCACGACAAAACCTCTAAGCACCCGAGGGCGTAAACCAGGCAATACGACAAAAGTAGCAGTAAAACCAGCTGCGAAAACCGGTTCAGTTAAACCAGCAGCAAAGGCAACAGTAGCCACAGTAGCAAACGCTGATGCAACAAAAACTACAGTGGCGAAGGCAGCTGAGCCGAAAGTAGCATCCAGTGCAGTCACTGCAAAAACAACTTCAAAATCCGTAAAACCTACAGCAGTGAAGCAAGTAAAAACTGCCGTAAAACCTGTAGTCAAAGCTGAAAAAGCTCAAGAGAAAGAAGTTCCAGCAGCAGTAGAAAAAGCTAAGATTGAAAAAGAAGCATCCTATAAAGAGGAAGTTCCTACGAAAAAAGACTTAAAAGCTGATCAAGAGAAAGTTAAAAAAGCCAAGGATTCTGATAAGAAAAAAGATCAAAAGGCCAAAGATTCTGACAAGAAAAAAGATCAAAAGAAAGCAGATAAAAAAGTCAAAAAAGATAAGAAGGCGAAGAAAGTAAAAGCAGCAGAAGTAAAAGATAAGAAAAAATCTACGCCGAAATCGGAAGAAAAAGTCTTAGAGAAAATCAAAGATTCCATCAAAGAGATTTATACCAAAATAGTGGGTAAATCTGCTAAAAAGAAAAAGAAGAAGAAATAAATTCAAAACAAAAAAATAGAGGATAAAATTATTTCCTCTATTTTTTTTGATCAAAATCAAAATTATTTATTTTTCTTTCGAATACTCACTGCATTTTTATGCGCTTGCAATCCTTCCAATTCAGCAAGAATTTCCACGGTCGATCCAATCTGTTCCAAACCTTGCTCACTGATGTGTTGAAAGGTGATTTTTTTCACAAAAGAATCCACAGATACCCCTGAATAGGATTTAGCATAACCCGAAGTAGGTAAGGTATGATTAGTTCCAGAAGCATAATCCCCAGCACTTTCAGGCGTTAAATGTCCTAAAAATACAGAACCTGCATTTTGAATCAAATGCGTTAACGAATTCCATTGATCCGTTTCCAATATTAAGTGTTCTGGAGCATAGCTATTGGAAAATGCGATAGCCTCTTGTAAACTATTAACCAAAACAACATAGGAATTTAAAATAGCTTTTTCCGCTAATTCTTTACGCGGGAGTACCGCCAATTGAGCAGTCAATTCTACATTCACTGCAGAGGCAATTTCCTCACTCGTGCAAACCAATACAGCTTGACTATCTATGCCATGTTCCGCTTGCGCTAAAAGGTCCGCAGCCACAAAGGCCGGATTTGCCGATTCATCTGCGATTACCAAGACTTCCGAAGGACCTGCGGGCATGTCAATACTCACATCGCACATTCCTTGAATCAAGCTTTTCGCTTTTGTGACAAATTGATTTCCAGGACCAAATATTTTATTCACTTTTGGAATGCTCTTCGTACCAAAGGCCATGGCAGCCACAGCTTGAGCTCCGCCTGCCAAATAAATTTTTTCAATTTTCAACAGCTTTAGGCAATAAGCTACAAAGCCATTAATTTTTCCATGGTGTTGTGGGGGCGAGCAAACAACAATTTCTCGACAACCGGCAATTCGAGCAGGAATACCCAGCATCAATAAGGTGCTTGGTAGCACAGCAGATCCACCAGGGATATATAAGCCTACCTTTTCTATGGCTCTCGCTTCTCGCCAGCATTTTACTCCTGGCATCGTTTCCACTGTACGTTCCTTACGTAATTGGGTTTGGTGGAATTTGTATATATTTTGAAAAGCTATTTCCAGCGCGCGCATTTGGTCGCGAGAAATAGACATCGATAAGGCTTCGATTTCTTCCTTATCTAAAAACAAGCGGTCTAAATTAACCTTATCAAATTGCTTGGCATAATTGAGCAAAGCAGCATCTCCATTCGTTTGAACTTCTTGAATAATCTGGTGAACCGTATCTTGAATGGCATGATTAGGATCCGTATTTCTGCTCACTAGCTGCTGAATCTCCTCGGCAGATAGTGTTTGATAAGAATAAGATTTCAGCATATTACAAAATAATTTTTTCAATAGGCATAACTACAATGCCTTGTGCACCTGCAGCCTTCAATTTGTTGATTTTATCCCAAAAGTCATCTTCTGAAATAACAGTATGAACAGCAACCCAACCTTCTTCAGCCAATGGCACTACTGTAGGACTTTTTACCCCATGCAATAATTCCGTGATTTGGCTTAGATTTTTCTTTTCTACATTCAATACCACATACTTCGTTTCTTTGGCTCTCAAAACCGATTGTATACGTTGTAATAATTCGCAGATTATTGGATTCTCTTCCAATCCTTCACGACCTATTAGAATAGCCTCAGAATGACGAACATCAACAAATGGTTTTAAACCATTGCTTTTCAATGTTCCTCCAGTAGAAACAATATCGCAAATTGCATCGCTCAAGCCTAATCCAGGTGCAATTTCTACCGAACCGGAGATTTCACGGATAGCTGCTTGAATATGGTATTCATTTAAAAATTGCTGTAAGATGTTAGGGTAGGAGGTCGCGATAGATTTTCCATTCAAATCTTCCAATCGCTCGATTGCTGAATCCTTTGGTATAGCTAATTTTAATGTACATTTACCAAATCCTAAACGTTGTAGATATTGTACTTTAGATTGGGTTTCATCAATCACATTCTCACCAACAATCCCTAAATCTGCAATACCTTGTTCCACATAACCCGGAATATCATCATCCCTAAGAAATAAAATTTCCAAGTTAAAATTGGAAACGCGTGTTATTAATGAACTTTTATAGTTTTCGAAGTCTAATCCGCAATTTTTAAGAAGAAGTACTGATTTTTCATTTAACCTACCCGATTTCTGGATAGCAATTTTAAGATTTTTCAAAATATCGGTTTTTGTTGTGTGTGTATTTTATTAATATGTTGTTATAAGATCCAAGGGAAAAACTTGCTTTACGTAAAAGCCAATACTATTATCTATCGCCGCAATGGCGATGATGAAAACAGTGATGGTATGTGCAAG
Source organism: Sphingobacterium sp. HJSM2_6 (assembly GCF_049316305.1). Classification (NCBI taxonomy): domain Bacteria; kingdom Pseudomonadati; phylum Bacteroidota; class Sphingobacteriia; order Sphingobacteriales; family Sphingobacteriaceae; genus Sphingobacterium; species Sphingobacterium sp. HJSM2_6. Next base: position 103,364 of record NZ_JBMOXB010000008.1, read on the forward strand.
TGATCTTCATATTAATAACGACACAAATGTAAGTCTTACAAAAGTTTATTGCAAATATTTTTTGAAGAAAAGCTGATTAAAACACGGTTTTTCCGCAAACATCAACTTAAACATACAGCTTAAGGAAAGCTAGATTTTAAAATGATTAAGTTCAGCACTTATTTAGAACCGATACGGAGTCTAAATAGCTCCTCTTTTTCCAAAACATCCGTATCCGGCTGCACAAAGCCTCGGAAGACCTCGTTCCAAAGGAGATAGCAAAAAAAACCTATCCGCTACCTTATTTAGTCTAAAAATCAAATTTTACCCTTGCACGAACACCCCATGCTGGTGCATCCGGATGATCTAAATAGTTCAGTCGTTTCACGACATCCACACGTAAGATTTTAAAGATATTTGCTACACCAGCACTTGCCTCCATGTACGGTTTATTTCCAAAAGTATAAGAAGTTTGTTGGCCTTCATTATTGACTTGCCAAGCGTATATGTTATTATTTAAGGATGGATTATTACTAGCTCTTAAGCTTCCATAAACACCTTTAAAACTAAAAACCTCCCGTAGCTTTAGTTTCTTAAGTAAAGGGATTTTATTGAATAGGAAACCATTCATATAATACTGCACATTTAAAGAAGCATGCTTGTCCGAAATGAATTCCATGAAATTCATGAGGTTGTAAGATTGCAACTGATAGGCATACGTTTGGTTGGCCCGGTGAATATTTAAAACTGGAAACGATAAATTATCTCCTAGAATATAAGTTCCATCTACATTGATATCAGCATAGCCCAATTGCGATAAGTATAGGCGTTTAAATACGCCAGCTGTAAAATTGTGGTATGCACTTTCACCGCCAAACAAGTCTTTTATCCCAGCAGCATAGTTGAAACTAAGTATCGGATATTGATTAACGATGGGAGTTCTATACAATTTTCCTTGAAAATATTCCTCATTTGGAGCATAGCGAAAACCTATATTAAATTCCGTATTCTTCATTTCATTCAATTGCTTGAATGCACCATTTAATTGCGGTAAGCGGAAGGCTAATACCCCAGCTGGGTTCTGTTTCCAGGTAGCCAATCCAGCATTTACGGAGAAATTATTGCTGAATTCGACTTTATAATCTAAGCGATAAACTTCATTGTACAAATAACTTTTATTTTCTCCTCGTTTAAAAGACAATAAAACATTATCCTCTTGGATGAATTCTAAGTTTTGTCCTGGAATTTTGGTGTCGTATGATGCAGAAATTCGCACATAATGTTGTGGAAATTTATAGATGGACTTATTATTTAATGAGTACGTTCCGCTAAGAAAATATTTCCATTTTTGGTCTTCAAAGCCATATGCACCATAACCTTCCATGTAAAATCGCTTGCTTAAGCGGTCGGTGGTTCTTCCACCTACACGTAACCTAAAGCCCTCCACCGGATTATACGAATAAAATGTATTTACAGGTCCTATTTCCAATGGCCCAGCTTGTTTGTAGCCTGAAAAAATCAAGGTAGAAATGTCCATAAAGGTCCTAAATGAAGGCATTTGCTGTAAACTGTCTATATTTTCATAGATTATCTTTTCAGAGGTCTGTAAAGGCTCTAAACGCATATTAGCCCATAAAGTTTCCTCTTCTTCAGTTTTAGGTTTTACAAGTTCTTGGTTCACCACATACTTGTCAGGAACCTGGTATATACTATCAGGACGTTCGATGCCATTTTGATATTTATCTATTAATACCACGCGTTTTCCTTTGATGCCCTTGCCTTTGTCGGTAATGGAAAAGTCGATACCTAAACTGGATTTGCTGAGGTAGTATTTTTGATCATCATTTTTTTTGAAAGCCAGTTCGATAGCTAAATCTCGTACAAAATTTAAATTGATATCGTCATTTACCGTCATTTCAGCACGTTGAACTGCATATTGTCCATCTAGGGTAATGTATAACTTCCCTTTGAATAATAAATCTGCTTTATTCCTAGGGAAGAAGCTTAATTCTACCAAATAAGGTTGACTTGTTTTAATCGTATCTGTAATGTAATACCGGTAAAATGTAGGGGCTGAATTCGCTATTGGACTCAAAAACTGATTCGTTAAAATATGAATGTTATTATCGTATATTTCAACCTCATCGTACAATCGATTAAAATATTTACTTAGTCCATCATTATCAACGAATTTAGGGTCAAATTCTGCTTTTCGTTCAGCAAGAATGTATTGTTTTTTCGCATTGGGATCCTTTCGGTAATACACTTTGGAGAATTTCTCCTCCATATACGCTGGTAATAGAAAATTGTTGCCACTGTTCGTGCTATCGTCTTCTTGGAATAAAAACTGGTATTTTTTAAATATCTTTTTATTCTTAAACTTCGCATCTAGATTACTTAAGCCTAAACTTATTTTTTCATACTGATCAAATTCTGCAAGCTTTTGACCCGTAAGTCTATTCTCATCGCGATGTTCAACTACTTTTCGGATTAACTCAACTGCTGGATTATTTTTGTTGGAATATTTTAAACGTCTTGGCGCTGTAACCACGATTTCCTCGATACTGTTCGATGGAAATAACATCACGCGAATGTTTTGCTGTGGATCTTGATTTAATGGATATTCCTCTGCAGAAAAACCGATGGAACTTACTCTTATCGCTTTAGCGCTGTTGGGTATGTTCATCGTATATTCTCCATTGGCATTCGTAGTCGTTTTCAAATTTTTATCTCCACCCAACACGGTTACCGTAGCATAAGGTATAGGCTCATAGCTGTCTGCATTGAATACTTTTCCAGTGATATGCAGGGTTTGCTGTGCCCAAACAAGGGGAAGCTGTAAGCTCAATAGGAGAAAGAATGTAAAGCGTAGTATGTATGTTTTCATAATATTACTTTTTGACTATTTTATCTATTTGTTCAAAAAGTAATGCAAATAACAGGTAAATATTTCAAATTAAAAAATTGAAATCCATGGAAATGACTTAGGAATGATAAAAATCCTTAGAGAAATAGAAGTTATGACATTTGTTTAACGAATTCAAAAGCTGAAGACTGCTGTTTTATACGGCTTAAGTCCATTTGCAGCTATTTAAACCCAGTATACCTCTATTGCCTTATAGGATTGTTTTGACTGTAAATATGCTTAAAGTTTCCTTCCCACGACCGTCTTAACCAGGCCATTTATTAAGGTTTTAGCTTGTTCTTCTAAGGATCTCGTGCGGATCTTGTTCGGATCTCGTTTCTATTTCAGTCGGTAAAAAACGAACAAGATCCGTGAAAGTTCCAATTAACATCCCTGTAACGGCAATAGTTTATCAAGTAAATTTCAATTGGAACTTATAAAAAGTGGATAATCCTAATTGTTGCGCTAGATAAACCTATTTTGTCATTTTATAAATAAATATTATCTTAAAGTTTTAGCAAATCAAACAATCTACTTTTTTAATGTATTTATTATAATTATTTGAAGCATTAAATACTTGTTTTTCAATTGTTGATGGCTAATATGTTGCTATTTCCTTTAAACTATGTTTTTGTTATTGGATAATTTTTTAATTGAAATCAAGCTAAATTTTTTTATAAAAAATTTTAAATTTAAATCCTTGTAAATAAGTGTTTTAGATATGTGTAATTTATACAATATGCTAAATTTTCATTTTTTTATGCTAAAAATATATATAGATTTGTCAGCGTAATAAAGCCTATATATGACAAAATTAATTAGCAATCAATTGGCCAATTTGGGTATACAACCCTTGGATCCATTGTATTTCCAGCTTTCCGTTCCAGAATTAGTAGAACACGCAATCCGTAATCAAGAAGCAAGCTTATCTGACAGCGGTGCTTTATGTTTCCAAACTGGGCAGTTTACTGGTCGTTGCCCTGAATCACGTTTTTTAGTTCATGATGAATTAACTGCTCAAACTGTAAATTGGGGAAAAGTTAATAAACCGATTACCGGTCAACTTTTTGAATTACTATTGCATCGAGTGAGCTTATACCTTTCAGATATTCCTTTGTATATCCGTACGGTGCAAGCATGCAATCACCCTAAATTTGCCCAAGAAATATTAACGGTTACCGAAGGGCCTTGTCAAGATATTTTTGTGCACAACATGTTTATTAATACCGATGTGCAGGAACAAAAACATATCGATTGGACTGTATTAGTAGCATCCAAGATGGAGGTATCAGATTATGCAGATTTAGGTTTGCCTACAGCACACTGTGTTTTACTCGATTTATCTAAGCAGCTTGTTTTAATCATAGGAACAGCGTATACTGGGGAAATTAAGAAAAGTATATTTAGTGCACTTAATTATTACCTCCCTTTGAAACATAAGGTGTTAACCATGCATTGTGCAGCAAACGTAGGAAAAGAGAAAGACACAGCGCTATTTTTTGGTTTATCAGGTACTGGGAAAACTACCTTATCTTCCGATGAAGGTCGCTATTTAATAGGAGATGATGAACATGGTTGGTCCGAGGAAGAAGTTTTCAATTTTGAAGGGGGCTGTTATGCCAAAACTATTGGTTTATCTGCACAGCAAGAGCCTCAGATATACAATGCGATTAAGTTTGGTTCACTGGTAGAAAATGTCTTATTTAAACCTGGAACTAGGGAAGTTGATTTTGACAATGCCAACATTACTGAAAATATGCGTGCATCATATCCTATTGATCATTTGACGAATATCAATCCAAAGGGTCAGGATGCAGAACCTAAGCATATATTCTACCTCAGTGCTGATGCCTTTGGCATTTTACCGGCCATATCAAAATTGAATGCAGAACAGGCTATGTACTATTTTTTAAATGGGTATACCGCCAAGGTGGCAGGAACCGAGTTAGGAGTAAAAACGCCTACAGCGACGTTTTCTGCATGTTTTGGAGCTGCCTTTCTACCACTTCATCCCATGCATTATGCGCAAATGTTGAAGGAAAAATTGGAAGCCAACCCCAATATTCAAGTTTGGCTGGTCAATACCGGTTGGGTAGCTGGCCCATATGGTGTAGGTCGACGGATTTCATTAACTTATACCAGACAACTGATCCGTTCGGCAATGAACAGCCATTTGGGGGATGCTGGTTTTGAGGAACATCCTATTTTTGGATTAAATATCCCTAAGGAGTGCCCTGGAATCCCTTCTAGGTTGTTGAATCCTAAAAAAATGTGGGATAACGAAGAAGCTTACGATGAGCTGGCTTTAAAATTGAAAAGTATGTTTGATTCCAATTACAAGCAATTTGTAGCGGCAGAAACTTTGGTTAAATAAGTTTTTTTTCATCCTATTTGAGTATAGCTAAGCTATTGAATCATATGAGTATTCAGACATTAGAACAATTTATCACCGAACAACAAACACAATTTCCACAAGCCAAAGGAGAGTTTACCCGTCTTCTACAATCCATTTCTTTGGCTGCTAAAATTGTGCATCGAGAAGTTAATAAGGCAGGATTGGCTGATATTCTTGGGAAACAAGGAAGTCAAAATATACAAGGGGAAGAACAACAAAAATTAGATGTATTTGCCGATTATTACTTCCTTGACATATTAAAAAAAGCGGGAGAATGTTGTTATTTAGCTTCAGAAGAACACGAAGATGGTTTAGATCTCAGTAGTCCATCGCACTACCCCAATGGAAAATATATGGTTTATTTTGACCCATTGGATGGCTCTTCAAACATTGATGCCAATGTATCTGTTGGTACTATTTTTTCAATTTATAGGCGTGTTAGTCCTTCAGGAGAATTACAGGATGAAGATTTTGCACAAACAGGTCGGCAGCAAGTCGCCGCAGGCTATGTGATTTATGGTTCTTCAACCATGTTAGTTTACAGCACAGGTAAAGGAGTGAATGGTTTTACACTAGATCCTTCGATCGGTGAGTTTTGCTTGTCACATCCGCAATTACGAATTCCTGAACTAGGGAAAACTTATTCTATTAATGAAAGCAACTATAATCAGTTTTCAGCAGGAATCAAACAATACCTCCAATTTTGTAAGAATCAGGATCCAGCAACTCAAAGACCCTATACATCCAGGTACATAGGATCTTTAGTAGCCGATTTCCACCGTAATTTAATTCAAGGTGGTATTTTCTTGTATCCAGAAACATCAACCTATCCCAATGGAAAACTTCGATTAATGTACGAGTGTAATCCTTTAGCTTTCATTGCTGAACAGGCTGGGGGTAAAGCCAGTACAGGATTTTTGCCAATCTTAGATATTCAACCAAATGCTTTACATCAACGCTGTCCTTTAATTATTGGAAGTGTCAGGATGGTAGAAGAAGTATTACTTTACGTTAAGGAAGAGGTCGAATTAATTTTGAACAGTTAGCTTATACTTTTAACGCCTGATAGGCTTTGTCGTTCATTGATTTCGTGATTTTATAGTTTATGCTGTAGATTGTTTCCATGCAATTTATTCAAATCTTCCCCTTTATGTGTGCTGCAACAAAGGTAGTATTCTGATTTGCTTGAGCCATCAAAATACCTAACTCTTATACGAACTACAGAATACTAATTTTATATTTGTATCAAATTTTGTTAAACATGGACAAACGGATGTTGATTTTCATCCATTGAATTCCACACCTCCTCAATTTCTAATAGAAATTTGGAAACAAATACGGTACTTATGAAGGAAAAACTATTAAAAAAGCTTGTCAATATTAATAATTGGCGAATGCGAAAAATTTCCAATAGGAACTTCTTGATCGTATTAGCATTTTTAGTGGGTATAGTCGGTGGATTGGCAGCCGCATTATTAAAAGGCTTAACGCATTTTATTGCTGAAACCTTGCAAAATGATATTGAGTGGCATTATAAATACTTATTGTATTTAGTTTTTCCATTGATAGGGATCTTTTTAAGCGTGTTGTATGTTCGCAAGTTTTTAAAAGGTAAACACATGGATCATGGGATTACACCCATCATCTATGCGATCTCCAGAAGATCCAGTAAGATTGATTTACACAATGTTTATTCCCAGATATTTACATCGGCATTAACTGTAGGATTTGGAGGATCATCCGGATTGGAGGCTCCAATTGCGCACAGTGGTTCTGCCATAGGTTCCAATATCGGCCGTTTTTTCGGATTGAGTTACAAGGAAGTTACGATGCTTTTAGCTTGTGGGGCTGCTGCAGGGATATCTGGAGCGTTTAATAGTCCTGTAGCGGGGATGATTTTTGCCATCGAGATTTTATTGACGGAGTTTTCCATACCCGCATTTATTCCTTTGTTGATTTCATCGGCATTAGCTGCCGTGATTTCCCGTGTATTATATGCAGAACCTTTATTTCACACTGCCGCGATCGAATGGAAGGTGGAAGCTTTAGTCTTTTACGTATTGATGGCGATATTAGTGGGATTGTTTACTGTGTATTTTTCTAAAATATCGACACTTATAAAAACAGGAATTGGAAAGATAAAAAATCCATATAATAAGGTTTGGTTCAGTGGAATCAGTTTAGGAATTATGATATTTATTTTCCCCGCCTTGTATGGAGAAGGATATTTAACCATTCAACAAATATTAGATGGGCATTTCGATGCAATCGTTAAAAACTCGTTGTTCTCTGATTTTAAAGACATTTGGTGGGTTGTTTTGGCCTATACCATATTAACCCTGTTTTCCAAATCTATGGCTTCCTTATTGACTATTTATGGCGGAGGAAATGGGGGAGTATTTGGCCCCAGTCTTGTCATGGGAGGTCTATTGGGATTTGCTTTTGCATTTGGGGTGAATCAAACCGGATTTATTCAATTAAATGTACCCAATTTCACGATGGCGGGAATGGCTGCTGCGTTGGCAGGCATCATGCATGCACCATTAACGAGCATTTTTTTAATTGCAGAAATTACAGGCGGTTACACCCTGATGGTACCTCTTATGCTGGTGTCTTCCATATCCTATTTAATCAATCGATCGATAATGAAACATTCCATCTATACGAAAGTTCTTGCTGAATCAGGCGATTTGATTTCCTATGAAAATAAAGATCGAACAGTATTAAGTATGATGAAAATGAGGTATGTGCTGGAAACTAACTTCGTGGAATTGAAACCAGAAGAAACACCTAAAATGAGGCAATCTGATATTATTCATTCCAAACGCAATATTTTTCCAATCGTCGATCAAGAAGGAAAGTTCTTAGGGATTATATATAGTGAGCGATTATTTTCTATTTTATTAGGGGAAGAAAACGGGCGAGATACGAGTTTTAGTGTATTGGCTCAAAAGCCGGCAGATGTACTTTTAGAAACAGAACCAATGGATGTCGTGATGGCCAAGATGAATAAAGATGATGTTTGGATATTACCAGTGACCAATAAGGAAGGAAAATATTTGGGATTTATTTCCAAATCTTCGGTATTCAATAAGTACAGAAATTTATTAGTAAGGCAAGGTCAATACCTAGATTAAGTTTAATGAGCACTCATTTTTGAGAATAAATTGATAACTAATACGCCTGCAACGATTAATGTAATTCCTAAAATGGCAGGCAAATCGGGTGTTTGCTTAAAAATAAATAAACCGACCAGTGTGATAAAAACGATTCCTATTCCAGACCATAAGGCATAAGCAACGCCTACAGGCATGGATTTTAAGGTTAAACTTAAAAAGTAAAAAGCTACCAAATATCCAATTACACAAATTAAAGTAGGTTTCCATAAACTAAAACCTTCCGATTTCTTCAGGTAAGTAGTCGCAAATATTTCGCAGACAATTGCTATGATTAGGTATAGGTATTTCATAAATAATTGTTCGATTTAGTGATCAAAGTTAACGTATAATATTTACTTAAAGGTCATTCTTGTCACTTTCCTATGAAGTATACAATATTGCTTTTAGTTTACCAAAATTTAGAGTCTACAGGCATGTTCTTCTGCTTATATAAACCAGATTTTAATTCACTTGGTTTTCTTAATTAATATTGAATTATGCTAATTCCCTTTCGGAAATATCTTTTAATTTTTCCAAAGCAATAGGATAAGTACCTTGAAAAAATTCTAAATATTCCTCCAAGGTTTCTAAATCTACGATAACTGTTGTATTTCCATTATTATTTTCAAAAGTGTAGTTTTCATGTGCACCTGCTAGTTTTTCAATGCTTTGGGAATTGGAAGTATTCAAAGGGTCTGCCCATATTCCGAGCTGCTTGATGGATATGAATTCCGCAGGTTGATGTTCTACTATGGTCGCCACTAGACCGCCTTTTTTTCCAAATTCGTCAAACCCTACAAAATTAATAGTGCTACCCTTTTCCCAATTGCCTTCATAGGTGGAGGTAGGATTAAAGACAGAAACCCAGTATTCATATGTACGTTTGTCTTTTAAACCTAACATCGTTTCATAAACGTTTTGCGCAGAAGCGTTGATCGATTGTTTGAACTGTAATTTTATCATGTTTAATAAAGTTTATTATGGAAATGACTGGATATACCTTAAATTTTATAATTGATTATTAGAAACTCTATAACAAAAATAATTAAGTTTTGATTTTATAGACAAGTAGAAGAATGAATGTTTTAGAATTAACTATGTTTTTTTATAAAATTATCGTGATCCTGGTAGTGTGACAGGAATTTTAGTAGAATATATTGCTGGGTCTTCTTTGCCCAAAACCCAAAAGCAAACTCCAGCTAGACCATATAAGTTCACTAAGTTGATTCTTTTATTAACGGATTCCGCATTATTGAAGAATGCAGCATGGTATACATCATTTTCAAACCATTCTCCGTAAAGTTCATCACACCAATCTTGATACCAACTTTGAAATCCGGGTTTCGACATGTATTCTTCCCAAGGTGTAAATGGCCGAATAATTTGACCTTCATCTGAATTATATTTGAAAGACCATCCGTAGTTTGCAATACCTAGAATAATTTTCTTTGGAGGAACATTTCGAGTGTGAATGGCGTAATCTAAAATATTAATGACCCAGCTATTCACTAACAGGATTTAAGTTAGGAGTACCACGTAAATATTGATCATATGCCATTATTTTGATGTAGCGTACTTCTGGAATATTCAAAGCATTATAATCGAATATCCAATAGGACTCTTCAAGTTCATTAGGAATTCCGCCTATCGTAACATCTAAAATTTTATGGTTATTTTTTAATGCTTTTCCTAATTTTTTCACAAATGCGGAGAATTTATCTTTGTCTATTTCATTTGCATGTTCAAAATTTAAATCCCATCCATCATAATTCCTATATAATGCTTTTTGAGTTAAATTATTTATTAAGTTTTCTTGAGATGCTTCTGAAGCAAGTATTTCATTGATTTGATTTCTAGACATATCACCAATAGTTGGTATCATTAAATCTCCTCGGCTACGAACTTGTGCTATTTGTTGTGCATTGAAAACATAAGGTCTTTCGTATATAGATCCATCTGCCACACTGTTTCCAGGTTCCTGACTATCTGTGCCAAGGTTGTACCAATACGGGTTAACTTCAGAAAACAGCTTATCATTATTGAGATAGACTTGATGACTCGTCTGATTCCATCCATCATTATACCAACCTGAAACCACAATGGAACTTTCTTTATTATATAGTTCAGGGTCATTTTCAATCACCTCAATTTGCTTTACGACAGAGTCAATACCACCTTTTGATGTTGGATATAAAATCACATCATATGTCCCAGAACTTCCAATGTAAACGGAAACAGTATCACCTTCAAATGTTTTACCTAAGTTGGGAATTCTCCATCTTGAAATTGTTGGTTTTGCCGTGGTGTTTTTTAAAGTGAATTGGTATGGGCTAGATTGAAGTATTTCAAAATCACCTTTAGTCGCGGGACCTAGGTTCTCTATATTTTTTTGACAAGAAATTAGGCAAAAGAACAGAAAGTTTAAACCTAGCGAAGCAATCCGTTTAATAATTTTCATGTGGTATAGTTTTAGTTTTAATAATTAGGATTTTGGTTCAAGGCCGTATTATTCAATTCGTTTAAAGGGATGGGCAGAATTTCATTTTTATTTTTCTCAAAACCTTTAAAGGCTAAGATTTCGGCGGCTTGACCTGTTCTTACGAGATCATAAAAGCGATGTCCTTCCATGGCTAACTCCATTTTTCGCTCCTGGTATATGTTGCTTAATGTCGCAGGCACAGAAGCTAATTTAACACGTTTTCTAACTTCATCTAGATACCATTGTGCCGTATGACCGTTATTGCCAACTGCGTTTATTTTTCCTCTTACAAGTGCTTCTGCTGCCATTAGATACACATCTGCTAATCGTATTTCAATATAATTATTTGGCCAATTTAATTCAGCAATACCTGTTGTTGACTCATATTTCTTTAATGCTGCAAATTTTTTAATAAAATAACCCGAATTTTGATACCCTTTGCTATATGATGCATTTGTATTGCTGTTTACTAAACTATCTAAATTTAGAATCGTAAAGCCATATCTTGGATCAGCTTTCATTTCTAGCGCAAAACTTTCCTTTACAGGATTGAAACCATATCCTCCTCCCCAATAAATAGGTCCGACGTAAGCTCGTGGCCCTATAATCGTTGGATATAAATTACCTAGAATGTCGGTATGTTCCCAAGTCGCATTTTGCTTATTTGTTTGCGGAATTTCTAGAATGGATTCCTGATTGAATTTTAATTCCGGGTTGAAAATATCTCCGAAGTTGGCGAGTAATGCGTATTGACCTGAACTTAAAACACTATTGAACCAAGTCGCTGCTTCTATCATTCTATCGTCTTTATTTTGGAATAAAATAGCTTTTCCCAGCAATGCCATTGCCGCACCTTTGCTTGCACGACCTTGCTCCTTAACTTGAATTTTTTCAGGTAAATCAGGAATCGCGGCTTTTAAATCTTCTTCAATTTGTTTGTAAATTTCTTCAGATGAAGATTGAGTAATCGTATACCAATCATCAGCATTCAAAACTTTGTTAATCAGTGGAATATTCTTAAATAATCTGACCAATTCAAAATGAAAATAGGCTCTTAAGAATTTAGCTTCCGCAATATATCTGTGTTTGAGTTCTTCATTCAGACCTGGGATATTTGTTTCTGATTTTTCGATAACTAAGTTTGCTCTGTAAATACCATCGTAATTATTGCCCCAGAATGCCGCTTGGGGTCCCATCGTTGAACTTAATAGTTTGTAATTACTCATGGCTTGCCATGCTAGTTGATCACTAGCAGATCCACCTCCGGCATAACATTCATCAGCAGCCGCATTTAATGGCACTAATTTACTACTATACCAATTTGCAGAACGATCGGAAACTTGTTTGGAAAGAATGGAATAGGCCGATATCATAGCACTGTATAATTCTTCAGGTGTTTTGTAGTAATTTATTTCAAGCTCTTTGCCTTTAGGGTCGTCTATTAAAAAATTCTTTGAACAACTTTGAATACAGTAAATTAAAGTAAGCAGGCTGAATGTTTTATAAAGGTGAATTTTCATGTACATTTAAATTATAGGGTTAAATTCAATCCAAAACTGAAAGATCTCGCTTGGGGATATATCCCTCGGTCAATTCCAAATAGTGCCCCTCCGATTTCAGGATCAAATCCATTATATGGGGTAAGTGTAAATAAGTTATTGGCACTTAAATAGAAGCGTATATGTTCAATTTTATATTTTCTTGCTTGTTCTTTTTGAAAGTTGTAGCCTATTTGAAGAGTCTTGACTCTTAAAAAAGATCCATTATGAAGGTAGAATGAGCTAGGATTTGTGAAGTTTCCATTTAAATCTATATCTGATAAGCGTGGATAACTATTTGTAGAACCTTCACCCGTCCATCGTTCTAAAGCTGAAGTCAAATAATTTGCACTTGGCACATCGAGTCTTCTTAATTGTTGGAAGATTTTATTTCCGGAAACCCCTTGTGCAAATACCTTTAAATCGAAGTTTTTAACCATAACATCAGCATGGAATCCGAACATCCAAGAAGGGGTTGGGTTGCCTAAGTAAGTCCGATCATCCGCATCTATTTTCCCGTCGGCATTGAGGTCAGCCCATTTGAAATCACCTGGAACGGCATTTGGTTGCAATAATTCACCTTGAGAATTAAGGTAAGAATTGACCTCTTGTTGATTTTGAAAAATACCATGTTGTTCAAATCCGTAAAAGAAATTGACCGGTTGATTAACCATTTTACGACTAATTTCATAAGATGCAGCCTGAAATCCAGCATTTGATAAAAATTCGTTGACTCCTAAATTGGTCACTTTGTTTTGAATATAGCTGGTATTTGCGGACAGGTTCAGTTGAAAAGCATTGAATTTTTTCTGATATGAAAGTTCTAATTCCAGACCTTTATTTATCATGGAAGCAATATTTCCATAGGGAGTAGCCGTTGCTCCTACATAGGCCGGGAGGTTAATTGCTAATAGCATATCGTCTGTTTTCTTAGTGAAATAATCTAAGCTAATATTGAAATTTTGAAATATGAGGGCATCTATACCTAGGTTGGTTTGTTGAATTTTCTCCCATTTCAGGTCTTGATTTGCAGGTGCTTGGGGAGCATTGCCTAATTCAATTTGATCGCCTACCACGTACATCCCAGCTGAACCTACAGTAGAAACAAAAAGAAATGGGGCTATATTTTCATTTCCATTGACACCGTAACCAACGCGTAGTTTCAAATTATTGATGATTTCATTTTTTTTCCAAAATGCTTCTTGGTGAATATTCCATCCTAAAGAAAAGGCAGGAAAGGTAGCATAGAGGTTATTTCGACCAAAATGACTAGAGCCATCGCGTCTTAAAACTCCGGTAAACAGGTATTTACCGGCGAAATCATATGTTGCTCTAGCGAAATACGAAGCCATGGTGTAAGGTTGCGCATCCCATCCCGTAGCCACTGTATTTTCGGCAATAATTGGAAAGTTTAAACTAGCATCTTCAAATTTATCAGCTGGGATATTACGAAAATCACCGTTTAGGCCAAATTGTGCGGAACGATCAATGGCTTCAGACCCCAGTAGGAAAGCCAAGTTGTGCGCTCCAAAGCTTTTTGAAAATGTTGCTGTATTGGTCCAAATCCAGGTTAGCGACTTATTTATGTCCCGATTAAAACTGGTATTGGATTTATTGTAGAATGTTTCATTCATGTAAAACTTAGGAAAAAAACTTTCTGTGCCCCAAAAAGCATAATCGAACCCTAACATTGACTTAATTTTTAAATCTTTGATAGGTTCAATTTCCAGGAATACAGACCCAGCAAACTTATCCCCCCAATAAAAATTGCCTTTTCTGGTTTCAGCAAAGGCCAGAGGGTTAGCCATTTCTTTTACATAAGGTGAAATGCCGAATGGAATTCCATTCGTATTTCGAACAAGGAATTGCTGGTTAGAGAAGTAGGGTTCTTGCATTAACCAATCATCATTACTGACAAATACTGGGCTAATTGGGTCTAGGTTAAGTGCAGAAATAAGTGGAGTGCCTCCAAGATAATTATTTGCTGAAACTTCACCTTGATTTTTGGTTTTTGCGTAAGCGATATTTTCTCCAAATTTAATCCATTTGTTAATTTGGTGATTTGAATTTATTCGGGTATTAAATCGTTGATAATTGGATATTTCAGATAATACTATTCCAAATTGTTGATGATGTCCTGCTGAAAAATAGAAGTCTGATTTTTCATTTCCACCTATTAAATTTATTTCAGTATTATGAATTGGCGCAGATTTGTTGAATATTTCATTCTGCCAATTTGTTTCTTGTTTAAATGCCTTTGGGTTTGGGAATAAGAGATCTTTATCTGGATTTGCTGCTAAATAGGATTCATTTCGTAATATGGCATATTGTTCAGGATTTAAAACATTTACTTGACGTTCAGGACTTTGAAGTCCATAGTAGCCAGTGAAATTAATTTGGGTTTTTCCAGCTTTTCCTTTTTTTGTGGTAATAATAATCACACCGGCGCCAGCTTTTGTACCATATATTGCTGCAGATGCACCATCTTTAAGAACTTCAATGGAGTAAATGTCTGAAGGATTAAGGTAATCAATTCCGCCATCGATTGGAATCCCATCTACAATATACAATGGATTTCCACCGTTAATTGAGGTAATACCTCGGATATTGACGTTAGATGGACTCCCTGGGATTCCTGAGCTCGCTGTAATTAATACCCCAGACACCCTGCCTTTCAATGCGTCCTCTAATCGCATTACAGGCATGTCTTTTAGATTATGGGCATTGATTGAAGATATCGCTCCTGTAATAGTTCTTCTAGTTTGTGTACCATATCCTATTACAACGATATCATCGATTCGGTTAGATTTTTGAACTAATCGTATTAATAGCGAATTGTATTCACTACTTAATACTTGATAATTTTGAATAGAATCACTTTCGTATCCAATATGATCAAAATATAGGGTATATCTCTCGTTTAATAAGATATCTCTTAAGGTAAAGATACCTTGGTCATCAGCTAATACATTGTTGATCTTTCCTGATTTATTCAACTTGGTTCTGATAGTTGCACCACCTAAACTGATGCCTGATTCGGATAATATTTTTCCTTGAATGTGGATGCTTTGTTGCGCAGCGACAGGTATAGCCATTCCACATAGAAATAAAAGGTATATTCCTAAGCGTAAACATTTAATGTATATAGTATTTAATTGTCTAATTTTAAAGGTTTATTTTTGACTTTTATAAAATATTGATTTTGCTGTATACTATAACTAAGACCTGAAATTTCACAGATAGCCCTGACAATTGTATCCAGTGAGTCTTCATAATAAATTTTACCCGTGATTGTAGATTGATTTAGAGCTGCATCTACGATGTTAAATTTTACTGAATAATGGTTTTCTAAATGGATAAATAAATCACGTAGTTTAATTTTATTAAAAATGATTTCTTTGTTGGTCCAAACCAGTTCATTTTTCAACTCTTCTTTGCTAATTTCATTTGTTGTTTTGTAAGATTTAACTATTGCATTTTCTTTGATATGAATAGCCGAATTGGATAAATCTAGGGTGCAAACTTGGCTTGGATAGAGTTGAAAATTGTTCAATTTAAAATGTTCATGACTTGAGTTTAAGGTAACAACTCCCTTGATCAAATAAACAATAACTTGATTTTTAGACTGGTTGTTTTCTACTGAAAATTCTGTACCTGTGGCTGTCGTAAGTATGTGGTTTGCAATGACAGTAAAAGGATAATTCATATTGGATTTTACTTGAAATAGACTTGTACCTTTAAGTTGATAAAGGATTCTATTTTTTTTAAAATTTAAGCTATCGTATGAAATTTCTGTGTTTGGTTTTAATTGGATAAAAGAACTATCAGGTAATACGTAGTTTTTGTCTTTTAAATTCAAGTTAACGACATGTACCATGCCCTTTCGTTCAAGATTCGTTTTAAATGATTTTGGTTGATTGATATGAAAAATGGACCAACATCCTATGGTAATTGCTATAACGACGCTAGCAACCAACAAGAATCTTTTAAAGGTTTTAATTTTATTTTGGTGATTAAGAATGTTGTTGAGAATTTCAATTCTATAATAAGGGAGCGTGTTTATAAAGTCTAATTCGGAAATTTCTTCATAATCCATATATTGGTCAAATTCTTCAATGACGTTTTTGAAATAATGAGAAAGATAGTTCGCCTCTTCAGGATCTGAGAGGTTATTTATGAAACGGTGAATCTGATCATTTTTTATTGTATTGAGCGTCATAATATAGCAGAGCCTAATTCTTTACATAATCATATTCGTTTTAGATTAATAAATTACCTACTCGCTGTAAAAAAAAATAATTAATTAAATAAGAGATTACTAACTAATGTTTGTAGAAATGGTAGATAATACTGATTACAGATAGTATTTTTCTTAATTGAATTAATGCTTTGTATATATGCGCATCCACTGTTTTGACAGAGATGTCTAACTGTTCAGCTATTTCTTTATGAGAGTAACCTTGAATGTATGCTAGCTTAAAAACTTTTTTTCTCATCGGGGGGAGTGATTGCATTGCATTATTTAAATGGTCCTGCAAACTGTGGTCAACTTCATCGATTGCTTTTGGTAAATTTTGTTTTATTTCAGCTAATAGTTTTCGTTGATTTGCTTCTTTTCGTAACCAATCTATAAAAACCAGGTTGGCTTTACGGTATATCTGTATATTTTCAGGTAATTCCTTATTAAAGGATTCTTTGTATTTCCATAAATTGAAAAAAGTTAGCTGGGTAAGGTCATGTGCAGTTTCAGTCGAACCAATTTTTTTATATAGTGTATTTAAAATACGGTCATAATATTGATTAAATAAACGTATAAATTGTTCTTCGTCTAACATTACTGATTGTTTGATTGGTGATTTAATATATTTAGTAAAATGAAATGTTTTAGCTAATTTAATATATTAATAATAAAATAATTGTCTTTTAATATATTAATTGATAACAATCTGTTTTTTTCAATACTAATTAACCTATTCCTTAAATTATATTTTAGTATGGTTTGGATATCAGATTCAGAATTTAAATTGAATGAATTTTTTAAAATATTTTTTCCATGACAAATACATAGTTTGGAAAGTATTCGTTTATAGTCAATTAGAAAAAAAAATAGTTTTTAACATTAAATTAATATGTTAACATATGTTAAACGAAGCAATAATTGATAAAATATACGTTTATATAAGTAGTGTAATAAAAATATTACGAAAAGTACAGTTAGCATATGATTACAAAAAAACAGCAGAAAATTTTTATAAGATCCATTTTATTTATTAGTTCAGTAGCCATACTTTCTAGTTGTTCGGAATCAAAATCCAAAGAGAAGGAAAATCAAAACAAATTATTAGCGCTTCCAGTTTATCAAGTCAATAAATCTGACGCAGTCACGGTAAAGGATTATTTAGGAACTATTGAGGGTAAAATCAATGTTGAAGTTCGTCCACAGGTAGAAGGTTTATTGGAAGAGATATATGTGGATGAAGGTTCATTTGTGCGTAAGGGACAATCCTTATTTAAAATTGATCCTTCTTTTTACCAAGAGGATTTAAAT
Organism: Sphingobacterium sp. HJSM2_6; assembly: GCF_049316305.1. Taxonomy (NCBI): domain Bacteria; kingdom Pseudomonadati; phylum Bacteroidota; class Sphingobacteriia; order Sphingobacteriales; family Sphingobacteriaceae; genus Sphingobacterium; species Sphingobacterium sp. HJSM2_6. The sequence goes on from NZ_JBMOXB010000008.1 coordinate 121,366, forward strand.
AATACCTTAGCGAATGCAAATGTGGCTAAGGCAAAATTGAAAAATGCCCAATTAGAGGTTGATCGATTAAAACCATTAGTAGACAATGAAGTAATTTCTTCGGTTCGATTAGCCTCCGCAGAATCAGAGTATGAAGTTGCGAAGGCGGGTTTGGATCAGGCGAATGCGGAAGTTCGATCGGCAAAATTAAGTAAAGATTTTACGGTAATAAAAGCACCTGTGAATGGATATATAGGTCGTATACCGAAACGGATAGGTAATTTGGTAGCAAAAGGAGATAAGGAACCGCTTACCTTTTTATCGGATATCCAAGAAGTATATGTCTACTTTGCAATGAATGAATCGGACTTTTTATATTTTTCTAAAGCGCAAGCAAGAAAAGACAGTGTAGAAGGTCGAGCTTTCGATAAATTGAAAAAACTTACATTTCCCAAAGTAACGCTAGTGCTTGCGGATGGGGAGGAATACCCGTTGAAAGGAGATGTAGATGCTGTAAACGGACAAGTAGATCGTATGACAGGGGCTATATCCTTGCGGGCTACTTTTGCAAATCCCGATAATATACTTCGTTCAGGAAGTTCGGGAACATTAAAAATTTCGGAAGTTAAAGATCAAGTGATGCAAATCCCACAAATTGCTACCAGTCAATTACAAGATAAAACTTTTGTCTTTGTTGTGGATAAGCAAAACCAGGCCCAACGACGAAACGTGACAATCGCTGGAAAAAGTAAATCCAATTATATTATTTCTGAGGGTCTTGAAGAAGGGGATCAAGTTATTTTGAGCGGATTTGATAAATTAACAGATGGAACAATCATTCAGCCTATACTGCAATAAAAATTCTACGTATCCAAAATTTTAATCAGATAACATGTCCTTGAAACCTTAGTTAATCTCTTTGGTTTAGCAAGGCTATGGATAATCCAATAATTTATGTTAAAAACCTTTGTAAAACGTCCTGTTTTAGCGACGGTCATCTCTATTATTTTAGTTATTCTCGGGCTGCTAGGGATGAAATTGCTACCCGTAACTCGGTTTCCAGAAATTGCTCCACCAAGTGTGGTGGTATCCCTTAGTTATCCGGGAGCAACAGCAGAAACCGTGGCGTCCTCCGTAATACTGCCCATAGAAGAAGCCATAAATGGTGTGGAGGATATGACCTATATTAAATCCAGTGCTTCCAATTCAGGTTCTGGATCGGTAACCGTGTTTTTTAAAACAGGGACTAATCCTGATATCGCTTCTGTAAATGTGCAAACGCGTATTTCCAAAGCGCTAAATTCTATTCCTCCCGAAGTGAATGAAGCCGGCGTAACCACGATGCCAAGACAAAGTGGTGTTATCATGACCATCAATTTATATAGCGATCATCCCGATAGTTTATACGATGAAACTTTTTTACAAGCATTTGCTCAAATCAATTTATTGAGGCCCTTATTGCGGGTAGATGGCGTAGCTCAAGTATCGCGATTAGGGGCTAGGGATTATGCAATGAGGGTATGGTTAAATCCAGAAAAATTAGCCCTCTATCACTTGGTTCCAAAAGATGTTTCTGATGCCATCAAAGATCAAAATTTTGAGATAGCACCCGGAAAATTCGGCGAAACATCGGAAGAAGCTTTTGAAACGGTAATTCGGCATAAAGGCCGCTTTAGTCAGCCTGAAGAATTTCAACAAGTCGTAATAAAAACCAATAAAGATGGCTCTGTACTTTATTTAAAAGATGTAGCTCGGGTAGAGTTTGGTGCCACAAATTTGAATTCTGATAATAAAGTAGATGGGTTTCCTGGCTTAACATTGAATTTAACACAAACCAGTGGATCAAACGCCCATGATATTGATGTAGAGGTGCGAAAAGTTTTGGAAGAGCAGGCTAAAACCTTTCCCAAGGGTATTCACTATGAAATTACTTACTCCGTTCGGGATCAGATTGATGAATCCATCAATCAAGTGAAACATACCTTACTAGAAGCCTTTGTATTGGTTTTTCTGATTGTATTTATTTTCTTGCAAGATTTTAGATCAACACTTATTCCAGCCATTGCGATACCTGTATCCTTAATAGGCACATTTTTCTTTTTACAATTGTTCGGTTTTTCCTTGAATGTACTGACCATGTTTGCTTTGGTTTTAGCAATTGGTATTGTAGTAGATGATGCGATAGTAGTGGTGGAAGCAATTCACAGTAAAATGCATCAAACAGGTCAGAAAGCAAGGACGGCCACCTTATCTGCGATGTCCGAAATTACAGGAGCCATTTTATCCATCACCTTAGTCATGGCAGCTGTTTTTTTACCAGTGGGCTTTATGGAAGGACCTGCAGGAATATTTTACAGGCAGTTTGCATATACTTTAGCTACAGCCATATTGATATCCGCATTAAATGCTTTAACCCTAAGTCCGGCGCTCTGTGCTTTATTGCTAAAATTTCCTGATGAAGCCGAAGAAGCTAAAAAGAAAAGATCTAAGTTTAAGCAATATCAATCACGTTTCTTTAAGGCATTCAATCATTCATTCGATCAATTTAGCAGGAAATATATGGTACTTGCGCGTTATTTTATTGATCGCAAAATAATGGGTTGGGGATTACTAGTTGTCGTGACTGGATTGGGAATTTTTATGATGATGAAAACTCCAAAATCATTTATTCCAACAGAAGACGATGGTTTTATTACTTATAATTTAGCCATGCCTGCGGGCGCTTCTTTAGCTCGAACGACGGAAACGTTGCATAAGGCAGATAGTATTTTAAAAAGGAGGGCAGATATCCTAGGGATGACTACAGTATCTGGATATAATGCATTGGATGCCAGTTCGAGTCCTGCTTTTGCTGCTGGCTACATAAATTTAATGCCCCATGCAGAACGTAAACACATAACAAAAATCAATGATTTTATGGACAGCATCCGAAAGGATTTGTCAGTTTTACATGAAGCTAAGTTTACGGTTTTTTCCAGACCTACAGTGCAAGGATTTGGAGATTTTGACGGATTAGAATTGGTTTTGCAAGATCGTCTCGGCGGGGATATACGTGATTTCAATAAAATTGCCGATACCATCATTCAAGAGTTAAATGAATTGCCTGAAATTGCATCAGCCTACAGTAGTTTTAAATCGAATTTTCCGCAATATGCTGTTGATATTGATGTGGTCAAAGCAAAAACCTTGGGCGTGAGTATTAATAGTTTAATGGCTACTATACGTTCTTATTTTGCGCGAGTCCAAGCTAGTGATTTTAATAGGTTTGGTCGGCAATACCGTGTTTATGTACAGTCTGATTTCGATTATCGAAAAGATCCCGAATCTTTTAATTCCATTTTTGTTCGTAATGCAGGCGGGGATATGGTGCCTATAAATACCATTTTAACCTTAGAAAAAGTAGTTGGTCCTGAAACTATTACACGGTACAATTTGTACAATGCGATTAACGTGAATGCCACAGCTGCGGATGGTTACAGTACGGGAGATGCATTGAAGGCCATTGAAAGGTATGCAGAAGAACACCTACCCGCAAACTTGGGGTATGAATGGACGGGCATGAGTCTGGAAGAAAGTCAATCTGGTACACAAATGGTTTTCATCTTTATGCTAAGCATCCTTTTTGTTTACTTCCTTTTGGCAGCACAATATGAAAGTTATATCATTCCACTGGCCGTGTTACTATCAATACCGGTTGGTTTGTTGGGGGTCTTTACTTGTGTGAATCTCGTAGGGCTTCAAAATAATATTTATGTTCAAGTTGGTTTGATTATGTTAATAGGATTATTGGCGAAAAATGCAATTCTAATTGTTGAATTCGCGGTGCAAGAACGAGCCAAGGGATTAAGTATTATTGAATCAGCATTGCAAGCCGCAAAATTAAGATTGAGACCCATTTTAATGACCAGTTTGGCTTTTGTCGCTGGGCTTATCCCCTTGATGTGGACGGTTGGTCCATCGGCTATCGGGAATCACTCCATTAGTTTTAGTGCAGCAGGAGGGATGTTATTTGGCGTTTCCATCGGTATTTTTATTATTCCCATGCTTTTCGTTGTATTTAAAACCTGGGATGAGGCCGTTCGTAAAAAGTTTAAATCTGAGGAGGAATAATGGTAAAGAAAAATTTTGTAAAAATGCTTAGGATTTTGGCGATTTTATGGTTTGGTATGGTTCTGATTCAATCTTGTCGAATTGGGCAAAAGTATGTTCGTCCAGAGGTATCCATTCCCGACCATTTTCGAGGTGACAGTTTATTGAATTTTGGAGATACTTCCAGCATCAGCCATTTATCTTGGGAGATGTTTTTTCAGGATCAACATTTGAAAGTTTTAATAGACGCAGCCTTAGCACATAATTATGATATGAAAATGGCGCTTTTAAATATTGACATTGCTAGTAAACAACTGTCGCAGAATTCATACAATTATCTTCCAGATGTAGACGCAACCTTGGGTACAGTGAATAAGCAGTGGCGCTCAAAAGAATTTGGTTCATCAGCCTCCTCAAAATGGTACGAAAAGCAGGGTGAAAAAGCTCCTGAAAATATGTACACGTATTTGTCGCAGTTTGGTTCTGATGTCGCCTTTAGTTGGGAAATAGATATCTGGGGAAAAATTAGACAAACTAAAGATCTTCTCAATGCAGATTGGCTCAATGAACATGAGCAAAAACATGCTATTCAAACTAAACTAATTGCCGAGGTTGCCAAAGGTTATTTCAATTTATTTATGTTAGATGCAAAAATTGAAGTTGCAAAAAGAAATGTAGAATTGAATGACAGTACCAAGCACATGTTGAATTTGCAATTTCAAGCCGGAGAAATTACGGCATTGGCCATACAGCAAACGGAATCTCAGCGACTAATTGCGGCATCGTTGGTGCCAGAATTGGAGAAAGAAATCACGATCCAAGAGAATGCCTTAAGCTTATTAACTGGTCAGCTGCCCAATCAAATACAGCGAGGGACAAATTATGAGCAACTATTTGCGGAAATTAAGGAGATTTCATTAGGGAGTCCACTCGAGATTGTTCGTAATAGACCAGATATCAGAAAATCTGAATTGGAATTGGTTGCAGCGAATGCCGAAGTTAATATTCAACAAATAATGCGGTACCCAAATTTATCCTTAGGTGGGGAATTTGGCCTGAATGCCATGCTTCCTAAAAATTGGTTTACTATTCCGGGATCTTTGTTAGGAGGATTTGGGGCGAATTTAACTGCACCGATTTTTAAGAGAAAATCTTTAAAAACGAAATGGGAAATATCCAAATTGGAAAGGGATAAAGCGGAGCTTGTTTTTCAACAAACAGTTTTGGAAGCAGTACACGAAATATCTAATGTGATTATTACAAACGGCAAGCAGCGTGAGCAATTGGAATTTGCTCAATTGCGGGTTGAAAATGCGCAAAAAGCGGTTAAGAATGCAAATTTATTATTTAAAGGTGGTTATGCCACGTATTTAGAAGTGATCACTGCGCAAAGCAATGCCTTAAATAGTGATTTGGCTTTAGTAGAATTGAAACAAGAACGTCTTGTTTCCTATGTAGATTTATACCGTTCCTTAGGGGGAGGATGGCGATAGTTGTCCTGGATTAATACTTGATTATTTCTTAGAATCATTTATATTTGAAGCTTTATTAGCCTTCACCATCAGTTAGCAAACGCTATTTTTGGTATTTATGAATTCTGGGGAATCTCCAAATGGAAAAGTATGTTGTTTTCTTAGTGCTTGCTTTGATTACCGAGGTCATTGGTACTGTATCGGGATTCGGATCATCGATCTTATTTGTGCCGACTGCATCCTTGTTTTTTAGTTTTAAAACGGTTCTAGGTATAACAGCAGTTTTTCATGTATTTAGTAACTTGTCTAAAATCGCACTATTCCGAAATGGCATTAACAAAGGAATAGCCATAAAGTTGGGAATTCCAGCGGTCATTTTTGTGAGTTTAGGCGCATTATTAACGAATTATATTCCATTGGAAGAAATGGAATTAGGAATGAATATACTGATCTTTTGTTTGGCAATATTCCTCCTTTTTCGATTTAATAAACCATTGGCACAGAGTAATCGAAATTTATACGTAGGAGGGATACTTTCTGGATTTTTCGCTGGCCTTGTTGGTACTGGAGGTGCAATTCGAGGGATTACTTTGGCTGCATTTAACTTACCTAAAGATGTATTTATTGCGACATCTTCATTAATTGATTTAGGCGTTGATTTAAGTCGAGCAATTATTTACGTAAGCCAAGGCTATTTTCCTAAAGAATTTATTGGATTAATCCCTTTTTTAATTCTTATTAGTTTATTTGGTAGTTATTTAGGGAAGCTTATTTTACTTAAAACGTCTGAAAAAGTTTTTAAATACCTTGTTTTGGCTGTAATTTTAGCGACTTCAATTGTTCAGTTTATCAATTATTTTCAAAAATAGATTATCTGAAATGAGGTCGACTGGTTAAAGGTGAAAATGCCCAAGGTATGGAAGATAAGATGATGAGGTAGATCCAACACAGTTTTTTAAATAGATAATTAAAATGTAGCACACCGATCTTAGTCTTAGATTTGCTGCCCAAAATATTCATCCAAATAATTCCTAAACTCATCATAGAGATATGCTCTAGTCCAAAAAAACGCAACTCTCGATTTTTTAGGTGGGTTCCTACATCTCCCCAAAAAGCCATCGATAATGGACTATTAAAAAATAATAACCAACCTAATAAAAACTGAATATTGAATATGCCAATAAAGCCCTGCAAGATTTGGTAATCTTGTTTATTAAAAACTTTATTTCTTCGATATTGCATCCATACCCAGATGAATTGTAAGATTAACGCAAACAATACTATCCATCGATAGTAGGAATGAATGATAAGTAAGTGGGAATACAATGATTAATAAAATTAAATTAATTAGTATTTAGCAGGCAAATTTAGGGAATTTAAAAATAGCATTCGAAGTTAATCGCTATAAGAAACGATTAGGTTAGAAATCATTACATCCAATTGTTTGCTAAATACTAATTGCATTTTAAGCCTGCTCCATTAACTCTTTGTATTTTGGAAAAGAGGGCGAGACATATTTTTTCCATTGCGGATTTTTAAGAATAAATGCATAAACATAGGGGCAATAAGGGGCAATAAGTTTACCTGAATCGCGTATGTTCATCAATGTTTTCTCTACCAACGCAGCCGTTGCTCCTGTTCCTGCTAGTTCTTCTGCAGCTTCGGTATGGATTAACGCAATGGTAGTAGATGTTTCTTTGTAATCAATAAATGCTAATGAATTGTTGAATTGGATTTCGAAACGTTTATTTTCTTCGTTTTTTATCAAGGGAACATTTAAAAATTGATCTCTCATATCAGTATAATTTTTCGATGATTAATAGAAGTGCTTATTTAAAGATAAGTTAATATTTTTAGAAATAAGGGAATCATTGCCCAAAAAAAAGGATTTGATTGAGCAATTTTTTTTATTCTGCCTCCACATGATAGAGCTCATCAAATTCTTTTTTATATTTTTCAAGGATCACCTTCCTTTTCATCTTTAGCGTAGGCGTCAGCTCACCATCTTCAATGCTAAATTCATTGGGTAGAATAATCGGTTTTTTTATTTGTTCCCAATTTCCAAAGTGTTGATTAGCAAGTTGAATTTCTTTATTAATCTTACGAAGTACCTGAGGTTGTTTTAAAAATTCCAATTTGGAGAGTCCTAAAAGTTCTGGGGCTTCATATTTACTCCAATCTTGTAAATGGGCATAGTTGGGGACGATAAAGGCAGATGCGAACTTTTGGCCTTCGCCAATAACCATGGCCTGTTCAATAAAATTGGACTCTACTAATTTTTTTTCAATAGGCTGAGGAATGACATATTTACCGCCAGAAATTTTAAACATTTCTTTTTTACGGTCAATAATTTTTAAGAATTCTCCGTCTTCCCAAGTTCCGATATCTCCAGTATGTAACCAGCCATCGATGATAGTTTTATCAGTTTCTTCCTTGTTTTGGTAATATCCTTGCATCACATTAGGTCCTTTAACTAAGATTTCTCCATCTTCTGCTAGTTTTACTTCTACAAACTTTACAGGAAGTCCTACAGTACCTATTCGGGTGCCTTTCAAGTAATGGTTTACGGAGATTAGGGGTGAAGCTTCCGTCATACCATAGCCTTCATAAAGTGGAATTCCAGCAGCAAGAAAGACACGGGCTAATTTACTTTGTAGGGAAGCACTACCCGAGGCAACTGTTTTTAAATGACCACCCAGGGCTTCATACCATTTATCTAATACTAATTTTTGGGCAATCTTTAATTTCAATTGATAAGCAAAAGACCTGTTTTCTGGTTTTGGATCATACTGTTCGGCTATTTTAACTGCCCAATCAAAGATGCTGCGTTTATATCCAGTTAATTCTAATGCGGTTTTCATGATTTTATCGTATACTTTTTCGAGTATTCGAGGGACAGCTGTCATGATATGAGGTTTTACTTCTTTAATATTTGCCCCAATTTTGTCTAATGATTCTGCAAAGTGAATTGTAATACCAATATACATATAGGTATAGATCACCATGCGTTCATAGGCGTGACAAGGAGGTAAGAATGTTAAGCCCCGGTCAAAAGCTTGACATGGTGTAATTTCACGAGCAGCAAGTACATTGCTGATAATATTGTGGTGAGTAAGCATTACTCCCTTTGGTTTACCGGTTGTTCCTGAAGTATAAATTAGAGTTGCTAAGTCTGAGGAACGAACGCTATTCCGATGAGTTAGGAGGATGTCATCTGTAATTTGGGAACCTACTTTTTTTAGTTCATTCCAGTTTCTAGCTTCAATATGCTCATCAATACAGAAAATGTATTGTAGGCTGTAGATCGAATCTTTGAGATTTACTAATCGATTATATAAGTTTTTATTACTTACCAAGCATAATTTTATTTCTGCATCATTAAAAATAAATTGATAATCTGTATCGGTAATGTTCGGATATATGGCAACAACGACTGCTCCAATTTGTTGGATAGCAAAATCAATGATATGCCATTCCAGGCTACTATCTGCAATAAGCCCTACCTTTTCTTGCTTTTTCACTCCAAGAGCTAACAATCCTTTAGCAAGCTGATTGACTTCATTCAGAAATTCCTCCGTACTCATATTAATCCACTCACCTTCGATTTTATGCGACATAATCGGCAGGTTAGGATATAGATCTAATTGTCTAAATGCTAGATCAAAGATTCTTAAATTGTCTTCCATAATAACATAGTATAACTGGCACATGATCTGCCAGATTCTTAACCCTAAGAACAGATTAATGGATTAAGAAGTTTTGCAAAAGTATAAAATAGTTAATAAATATGCTTTCTTATACGTTCAATCATCCAAGGATGCCTTTTTCTTTTTTTTAAATTAAAAAAATTAATATGGATTAATTCTCAAAAGTTTATTTGAATTAGGGTAACTGTCGCATTATTTTAATTTTAAGCTCGATAAAATGAAAATTTGGATGTTTTGAATGAATTTTACTTAGAGTATGAATAATGTAAATAATAATTTATTTTACTTCGAATAAGTTGATAAGTTGATTTCATATAATTAGTTTTGTTTAAATAAAATTTGATGCAAACCTATAATAATCCAATACTCGAGAAATTGCCGAAGCACCTTGCTCCATATGTTGTTGCTCAAAATTATAATCGTTACACTGCAGAAGATCAAGCGATATGGCGATATGTTATGCGACAGAATTATGAATTTTTAAAAGAGGTAGCATTTTATCCTTACATTCCAGGTTTAAGAAAAGCCGGTTTAAGTATAGAATATATCCCAGATTTGCAGCAGATGAATGATAGTTTGCAAAAAATAGGTTGGGCTGCAGTTACTGTAGATGGATTTATTCCTCCAGCGGCGTTTATGGAATTCCAAGCAAACTGTGTATTGGTGATTGCTGCGGACATTCGGCAAATTGATCATATCACCTACACCCCAGCTCCAGATATTATTCACGAATCCTCGGGACATGCTCCAATTATTGGAGAACCAGCCTATGCGGCATATTTACAATATTTTGGAAAAATTGGTACCAAAGCCATGAGTTCAGCAAAGGATTTTGCCGTATATGAAGCGATTCGTGAGTTATCGATTTTAAAAGAGCAGGAGCATGTGAAAGAGCACGAATTAGCTAAAGCTAATGAACAATTGGACCTAGCGTTAGCGATAGCGGAGGAGCCATCAGAAATGACTTTATTAAGTAGATTACATTGGTGGACTGTCGAATATGGTTTGATTGGAACCGTCGAAGATTTCAAAATATATGGAGCTGGTTTATTATCTTCAATTGGAGAAAGTGCCAGCTGTCTTCAAGAGGATGTGAAGAAACTAAATTATACATTAGCTGCATTGGACTATGCTTATGATATCACGAAACCACAACCTCAACTTTTTGTAAGTCGGGATTTTGAACAAGCCTATCAGGTGCTGGAAGAGTTTGCAAATCAAATGGCATTTCGACAAGGAGGAAAAGTAGGTATTTGCAAAGCTGTTAACAGTGGGCATATGGCAACTGCAGTTTATAGTTCGGGACTACAAGTATCTGGAATTTTTCAAGACATAAACTTGGACAATGATTTAGTTTATATTAAAACTAATGGACCTACAGCCTTATCAATTGATGGTAAAGAACTCCAAGGTCATGGTACATCTTATCATCAAGATGGATTTGGATCACCGGTAGGTAAATTGATTGGCTATAGTAAACCTTTGGAAGATTTCACTTTCATCGAGTTGAATAATGCTGGTATTATCCGTGGAGAATGGGTAAGCATTCTCTTTGAATCGGGTATAAAAGTAACTGGTGAAGTGATCCAAATATGGAGGTCTGCTGATAAAAATATCCTGATTAGTTTTGATAAATGTATAACCATCCATATTCCCAGTCAAACTGTATTATTTCAGCCGGAATGGGGAATTTATGATATGGCTTTAGGAGAAGCAATTCATTCGGTATATGCTGGTGCGGCGGATAAATTAGCGTTTGAACCTGTATCAAAGTTAGCTTCTTCCAAGAAGGAATCAAGTTCAATAAGCAAGAAAAAACTTAAACTATTTGGTTTATATGCTAAGCTTAGGAACATAAGAGAAGATCAGCCAAATGATATTCCATTGTTTGAGATATATGAAATATTAAAAAATGAATATCCTAAAGATTGGTTAGCAATGCTTGAAGTATATGAATTGGCCCATTTTTGGGATTATTCAGAATTAGGGAAATTTGCATTAACTGATTTGAACAAAAAAATGAAAAAATACCCTGAATTCACGAAACAGATTCAAGACGGCATCCGTTTAGCGACATTGCTGAAGATTAATTTTGATTTAACGGATTAATAAGATTTGCCAGGCCGTGTTTAAATCTCCATTATCCAAATATTTCATGGCCATGTTATGGCTGATTTCCTGATTTAAATCATCCAAATTAATTGGTTCTTTGGAAATAGTGGACCATATATCCTGAAAATGAAACTGCGGATCTGGAGTGGGTATGTGTTCAATATTTGCTAGTAAAGCGAGGTGATTTCCGCTTAAATAGGGAGATTTACGGATATGTTCAGGAAGTTGATCGATGCCGATTCCTAATTTACGCAGTGGTTTTGGAACTTGAAACAGGTTATCCTTGGTAACTCTACAATACCAATCTCCTCCTAAGCGTGCGACTAAATCTAAATCAGCTTGATGGAGTTGATTATCCGCTGTTAATAAATGTTCTTGAATATGCATGCAGATGACCTCTGCGATAACCAAATTGCCCGCACCTGGAATACTAGCGATTTCAATGACTTCTCTCACTTTACATTCCAACTGTATTGGCGCTTCTGCTACACGTGCTGGTTTTATATGTAAGGAGGGAACTTCATGTAATCCAGCTTTGGTAAATTCATTTATTCCTTTAGCATACTCGGTACTCGCTAATGATTGCTGTTGAACCATACTAAAGTTTACTATATTGATAACGACTTCCGGAACCTCCTGAATATTTTCTAGGGTATGTTTATGCGAACCATCGCGCATGCGGCTAAGTGGGGAAAATACACATATTGGTGGATTCTGAGACATAAAGTTAAAATAACTGAATGGGCTAAGATTAACATTGCCAGCTGTATCTATGGTACTTGCAAAACAAATGGGTCTTGGAGCAACGGCATATTTAATCAGATTATCAAAAGTGAATCGGTCTTTTTCTTGATAGAATGTTTTTGTTGACTTATTGGGCATGATATGGATAAGCGAAGTTTCTACTAAAATATATCTAAAATTACTTGGTTTTTCAATGTACCTAATGCGGTTATTTCCAGTTCTACGAGATCATTTGCTTGTAACCACTGCATTTGAGCATTGGGATTGGAACGAATGGCTGTGCCATTTAATTCCAAAAAACAACCAGTACCTACAGTACCTGAGCCAATCAAATCGCCGGGATATAGGGTGACACCATAAGAGGCCCGTTCAATAATTTCTGCAAAGGTCCAATGCATATCGATGGCATTACCCTGAGACACCTGTATACCATTCACTTTACAGGTCATAGTTAATGCATAGCTATCTCCGATATGCCCAGGTTTTGTGGGGATTAGGTAAGGTTTCAATTCATCTTTACTTACTAAATATGGGCCTATAGTAGTTGCAAAATCCTTGCCTTTCGCAGGGCCTAGATTTAATTTCATTTCTTCCATTTGCAGTTTTCTAGCACTAAAATCATTGAGTATCATATAGCCAGCAATGTAGTTATCTGCATCCTTGGCCTGAATATTTCTACCTTCCTTATGAATTAATATAGCAATTTCCAGTTCAAAATCTAATTGCTCGAATTGTTTAGGCATAATATATACTGGCCCTGGTCCTTGAATACTGAGATGGTTTGAAAAATAAAAGACTGGAAATTCATCGAATTCTGGAATCATTGGCAAATTCCTATTGGCTCTGGAAGTTTCTACATGCTGGCGGAAAGCATACGCATCCCGAAAGGAATTCGGTCTTGGAATTGGGGCTAAAAGCTGAATTTCTTTTAAATGATAAGCTGGGATTATTTCCGATTTGCTTGCTAGGATTTGATCTTGTATATTTTTTAATTTATCAAAGCCGGATGCTCCTTGTGCTAACAGTTCATAAATCGTTGATGGAAGCTCCGGATGATCCTTGGGTATCGGGTATGCAAACTCATCAATAATGATGGCTAAATAGGCTTGCTTATCGATAAGGCAGGTGGCAATTTTCATAAATGCTAAAACGATGATCTACTATTTTTTTGGCTATTGATCAGTTTGTTATTTGGAAAATTTATTTCATATTATCCAAATAATTTTCTGAATTCGAAGTAAATATATGATTTTTTTACTTTATATTTGAATGTATAAACACCATTATGAACTGTTCAATCAAGCAATTGAATAACCTTCCAACAGGTCTAATGCCTCTAACAAGAGCATTGATTGCTAATGTGGTATTTGCGCAGTACTAAATTTATCTTCTCCCAGTTCGCAGTTGTTTTAACCATTCCGGTTAATTGATTTTCATTATTATAAACTTTTAGTTATGCCTATTTATTATCAATTAGGACAAATTCCTCCAAAAAGGCACACTGTTTTTCGGAAAACTGATGGGTCTTTATATGCAGAAGAACTTGTTTCCACACATGGATTTTCCAATGTTTATTCCTTAGTGTATCATTGTTTTCCACCAACGATGGTGAAAGAAATTAAAGAGCCAATCGATGTGAGTCCCCATATAGCTCGCGAAAAGCATTTAAAGCATACCAGCCTAAAAGGATTTCAAGTTCATCCGAAAGATGACTATTTGGAGAGCCGAACAGCGGTATTAGTGAATGCAGATTTACATATTTCCGTTGCTGCTCCACGTTTATCTATGCATGATTATTTCTATAAAAACAGTCAAGCTGATGAGGTAGTTTTTATACATGATGGTTCAGGTAGATTGTTAACAGGATATGGAGAGATCAAATTTTCTTTTGGAGATTACTTAGTAATTCCCCGAGGTATAATCCATCAATTTGAATTTGATAATGCCGAAAATAGATTGTTTATTATCGAATCATTTGAACCAATAAGCACTCCGAAACGCTATAGGAATGAGTTCGGACAGTTAATGGAACATGCTCCATTTTGTGAACGTGATATTCGAAAACCTACTGATTTAAAAACCTATGATATGTCAGGTGATTTTGTTGTAAAAATTAAGAAGCAAGGATTATTATACCCATATGTATATGGAAGTCATCCTTTTGATTTTATAGGCTGGGATGGATTTCATTATCCTTGGGCATTGTCAATCCATGATTTTATGCCCATCACCGGTAAGTTGCATCAACCACCTCCAGTACATCAAACCTTTGAAACTAATTCTTTTGTTTTATGCAGTTTCTGCCCAAGATTATATGATTACCATCCAGATGCAATTCCTGCACCTTATAACCATAGTAATGTAGACTCTGATGAGGTGCTATACTATGTAGATGGTGACTTTATGAGTCGAAAATCGGTAGAAAAAGGACAAATAACATTACATCCTGGGGGGATTCCGCATGGACCACATCCAGGAACGGTTGAAAAAAGTATTGGACAACAAAAAACGGAGGAACTAGCGGTTATGATTGATCCTTTCCGCCCCCTTATGTTAACAAAGGAAGCTTTAGAGATCGAAGATCAGGATTATTACAAGTCATGGATTCACTAAATACCAATTGAAATTAACGATGAAAACAAAAACATTTGCAGAGAAAATTGCTTTAGCACAAGATTTTTTACCTATTCATGGTACCGATTTTATAGAATTTTATGTAGGAAATGCCAAACAGGCGGCTCATTATTATAAGACTGCCTTTGGTTTTCAATCGGAAGCTTATGCTGGACCAGAAACAGGCGTTAAGGATCGAGTTTCTTATGTCTTGAAACAACATAAGATCAGAATTATTCTAACAACGGCATTGCATTCAGATCATGAAATTGCGGAACATGTTAAAAAACATGGAGATGGGGTGAAAATTTTGGCTTTATGGGTAGATGATGCGATTAAAGCCTACGAAGAAACCATTAATCGCGGAGCACAATGTTTTCAGAAACCTAAGATACAGACAGATGAATACGGCGTAGTAATAACCTCAGGAATTTACACTTATGGGGAAACGGTTCATTTATTTGTAGAACGAAAGAATTACAAAGGAATTTTTATGCCTGGTTATGTAAAATGGGCTAGTGATTACAATCCATCAGCAACGGGTTTGCAATATGTGGATCATTGTGTGGGCAATGTAGGCTGGAATCGAATGGATGAAACGGTACGTTGGTATCAAGAGGTCATGGGATTTGTAAATATACTTTCATTTGATGATAAACAAATTAATACGGAGTATTCTGCATTGATGAGTAAAGTGATGAGTAACGGTAATGGCTTTGTGAAATTTCCCATAAACGAACCTGCTGAAGGGAAAAAGAAATCACAGATTGAAGAATATTTAGAATTTTATGAAGGGGAAGGGGTACAGCATGCGGCATTGGCGACGAATGATATTATAGCCACTGTGAATGCGTTAAAACAACGAGGCGTGGAATTTTTAAGTGCGCCTCCTGAAGCCTATTATACGATGTTACCTGATCGTGTTGGTGAAATTGAGGAAGAAATTAATACGATCCAAGCATTAGGGATTTTAGTGGATAGGGATGAGGAAGGATATTTATTGCAAATATTTACGAAGCCAGTGGAAGATAGACCAACCTTATTTTTCGAAATTATTCAACGAAAAGGAGCACAAAGTTTTGGAGCAGGAAATTTTAAAGCTTTGTTTGAAGCAATCGAGCGGGAACAAGAAAAAAGAGGGAATTTATAAGATTTTTATGAACGAATTAACAATGAAATCCCTACTGAAAACATTTGAAAATAAAAAACCAGAAATAGTTTTTGAATGGAAAGATACAGTAACAGAAGCTGAAGGATGGGTGGTCATCAATTCCTTGCGAGGAGGCGCAGCCGGTGGAGGAACCCGAATGCGGTTGGGCTTGGATAGGCATGAAGTTGAGTCCTTGGCAAAAACAATGGAAGTTAAATTTACGGTTTCTGGTCCTGCCATTGGAGGCGCAAAATCAGGTATTAATTTTGATCCTCAAGATCCTCGAAAATATGAGGTACTAAATCGTTGGTTTAAAGTAGTTACGCCCCTGTTGAAAAATTATTATGGTACTGGAGGAGATTTGAATATTGATGAGATACATGATGTAATCCCCTTGACCGAGCAATATGGTTTATGGCATCCGCAGGAAGGGGTGCTGAATGGTCATTTTCAAGTTCAAGAACAAGGTCGAATTCATCAAATTGGTCAATTGCGCTTTGGGGTGTCGAAGGTATTGGATGATTCCAATTATTCTCCAGACTTGAAAAGAAAATATAAAGTTGCTGATATGATTACGGGCTATGGAGTAGCTGAATCAGTAAGGCACTATTATGATTTGTTCAAAGGAAAAATGCAAGATAAACGGGCAGTAATTCAGGGTTGGGGTAATGTGGCAGCTTCAGCAGCATTTTTTTTGAGTCGGGCAGGGGTGAAGATTGTTGGTATTATAGACCGTGTTGGTGGATTAATGAATCCTAAGGGATTTACGGAGCTGGAAATAAAGAATTTATTGTTAGAGCGCCAAGGTAACTCATTGCATAGTGAATTATTGATTCCATTTGAAGAAGTAAATGAGCGAATTTGGAATATGGATGTGGAAATTTTAATTCCTGCAGCTTCTTCGAGATTACTTTCCAAAGAACAGATAAGCCAAATGATAGCAAAAGGGCTAGAAGTTATCGCCTCCGGAGCAAATGTCCCATTTGCAGATCGGGAAATATTTTATGGACCAGTGATGGAATATGCTGACGAACATGTTTCCGTCATCCCTGATTTTATTGCGAATTGTGGAATGGCTCGTGTTTTTGCACATCTTATGCAGGCAAACATAGAAATTAGTGATGAAAATTTATTTCAAGATGTCTCGGAAATCATTAAAATAGCCTTGACCAAAATTTATGAATTGGCACCTGAAGAAAAGATTCATGTTTCTTCCAGAGCGTATGAATTGGCCTTAAAACAACTGCTTTAATAAGGACAGTGCAGGATAGCCTATCGGAAAATTTTGGTTAGTTTAGGTCTTTACAAGAGTAATAAGCCTAACCATAAAGACATGAACTTATTTAAACTACCCCAATTTCTGCTGTTATTTATTCCAATGATTGTTGGAAGTACGGAATCCATTGCCCAATCAAAATCGAATAAGGCTATACCGGTTATTTTTGAAACAGATATGGGAAATGATATCGATGATGCTTTAGCATTAGATATGCTGTATAAATATCAAGACCAAGGGAAAATAAAATTATTAGCATTAACTAGCAATAAGAATAGTCCTTATACTGTTCCCTTTATGGATATGTTAAATCATTGGTATGGGTATGGAAAAATACCTATAGGTACGGTGAAAAATGGGGCTAATTCAGAAGGCGATGCGGTCAATTTTGCAGAGAAAACCATGAAATATGAAATTGGAGGAGTTAAACCATTCCAATCAAAAAAAACCATGGATGAAACGATAGATGCGGTCGCTCTTTATCGGAAAATCCTAAGCAAACAAGCCGATGGATCAGTGGTAATTGCCTCTGTAGGCTTTTCTACAAATTTAGCTAAGCTGTTGGAAACAAAAGCTGACCAATACAGTAAATTGTCCGGTAAGGAATTGATTGCTAAAAAAGTCAAGTTTTTAAGTATGATGGCTGGAAATTTCTATGCCGACACAAGTAAGCGATTTGTGGAGTATAACGTAGCAAAGGATGTCCCTGCTGCAAGAGCAGTTTTTGCGCAATGGCCAACAAAAATAATCGTAAGTCCTTATGAAGTAGGTGATGAGATTAAATACCCTGGAAGTAGCATTCAAAATGATTTTATAGCATTAAAACCACATCCTATGGTGGTGGCTTATGAGGCGTATCTACCTATGCCTTATGACCGAGCAACATGGGATTTGACTTCGGTCTTATATGCGGTGGAAGGAAATGGCAAGGGTTATTTTTCAGAATCTAAACCAGGAAAAGTAGAAGTAGTTGCCAATGGAAAAACGTATTATACGGAAGGAAATGGACAACATATTGTATTGGGCGTTAATCAAC
This sequence comes from Sphingobacterium sp. HJSM2_6, assembly GCF_049316305.1. Classification (NCBI taxonomy): domain Bacteria; kingdom Pseudomonadati; phylum Bacteroidota; class Sphingobacteriia; order Sphingobacteriales; family Sphingobacteriaceae; genus Sphingobacterium; species Sphingobacterium sp. HJSM2_6. The sequence continues at coordinate 139,544 of NZ_JBMOXB010000008.1, forward strand.
AACAAAAAGAAATGATTTCCAAAAGATTTGTGGAATTGATCACTATAAAACCCAAAAACAAGAAATAAGGTAAATAAAAAGAGGTAATCGAACGATTACCTCTTTGTTCTTAAATACTCTTCAATTATGGGTAAATCTGCATTTGCCCAATCATATCGAAATAAATCTGTAGGGTTTACCCAAAGAATTTGTTCATGTTCTAAATTTTTTAATTCACCAGATTTTATAGAACATATATAAGGATATAGCGTCAAAGAAAAGTCTGGATAATGATATTCTACCTTACTTAATGATTGATGGATAAGAATATCTAAATTTATTTCTTCCTTGACTTCTCGAATTAAGCATTGTTCAAGCGTCTCATTTAATTCTTGCTTTCCACCAGGAAATTCCCATTTTAATGGAAGTTTTTGGCTCGCTGATCTTTGGCAAATTAATATTTGCTGATCCTTTTCAATTATAGCACAGGCAACATGTATCATTAGGGTAAATATAACGAATTACGTTGATGTATTTATGGATTTCAGAATAAACCCAAGGCTATTACTTTGGGTTTATTCTGAAATGCTTTAGGTATTAAGGAAGTTTTGTAATATCAATTTGCGGTTCTGAATTGCTGTTATTAAAAGTAAACTTGGAATTCGGAGGAACTACTTCATTAAAAAATCCACCATTCTTTAAAAAGAAACCCATGCTGTTAATTCCACCCATAGCATCTATACGTTGTTGGTTGCTGTAAGTTGCATCGACCGTAAATGTAGCCTCTTTAATTTTCTTCCATTCCCCTGCAGTTGTCCTAATCCATTGATTGTGGTAATTTGCAGTTCTACTAAGCTGTCCATAATCAGGATTGAAATTTTCTAAAAAGCTATGAAAATTCTTTAAATAAGTATTGGTTTTCGGACGCTTAAAACTAGCGATAAGTTTCCATTCATTAGCTTCTGGAAGAAAGAACCATGCCGTATAGTTGGTGTTTCCAGCACCATCAGGTTCACCCTTTAACAAAAATTTATAGTTTGTTGCAGACTTCCAATTGTATTTTAAATAACTTTGGCCACCTGATCCTTCATTTCCAAACTCTCCGGTATAAACATCGGAACCTTTTTTATTTAAGACGATTTTATATTCATCTGGTATTGAAGAAGGATTATCGGTCGTGTAAGGACTCCAAACAGAAAATAAGATTCTTCTTTCCGAAGAGGAGTTCACTTGAAAACCGAAATAACCTTCTGCAAAGCCATTAGCCATAAAATATGAACCTATTTTATCTTCGTTTTGAGGAACCGTAATTTCTGAATAATAATAGGAGGTGTTTTCAGTTGTTGGTAGGGAATAACTCAAATGGCAGGATGGTCCTCTTCTTGCCCAATAATAATAATCGGTTTTGTTACTGAATAAAACACCTTTGGAAGTTGAAGCTCCAGAAATTTTAATATCAGAGATTTCACCGAAGAAATTTCCAGTTTTACTAATGCCTTGCAAGTCAATTTTAACATACCCTTGGGTTGCTGTAAAATCACCTACCATCACATCAGTAAAAGTTTCACTGTTTAGTTTGATCGTTTTACTTGTGCCGTTTACAGTAACTTTGATGGAAGAGCTTTCTCCTGTAGCGAGTGTTTTTCCGATTACAGATACTCTTAAGTTACCCCCTGAAGCCAGTTTAACAAAAGTACTAATCGTTGTGGCTGCATTAACCCAGGAAATTAGGCCTTTGGGATTATTAATTTTTTCTGCAGCACCAAAAGTAGATGCAAACGCATTTCCTGCCAATGGAATAGCATAGGAAGATCCCGTATGTTTTAACGTTTGTTGATCTGAAGGAGTTTCTTTACTTGGATCAATAATAGTGGTACTAGGCCCACCCGTAGGTTCTGTTTTACTACATCCAAATAGCAAATTCGAATGAACTAATAGCAATAGCGCTAGTCCTGATAGATTCTTTTTGTTTAACATAATTAATTAAATGGTTCCTCAATTATATAAAAGTTGCTTGGTAATAAAAAACATTATGTTAACACAATCGTTTGTTTAAATTAAAATTTATGACAATAAATTTCTTTTCATGGCTGTTTACTCCAAAATTCTACAATTACTTTATAAGATGGTTACTGTAGTTTAATATTAGAATGGCTTATTTGTGTTTTGAAAATTTAATTTGTAAAAAGTTATTTTAGTTGTTGTTAAATAAATTTCACTACGATACATAGCTTTTTTTAACAAGTTGCAGGTATTTATACTAATTGAATGAATATGGATAAGCGATTATTTTCAAGTTTTAAAAGAGCTGCCTCTTTTTCGTATTGGAAAGAGTTGATAGCATTTTTCATTATTTTATTAGCTTATATTTTTGTGAGGAGTGAACGGAAGGAGTTGATGGCCATTGGGCCTATGCTCCAACAGTCAGATTCCTTGTGGATTTTTATAGGTTTAATGTTGACAGGTCTGTTTTGTGTATTACAGGGCTTGATGTATTTGGCTAGTTTTCAGGCCATAGGTTTAAAGATATCGTTAATAGTTGCAGTGGAATTATTTTTAAAACGTAATTTTTTGAGTGTATTTCTACCTGCTGGCGGAATTAGCTCATTGGCCTACAGTACTGCACAATTGCGTAGGATGAATTTGAATAAAACCCAAATTCATCAGGCGGGCGTGCTGTATGGTTATATAGGTTTATTAACGGTCTTTATTGTAGCACTTCCAGTTTTAATTTTTAGTGTTTGGAAGCAGCATGAGGTAACTGAGGCTTGGACTTCCTTACTTATCCTAGCAGTCGTGTTAGGTGCAATCTATTTTCTCTATTGTTCTTTTCGACATAAGATTTGGCTCTATCAGTTTATTGTTCAAAAGTACCCTCAGTTTGTTGAACGAATTGACCCTTTACTAAATACCGAAGTCAATAAAAAGCAAGTTGGTTTGGTAATCTTGTATTCGATACTTATAGAATGCTGCGGGATTTACCATGTCTATATTAGCATGTATGCGTTGGGATTGGCGCATTCATTCGAAGCAGCGCTTGTTACCTATACTATTTCTGTTATTTTAATGATTGTATCTCCATTTTTAAGGGGTTTAGGTGCTGTGGAATTAAGCATGTTGTATGTATTCAAATCTTATGGCTATAGTCAAGTTGATGGATTGGGTATTACGATTTTATATCGAGTATTTGAATTTTGGATTCCTTTACTATTAGGGCTTTTAGCTTTTTGTTGGAAAGGAAAACAGCTTATTACTCGACTTGGGCCTGCCATATTAATATTTTTTTTAGGACTCATTAATATTTGTTCAGTTTTAACATTACCCTTAATGAATAGGTTGAAATTGGAGAAACTTTATTTTTCTGAGTTATTAATTAATGATTTTAAATTACTAGTGCTTTTAATTGGATTAGGCTTGCTTCTCACTGCTGCTTATCTCCTCAAAGGGTATCGAGTAGCCTACTGGTTCGCTTTAATTTTTTGTTTATTATCGATTATTGGACACTTAGGTAAGGCCTTGGATTATGAAGAAGCTGTTATCGCAACTGTTATTATGTTGTTCTTATGGTATAATCGTAAACAATATCGAATTCAAGCAAGTGCCACTTGGCTAAAATTGGGTTTTACAACATTTTTAGTGGTTTTCTTATGTGTTTGTATTTTTGATGTTATCAGTTTTTATTTTATTGATAAAAGACACTTTGGGTTTGATTTTTCTTGGAATCAATCCATTTTCTACACTGCAAAATGTTTTTTATTTTTTGCAGATAAAGGTTTAGAACCACAAACTTTATTTGGAAAGGAATTTCTTAGCATTACGAAAGGGTTGGGGATTGCCTGCTGGCTTTTACTCATAGCGGTAGTTTTTATTTCTAGAAAATATCACTCCTGCCAAAGGGAAATTAAGGAATTAGAATTAGCAAAAGAATATATAAGGCAATATGGAAACTCCTCTTTAGATTATTTTAAAATTTCAGCAGATAAGGATCTGTTCTTCTCCACCTTAACACCTGGATTTATCGCTTATCGTGTAGCACATAATTATGCGGTGGTTTTGGACGAACCGGTTTGTGCCTTAAATACTAAAAGTGAATTCGTCCTGGAATTTGAACAATATTGTTTTAAACAAGGGTTAAAGACGGTTTATTATCGAGTGGAAGAAAATAGTCAAATTTGGTTTACTGGCATGAAAAAACAGCGCTTATTAATGGGGCAGGAGGCTATCGTTGATCTTGCTAAATTTTCTTTAGAAGGGAAGTGTAAAAAATCTTTGCGCAATGGTCTTAACAGTCTTGAAAAGAAGGGTTATGTTACTGAAATATGCTTAGCACCCCATCAAACCGAATTTATTGAAGAATTACAAACCGTTTCCGATGAGTGGTTAAAGGCTTTCAATAAAAAGGAAAAAATTTTTTCGCAAGGAATGTTTGATTTTGAGGAAATAAGGAACTTGGATGTGATTTGCGTTCGCGATGGGAATAGGTCAGTTAAAGGGTTTCTAACTATTATTCCAGACTTTGCAATGGATGAATGTACTTATGATTTGATAAGAAAAACAGCGGATGCTCCAGGAGCACTAATGGATGGGTTGATCGTTAAAATGATTGGGTATGGAATAGCACGAAATTTTAAGTATTTAAATCTTGGTTTAGTAGCTTTTTCTGGCTTAGAAACAGCCAATCATACCGTGGAAAAAATATTGAAATATGCTTCGATAAGAATCAATGCATTTAAATCTCATCAAACTCAGAAAGATTTTAAGGATAAATACGCTCATCGTTGGGAAAATCGTTATTTGATTTTTGATCACGATTTTGATTTATTACAACTGCCAAAGGTGCTTAAGAAAGTGATGAGACCAAAGAAATCTAATGATACACTTCCCGCAAATAGAGAGCTTGTTTCAAAGAAAAATGAATTAAGTTTATCCTAAAATTTAATCACTATATCATAATACTGATTTTGAAATCTTTTTATGAAACTGAATAATAAAATTTAAATTAATTGAATAAATTCATCGATTGCTGATGATTCAGTGGCCCAAGAGCAGACTAGCCTAATCACGGAATGATGTTCATCATAATCTTGCCAAATATAGAATTCGAATTTTTCGGCTAATTTTGAAAGCCTATCCTTGGGCAAGATTGGAAATAATTGATTGCTATATGGAGGAATATAAAATGTATATCCTTTACTGACGAGCACATTAGCAAGCCGCTCAGCGGTTTCATTCGCATGTTTGGATAAATCTTCATATAAGGAATCCTGAAAAAGTGCATAAAATTGAGCACCTAGAATTCTTCCTTTTGCTAGCAATGCACCTTTTTGTTTTAAAGCGTATTCAAACCCATCAGCTAATACGGTATTCGAAAAGACGATTGCTTCTCCTATTAAACCACCATTTTTTGTCGCCCCAAAGTAGAAAACGTCACAATAGTTTGCTATATCTTCTAAAGTTAGGTCATTAATTTTAGCAGTTAATGAAATGGCCATTCTAGCACCATCAATAAATAATAATAAGTTATTGGACTGACAGTACTGATAAAGTTCAATTAATTCTTTTTTTGAATATAAACTTCCAAGTTCAGTGGTTTGTGAGATATATACCAAACGAGGCTTGACCATGTGCTGGTCTTTATGGGATTTAATAATTTTTTGGATTTCGGTTACTGTTAGTTTACCATCTTGTTGGGGTATTAAATTAATTTTATGGCCTGCATGTTCAATGGCCCCAGTTTCATGCACTTGAATATGACTAGAGTCTACAGCGATGACCGACTCGTAGGATTTTAAAACATGTGAAATAATTAATAAATTGGCCTGAGTACCACCAGTTACCAAGTAAATAGGAATGTTAGGTCTATTCAGTTTTTTAGCAATCATTTCTTTAGCTTTGAGACTTAAGCTGTCTTCACCATATCCTGGTTCTTGGGTTGAATTTGATGCTAATAAAAGCTGTAGAACTTGAGGATGAGCACCTTCACTATAATCGTTTTTGAAACTGATTTTCGACATAAATACTTGGAAATTGATTGTGGCAATTAAGTGAAAAATTTCTAGAGTATAAATAGGTTTATAGATTTTAAATAAAAAAAAACCATCAAAAAGATCAACAGTACCTGTTCCCTTTTTGATGGTTTTAACAATTCAACTCGATTTTATTTCGAAAACATACCAGCTAAGCTGTCTAAAATAGATCCTTTAGCACTTTTATCGTTCTTTTGATTAAAGAAATCACCGACTAAGTCACCAATTCCACCCCCTAAACTTGGTTTGGATTCATTGGAGCTTGATCCTCCACCTAAAACACTACCAATTAAATCGCCAATTCCACCCAATGGTCCTGAATTGGATTGGGAAGAACCACCTCCTAAAATATTACCTAACAAATCACCTAAACCACCTGAGCTTTCTTGTTGAGGATCTTGATTTTGTTTTTGTTTGCCGAGATAGCCCATAACTAAGGGTGCTATTAAAGCTAATATGCCTCCAATTTTTCCAATGTTTATACCTGATTTTTCTGCTAAAGATTCTTTAACTGTATCGGTGTTTTTACCAAATATGTGATTTACAATTTTATCTTCTTCTTCTGTAGGTCCATTGTTAAATAAACTACCAAGGCTATCAAAAATATTTCCATTATGTTTACTGGAAAGCGCTTGTTGAATACCTTCCGCTTTTTCAGGGCTTTTATTGGCATTATATTTTAATGCGGACATCATTAATGGAACGGCAGCAGCAATGACCCATTGTGTTTGGTTTTTATCTAAGCCTAGCTTTTGAGAAATACCTTCCGTGGCTTGATTTCCTATGCCACCTGAAATTAAATCAGTTAGATTCATATTGTCGTATATTTAGTTTTTTAAGTTACTTTTATAAATCAAATATAAAGCCAAATCGTTGTATATGAATAAATATGTAATGTATATATTGCTTTTGCTCACAGGCTTACAGCTTTCATGTGCTGAAAAATCATCACAAAAAGATTTAAAGGTCAAAGAGGAAGCAAAACTCACATCGGAACTTGCCAAACAGATTTTTGCACTTCCTGTTCATTGTTTAACAATAGAATATCCAAATAAATTAGGTCAGGTTATCGGAAGTGAGGCAGATTTAAAAAGTCCAAAACAATTAAGACCCATATTTTATGGTTGTTTTGATTGGCATTCTTCAGTTCATGGATATTGGTCGATTATCAAATTAATGAAACAATTTCCTGAATTGGACACCGATGGAAATATTCGAAAGCTTTTAAATGAGCATATCACAGTGGAACATGTAGCGGTGGAAAAAGCCTTTTTTGAGGATAAAAATAATTTAAGTTTTGAACGTACCTATGGTTGGGCTTGGTTATTCAAATTGCAAGAAGAATTACATACTTGGAATGATCCTGATGCAAAACGTTGGGAAGAATATTTGCAACCTTTGGTTAATTTGTTGGTGCAACGTTACATGGAATATTTGCCAAAATTAGTATATCCTATACGAGCAGGTCAACACGATAATTCGGCATTTGGGTTGTCTCTATCTCTTGATTACGCTAAAACATTAGTAAATAAGCCGTTTGAATCAAGTATAAAGGAACATGCCTTAAGATTATTTCAACATGATAAAAATTGTGATTTGAATTATGAGCCAAGTGGATATGATTTTTTATCCCCATGTCTAGAGGAAGCATTTTTAATGAGTAAGTTAATGGATGAAATGAGCTATGATGCCTGGTTAAAGCTATTTATGCCTGAACTTTATGAGCCACAATTTGAATTAAAACCTGCAATTGTTAAAGATCGTAGTGATGGTAAATTGGTTCATTTGGATGGATTAAATTACAGTAGAGCAGTCTGTTTAAATGGAATTTCAAAATCCATTCCTGCATTAAGCCATTTGAAGAATATAGCAAATGATCATATCAACTTTTCTATTGGTAATTTACATGTAAAAGATGATTATATGGGGTCTCACTGGCTAGGTACCTTTGCCTTATATGCGCTTAGCAATAAATAGATTTTTAATTTAAACGCTTTTAATATACAACTTGATTTAATTAAGCAATTTTTTTGTTGTTCATTAAAACCATATTATAAGCCTATAGATTCGGTAAAATTTAGTGAAATCATTTCAAGATGCATGTTAAATTTCTCCAATCTATAGGCTTGAAAATTCTTAAATCCTACTGGATGGGTATTAATCTGTTTTCTTCCAATTTTACCTGTACCCTATGAATTTGTGTGAATCCATCTTCATGAGAAATAATTGCTGAAAGGTCTATGCCTCGTTTTGATAAGGCAGAAAGCAATGCTGTTCTAAATATTGTTTTGTTTTTTCCCCAATTGGATTGAATCAAATCATTATTAAGAATAACCAATTCTTGAGTAGAATAATGATAAAATTGAGATTGTAAATGTTTTTTTAGATCTGTGGAATTTGACATACAATTCTGTTTAAATAGTTTAACCATCATTGCATTCAGAAGTGGGATTTAGACCAGGCATAACTGCGTTTTTTTTGGTAAGCTACCCGTATTATTTTACCACCGCGGTGACTACACTCGGTTGGTATTGCTTTGGCAATTCTGAATACTCTACAAATTTAGTAGAATATATTTTAATTCCAAATAAATACCCTTAAATAATTTATAAATAAAAAAGCCTAATCTATTTTACAGATTAGGCTTTTTATAGATCGAATCATATGTTCTACAATTCTTTTCTTAAGCGTGCTACAGGAATATTCATAGCCTCTCTATATTTGGCTACCGTTCTTCTAGCAATAGAATAACCTTTTTCTTTAAGAATATCAGTTAATTTTTCATCTGCAAGAGGTTTTCTTTTATCTTCATTAGCTATACATTCCTCCAAGATTTTTTTAACTTCTTTATTGGAGACTTCTTCTCCAGATTCCGTTTGAATAGCTTCGGAAAAGAATGATTTTAGTAGGAATGTGCCAAATTCGGTTTGTACATATTTTGAATTCGCCACTCTAGATACTGTTGAAATATCCATTTCAATTTTATCTGCGATATCTTTAAGGATCATCGGTTTTAACATCCTGTCATCCCCAGTTAAGAAATAATCATATTGATATTCCATGATGGCATTCATAGTCTTTAAGAGGGTTTGTTGTCTTTGTTTGATGGCATCAATAAACCATTTTGCAGAGTCTAGTTTTTGCTTGACAAACTGAACTGCCTCTTTCATTTTTTTATCATTTTTTTCCGCCTTCTCATAATGCTCAAACATTTCTTGATACGAACGCGAAACACGCAATTCAGGTGCATTTCTGCTATTAAGGGTTAAATGAAGAACACTATCATTATTACTAATATGAAAATCTGGAATAATGTGAAGCTGTTTACCTGCCGCAGAACTGGAATCTCCAGGCTTAGGATTTAATTTTAAAATCTCATTAACAATCTCTTTTAATTCATCAGAATTAACACCTAATTGTTTTTCAATTTTATCGTAATGTTTTTTTGTGAATTCATCCAAATAATTCTGAACGACAACCATTGCCTCCTTGATAACAGGATTGTCTTGGTCTTTCTTTTTTAGTTGAATATTAAGGCACTCCTGAAGACTTCTAGCACCTATACCAGCAGGGTCGAATTCTTGAATTACACGCAACATATCTTCTACTTCTTTTTCCTCCACAAGTACATTTTGCGAAAAAGCTAGGTCATCAATAAGGGACGGGATAGGTCTTCTTAGATAGCCATCATCATCCAAAGACCCAATTATTTGTTGGCCTATTAAGAAATCTTTGTCGTTTAGCGCTAAAAGGTCTAATTGATTTTGAAGTTTTTCATAAAAAGAATCTTGAATAGCAATTGGGATTTCTTTTTTGTTGTCGTCATCATCTGAATCATAACCACCACTGTATTCTCGGTAGTCATCCTCCTGTATATATTCATCTACACTGAATTCTTCTTCATAACTATTCTCATCCATACTGAAATCATCATCTGGATCTTTATCAGGATATTCTTCAACAGGATCATTCATATTAGCAAGACTACCATCTTCTAAAGCTGGATTTTCTTCTAGTTCTTCTTTAATCCGTGCATCTAAAGATACTGTTGGAACTTGAAGCAACTTGATGAATTGAATCTGTTGGGGAGATAATTTCTGTAATAATTTTTGTTGTAAGGTTTGTTTTAACATGTTCCCAAGAAATATGTATATACCTGTAAAAATAAAGAATATAATTGAATCCAATATATATATTGAGGATTTACTTAAATTAGGTATAATTTTTGTGGCGATGACTTGCTGATATTCAAAGCAAATAAACCTAAAAAATCGATTTGTTAAAAAGCGTTAATTTTTAATTGCTGTAAAGAAAATAGGCTGTTAGGTGTATTAATTTCCAAAGTTTTCATCATATTTACCGTATGTTTAAACGGGTTCGAAATAAATTTTTGCGTATAACGCTGATTGTTATTTACTTCATCATTTTATTTACGTGTGCAGTTCAGATTAACTTTTTAGGCTTATTTGGATCATCCCCGACAAAGCAAGAAATTTTACTACCTAATTTAAATGTATCTTCTGAATTATATACAGCAGATTCTGTTTTAATAGGGCGATATTATAAACAAGACCGCGACCCTGTTCCTTACGATAGTATTTCCCCAAACATTATTAATTCGTTGATAGCAACGGAGGACGTTCGATTTTTTAAACATCATGGTGTAGATGTAATTGGATTATTTGCAGGAGTAATTTCGACCATTCGAGGGAGTGATCGAGGTGCAAGTACGATTACACAACAACTAGCGAAAAATTTATATCGTACAAGGTATCAAGATGCCCAAGGGGCATTAAGCAAGGTTCCGCTTCTAGGTATGTTGGTGACAAAATATAAAGAATGGATGACAGCATTTAAATTGGAAAGTAGATACAGTAAAGAAGAAATTCTAAATATGTACCTCAATACAGTTTCGTTTAGTAATAATGCCTATGGCATAAAATCGGCTACGCAACGTTATTTCAATAAATTACCTAGCCAAGTTAGTGTAAATGAAGCTGCTGTATTGATAGGTATGTTGAAAGGTACTACCTTATACAATCCTATTCGGAACCCTAAAAACGCTTTACAACGTAGAAATGTTGTATTGGGACAAATGGAGAAGGAAGGTTATTTAACTAACGATGAATATGGACAATATTCGAAACTACCTTTAAATCTCAATTTGAATAATCAAGAACAACGAAGTTCAAATGACTCCTATTTAAGGACAGCAGTGGAGAAATGGCTTGAAAAATGGGCCGAAGAGAATGAAATAGATATCTACACCAGTGGGTTAAAAATATATACAACTATCGATTCTAGAATGCAGAAAATAGCTGAAGATGCAGTTGCCGACCGTATGAAAGAATTGCAACGTAGATTAGATAATGTATGGTCAAATGAGCTGCCATGGAGAGATAAAGAGGGGAATGTAATTCCAAACTTCTTGGAAGATCATGCTCGTAAATTGCCATCCTATGCTTCCATGTTAAAACAATTTGGCACAGAGGAAAAAGTTTTTGAAGAATTTGCTAAGAAAAAGGAAATGGAAATATTTACTTGGAATGGGCAAGAGAAAGTAAATTATTCAACCCTTGATTCATTAAAACATTATTTAAGTATGTTAAATACGGGGATGATGGCCATGGATCCTTACAATGGAGAGATTAAAGTATGGGTGGGGGGGATCAACCATCAATATTATAAGTTTGATCATGTGAATCAGGCCAAACGACAACCAGGATCAACCTTTAAACCTTTTGCTTATGTGACAGCATTGGAAGAGGGGATGACTCCATGCGATACTTATGAGGATAAACCGGTGAAGATTGAATTTATAAATAATAAAGGTGAAAATGAGGTTTGGGAGCCTAAAAATGCGGATTGGAATTTTTCTTATAGTAAGCTGTCGCTAAGACATGCCTTAGCTCGTTCATTGAACACAGTTACAGCACAAATCACTCAAGATGTTGGATGGGATAAGGTTGTTGCTATGGCTCAAAATTGTGGTATAGAAAGTAAGTTAGAAGCGGTTCCTTCTGTGGGATTGGGATCTAATGAAGTCACTGTTTTTGAAATGGTGCGTAGTTACGCCACATTTATGAATGAAGGTAAAAGAACTGAACCTGTTTTGGTGAGCCGAATTGAAGATAAAGACGGTAAAGTTTTGAAAACGTTTAAGACTGAACAAAAGCAAGTGTTAACTGCAGAGAATGCCTGGTTAATGTCTTATATGCTAAGAGGAACGTTAGAAGAGTCTGGAGGAACCTCACAGGCCTTATGGGAATGGGACTTGTTTCAAAAAGATAATGAGATCGGCGGAAAGACAGGTACTTCCTCTGATTATGTAGATGGATGGTATATGGGCGTTACCAAAGATTTAGTAACTGGAGTTTGGGTAGGCTGTGATGAACAAAGTATCCATTTCAAAAGTTCAGCGACAGGAGAGGGGTCTAAGACTGCTCTACCGATTTATGCTGTATTTATGGAGGAATTGTATAAGCATCCTGAATTGGGGGTTACTTTTGGGAAATTTCCGGAAGCTTCGGTAAAAATTCATAAAAAATATAATTGCCCTGGCCCAAGAATTCGGATACAGCCAGAAAATGATGGTTCTGATAGTTTACAGGTGGAACAGGAAATACCAAGTCTTACTTTGCCAGAAGTAGTTCCTGAGGGTAGTGATAGTAATTGATCATGTAATTAATACTAGTTTTAGTATATTTAATAGATATTCGATAAGTTATGAAGTTGAAAATAAACATATTGCATAGGGTTTTGAGCCTCAGTTTTTTATTGATGATATTGGTGTCCATCGTTCCTTTGGATTCCTCGGCTCAATATTTCGGACAGAATAAGATGCGGTATAAAAAACTGGATTTTAAGGTTTATGATACCCCACATTTTAATCTCTATTATTATCTGGAAAACGACTCCATGATGAATTGGTTGGCTAAGGAGTCTGAGGTTTGGTATGAGTTACATCAGCAAGTTTTTCAAGATACTTTTTTCAGAAAAAACCCAATCATTTTTTACAATAATCATCCGGAATTTCAACAAACAACTGCTATTTCTGGGGAGATATCGGTAGGAACTGGCGGTGTCACTGAAGCTTTTAAGCAGCGTGTGATAATGCCAATAATGCAAATAAACCAACAAACAAGGCATGTTTTAGGTCATGAGTTGGTGCATGCTTTTCAATACCGAAAATTAATAGAAGGTTCTGATACAACACGTTTGGAAAGTGTAGCCAATATTCCCCTTTGGATGGTGGAAGGTATGGCAGAATATTTTTCAATCGGAAAGAAAGATGCGTTTACTTCTATGTGGATGAGGGATGCCTATGCTCGAAATGATTTGCCGAGTTTGGGTCAGATGACGGAAAACATGAATCGTTATTTTCCATATCGTTATGGACAAGCATTTTGGTCTTATGTAGGTTCAACATATGGTGATACGGTGATTATGCCTTTGTTTGTGGAAACTGCGAAATATGGATATGAGCATGCTATACGCCGAGTGTTTGGTTATGATGCTCAAACCATGTCTACGTTGTGGAAAAGCAGTATGGAGAACACTTATAAAAACTTAGGTAAAGACACAACTTCCAATCCTATAGGTCAATTGCTTTTATCTAAGAAAAATGCAGGCCGTATGAATGTTTCACCTGCCATTTCTCCTGATGGAAAATTTGTGGTTTTTCTATCTGAATTGGATTTGTTTAGTATTGACTTGTATTTAGCGGATGCTGAAAACGGTAAAATCATTCGAAAATTAGGAAGCCGATTGACGAATAAAGATATTGATGAATTTAGTTTTATTGAATCCGCGGGAACCTTTTCTCCAGATAGTAAGAAGTTTGCTTTTAGTGTGTTTAGTGATGGCAAAAATAAATTGATGATTGTGGATGTGGAATCTGGTAAATCTTCGAGTGTGGTTCCGATGGGTGATATCAAGGAGTTTACTAATATTACTTGGGCTCCAACTGGAGATTTGGTGGCATTTTCTGGTCTTAATGATGGTCATAGTGATATCTACACTTATAACCTTAAGTCTAAAGAACTTACTCAATTGACAAATGATAAGTTTTCGGACTTTCAACCTAGTTTTTCTAGGGATGGCCAATATATTGTATTTAGTACAGATCGAGTTTCTTTAACTTCTGATTCGAGAAGCGTGGATATTCCAATGAATTTGGCAATTATTGATTTGAAAACTAAAGCGTTGAAAAATCTACCTATTTTTCCAGGTGCTAATAACTTAAACCCGCATTTTTCTTCGACTGGCAAAGAAATTTACTTCTTATCGAATAGCGATGGATTTAGGAATATGTATCGTTATCATGTAGAATCTGAAATTGTGGAGCGTTTAACGGATTATTTCACAGGAATTAGTGGGATTACGGAATACTCGCCAGCGATGAGTATTTCCGCGAAAGATGATATCGTTTATTCCTATTTTAAAGACAATGCTTATACCGTTTATAAAGCGAAGAGTACTGATTTTGAAGGCGTGGTGGTAGATCCTGGAAATGTAAACTTTGAAGCAGCCATGTTGCCTCCTTTACAAACGCGAGGAGTGAATGTTGTAAATACCAATTTACGAAATTTCAATGCTTACAGTCGTATAAATGATGATGCGATTACTGATATTCCTTATCAGCCCAAATTTAAATTGGATTATTTGGCTAATAGTGGTGTAGGAATGTCTGTTGGTTCTCGATATGGCGCTGGTATCTCATCTGGTATACAAGGTATGTTTTCCGATATTTTAGGTTATAATCAGATTTTTGCTGCGGCGAATGTGAATGGTGAGATTTATGATTTCGGTGGGCAGATTGCGTATATAAATCAAAAAAGCCGTTGGAATTGGGGTGGCTCTTTATCTCATATTCCATATCGATTTGGATTTTACGAATATAATTTTAGGAATTTAGGGGCAGGGTCTGAATATGTATTAGATCAATATTTGATTCGTTCATTTCAATCTCAAGCCGATGCATTTGTAGCTTACCCTTTTAATCGACATCATCGTTTTGAAACTGGAGGAGCAGTCTCTTACAATTCTTATCGTGTCGATCGCTATTTTCAAGGTATGAATTCTTATATTGGCGGACGTGAACGTGTATCTAATGAAACAGCAGCCAAAGCATTTGGAGCCAATAATTTAGATCCATTTGCCTTAATGCAAGTGAATGCTGGATTTGTTGGTGACAATGCTGTTTTTGGAATTGCAGCACCTTTGCAAGGGTATAGATATAGACTTGGTGCTGAGCAATATTTTGGAACGTATAAATTTACAGCGTTAAATATAGACTTAAGGAAATATCATAGGATGAAGCCTGTTACGATTGCAGCACGTTTATATTCGTATATGAGAATAGGTGAGAATAGTGATCAATTGTATAATATTTACATTGGCTATCCTTATATGGTGCGTGGTTTTGAAGGTAATTCATTTGGGCCTAACAGCAAAATTGGATTTTCTGATTTATCGGGTTCAAGAATGGTTGTTGGGAATTTTGAAGTTCGATTACCATTTACTGGGCCTGAGAAACTTGCGGTTCTTCCTTCTGGAATGTTATTTTCTGACTTGAATTTCTTTATTGACGGGGGGCTTGCTTGGCGAAGCGGTTCAGAAATAAAATGGAATAAAACGGATGAAGATAAAATCACAGAATCCCAAGGTGGACAGAATGTTCAAGTGTATAATCCGAATGTGACTATGCCTGTTTTTAGTGCAGGAATTTCGCTTAGGGTCAATTTGTTTGGCGCAATGGTACTGGAGCCTTATTATGCTATTCAGCTTAATAACCCGACTAGAGAAAAATTTGGAACCTTTGGATTAAACTTTGCTCCGGGATGGTAGTCATAGAAGGAGTGGAGAGAGATAAGTGAAATTTAGATAAAAGGTTGTTAAGGCCGTTGTTTATTGCTTATGCATAAACAACGGCTTTTTTTATGTGCTGTGCTGTATAGAATTGCTGATGCAAACTTGACCAGTTTGGGTTCGTTTTTCGAATTAACCTTTCTTTGACAATTCTTCCGAAACTACTTAATTCAATGAATCTTCTTTCTGCCTCGTCTTTATTTAAAAATGATTCGAAATACACCATGCGATTCAACGTGGATTGTGTAGTTGTATTCCCTTTCATTATAGTCGCTTCTGTCATCGTATTAAAGAGGTCATTGCTTATTCCTGCTTGAATGAACATACGGTTAGGGTCAGTAAGAAGATAAGTATAATACATGATAAATCTGTTTAATTACTAAATTATTTGGTTATTTATATAAATATTACTAATTTTATTGGCACAATATTACTAATAAATTTAGTATATAAAAAATTTATATTGAAAAATTAATAAAATATTATGTCTAATATATCTTCGAATCTTAAATTTTTAAGAAAGAAAAAAGGGCTTACTCAACAACAATTTGCTGATTTAATGGAGATTAAACGAGCTTCTGTTGGTGCTTATGAGGAAGATAGAGCAGAGCCTAAATATGAGTTGCTAAAAAAGATAGCAGAATTTTATGAGCTATCTATGGATGAATTGGCGAACGATGTAATAGATGATAAATGGAAGCCTACTCATAAAAGTAATGCCTCAAATCTGCGTGTATTAAGTGTTACAGTGGATGCTCAGGATAGAGAGAATATAGAGTTAGTTCCAGTTAAAGCAAGTGCTGGGTATTTAAATGGATATGGTGATCCGGAATTTGTAAAAGAATTGCCTAAATTTTCATTACCCATATTTAGTCAAGGAACTTATCGTGCCTTTGAAATTAAAGGCGATTCTATGCTTCCATTACCTTCGGGCTCATTGGTAATCTGTGAATATGTAGAAAATTGGCATGACATTAAAGTTGGAAGTACTTATGTGGTAGTGTCGGGAAATGATGGGATAGTTTATAAACGCATAGGGCAAAAGTTTAAAGAAGATAAGGGACTGAAACTAGTTTCAGATAATAAGAGTTATGATCCATATTGGATTGAACCAAATGATTTATTGGAAGTTTGGAAAGCTAAAGCTTTCGTAAGCACAGAACTACCAGAGCCAAATCCAGAACCGACCTTAGAAGGTTTGTCTGCCATGATGGCTCAAATGCAGAAAACGATAAGCTCCGTAGTGGATAAAAAATAAGGATATCTTGCAAATATTTCTAAATATTAATATTAATTGTTATCTTTGTAGAATCTGAAAGGAAGGGGGCATGGTATGCCCCCTTTTTTAATTCAAATTTTAAAATATGCAGGTAGAAGATCGTGTTAGGGAACTAATAGAAGAGAAAATAGCTGATCGAGAGGATTTATTTATCGTTAGTATTCGGTTTTTAAAGAATGGGGTTTTAGAGATTTTACTAGATGGAGATGAAGGAATTGCAATTGAAGATTGCGTGAAAGTGAGCAGGCATGTAGGGTTTCATTTAGAGGAAGAGAACACGATAGAAACGGCTTATCGATTGGAAGTATCATCACCGGGAATTGATTCTCCTTTATTGTTGAAAAGACAATATTATAAAAACATAGGAAGAATGGTTAAGATTCAAACTATTGATGGACTGAAAAGGGAAGGAAAGTTACTGTCAGTTTCTGAGGAATTAGTTCAGATAGAAGAAAAAGTGAAAGAAAAAGGAAAAAAAGCCATTGATGTGATGACTGAAATTCCTTTCGATCAAATAAAAGAAACAAAAGTGTTAATTTCATTTAAATAAAAATGAGTACTAATATCAACTTGATAGACTCGTTCCAAGAGTTTAAAGATTTCAAGAACATTGACCGTCCTACCGTAATTACTGTATTGGAGGAAGTATTCCGCAGTATGATTCGTAAGCGTTTTGGTACAGATGAAAATGTAGACGTTATTGTCAATCCAGATAATGGAGATTTGGAAATTTGGCGTACTAGAGTGGTGATGGAAGATGGCTTCTCGGAAGATGATGACTTGGAAATCGAACTTGCTGAAGCACATGGCTATGATCCGGACCTAGAAGTAGGTGATGATTATATTGAACAAATAACTTTGGAAAGTTTTGGTCGTCGCGCAATTCTTGCTGCTCGTCAAACCTTAGTTTCAAAAATCTTAGAACTTGAAAAAGACGAAGTCTTTAAAAAGTATAAGGATCGTGAAGGTGAGTTAGTGATTGGTGAAGTTTATCAGATCTGGAAAAAAGAAATATTAGTGCTAGATGAAGATGGTAATGAACTGATTTTACCAAAAACAGAACAAATACCGGCGGATTATTTCAAAAAGGGTGATAGTATTCGTGCAGTAGTTCATAAAGTAGATATGATGAATAGTAATCCAAAAATTATTATATCTCGTACTGCTCCAGAATTTTTGCAACGCTTATTTGAACTTGAAGTTCCTGAAATTTTTGATGGTTTAATCACGATTAAGAAAATTGTTCGTGAACCAGGTGAACGTGCAAAAGTAGCTGTAGAATCTTATGATGATCGTATCGATCCTGTAGGAGCCTGTGTGGGTATGAAAGGGTCACGTATTCACGGTATCGTTAGGGAATTACGGAATGAGAATATCGACGTTATCAACTTCACAACAAATCATTCCTTATATATTACTCGTGCTTTAAGTCCTGCTCGTATTACTTCAATCAAAATTGATGAAGAGAATAAAACGGCAGCTGTATATTTGAAACCAGATCAAGTTTCATTAGCAATTGGTCGTGGAGGTCATAATATTAAACTAGCTGGTAAATTGACTGGTTATGAAATCGATGTGTATCGTGAAAATGATGAAGAAGAGGAGGATGTGGATATCGAAGAATTCGCAGATGAAATCGATAGCTGGATTATCGATGAATTGAAACGTGTAGGCTTGGATACAGCAAAATCTGTCCTTGCATTATCAGAGGAAGAGTTAATTAGACGTACAGATTTGGAGGATGATACCATTCGTGAAATCCAACGTATATTACAATCGGAGTTTGAATAGTCAAACAAACCTCGGCCATGGATTTAACAATTTGTAAAAAATTGTTAAATCCATGTAAAAAAACATATTTTTGTAAAAGAAACTTATTTTATAGTTAGTAGATGTCAGAAGGAAAAAGTATAAACTTGCTTAAAGCAGCAAAAGAGCTAAACATTGGTATTGGTACCGCTGTTGAATATTTGGTAAAGAAGGGATTCGATTTAGATTCTAGACCAAATACGAAACTAAGTCCCGAAATGTATGGCGTTCTTTTGAAAGAATTTCAAGGTGATAAAATTGTTAAGGATGAAGCTAAACAGATTATAATTGGCAAAATTCGCCGTGATGAAAGTCCTGCTGGAGGTAATGTTCATGGATCTAACGATGCTAACGATGAAGTTGATGCTCCTACAGAAGTAAAGGAGATTTTAATAAAGAATACTACAGTTGATGCTGATCCAGTTCGTGAGGAAGTAAAAAAGGAAGAGGAAACTCATTCTTCTTTAAAGGTTGTTGGAAAAATTGATTTAGATAGTTTGAAACGTGGAAAGCCCATTGTAAAAGAAGAACCAAAAATCGAAGTAAAGGTAGAAGAACCAAAAATCGAATTGAAAAAGGAAACTCCAGAACCGAAACCAGAACCAGTAGTGGAAGTAATTCCAGTTCCAGAACCTGTAAAAGTAATTGAGGTTAAAGAAGTACCAGTAGTTCAACCTAAAGAGGAGATTCCTGTTAAGGAAGAGAAACCTCAACCTATCATAGAAAAGAAAGAAGAACCTATCAAACAAGTGAATCAGCAAACTGAAAAACCTGAACCTCAAGACGATGTTATTCGTGCTAGATCTGAAACCTTGAGTGGTCCTAAGGTCGTAGGCAAAATACAACTTCCTGTTGCAAAGCCTCATAAACCGGTGGCATCCTCATCGAATAATTCTGGAAATAATAATAACGATAATAAGCGTAAAAGAAAGCGTACGAATAAGGGTAACCCGAATGTAAATACGCCGAACGCTTCTGGACCTAACAATCCAAATAATAACAATAGACAAGAGGGAAATCGCCCTCAGCATCCTGGAAATAATAATTCTGGGAACAATGCGAATAATAATAATCCAAATAATAACAATCGCCCTAATAACAATAACAGAAGCAACCATCCAAATGCTGACCGTCATGGTAATAAAGGACGTAATGATCGTTCAAGAAAACCTGAAGTAGCGAAGGAAGAACCTTCTGAAAAGGAAATCCAAGATCAAATCAAAGCTACTTTAGCTCGTTTAAGCGGAGCTGGTAAATCCGGTAAATTCGCTCAACGTGCTAAATTACGTCGTCAGAAACGTGATGATATAGCTCTTTCTGCTGAAGAAGCTGCAATGGAGCAAGAAGCGATGTCAAAAATCCTTCGCGTAACCGAATTTGTAACAGCGAATGAATTGGCAAATTTGATGGATGTTCCAGTAACGCAAGTAATCGCTACTTGTATGAGTTTAGGAATGTTTGTTTCAATTAATCAACGATTAGATGCTGAAACGTTAGCGATTGTGGCTGATGAATTCGGATACCAAATTGAGTTTATTAAACCAGAAGATGAAGAGGTCGCTGAACTTGAAGAACCAGATACTTTAGATCGCGTAGTTTCTCGCGCACCAATTGTGACGGTGATGGGACACGTTGACCACGGTAAGACTTCCTTATTGGATTTTATCCGTAAGGCAAATGTTACTAAAGGGGAAGCTGGTGGTATTACCCAACATATAGGTGCTTATGCAGTGAAATTGGAAGATGGAAGAAAAATTACTTTCTTGGATACTCCAGGTCACGAAGCCTTTACAGCGATGCGTGCACGTGGTGCTCAAGTAACAGATATTGTTATTATCGTTGTTGCAGCGGATGATGCAGTAATGCCTCAAACTAGGGAAGCCATCAACCATGCTATGGCGGCAAATGTGCCTATTATCTTTGCCTTTACTAAAGTAGATAAAGCAGGTGCAAATCCTGACCGTATACGTGAGCAATTATCTGCAATGAATATCTTAGTTGAAGATTGGGGTGGTAAATACCAAGCGCAAGAAATATCAGCTAAGACAGGTGAAAATGTAGACCTTTTGTTAGAGAAAGTATTGTTAGAAGCAGAAATGCTTGAATTAACTGCTGATCCAGGGAAACGTGCTGTAGGTTCGGTTATTGAAGCTGCTTTAGATAAAGGTCGTGGTATTGTTACTACGGTATTAGTTCAAAGTGGTACTCTAAAAGTGGGTGACCCAATTCTAGCAGGATCTTATTCAGGTAAAGTTAAAGCCTTGACAAACGAACGCGGTGAACGTGTGAAAGAAGCTGGTCCATCTGTTCCAGTTCAAATCTTGGGAATGTCAGGTGCTCCAACTGCAGGGGATAAATTATATGTTATTGAAAGTGAATCTGAAGCGCGTCAAGTTGCCAATAAACGTTTACAATTACAACGTGAACAAGGTATGCGTGCTACTAAACATATCACATTAGATGAAATTGGTCGTCGTTTAGCAATTGGTAACTTTAAAGAATTGAACATCATTGTTAAAGGTGATGTGGATGGTTCAATTGAAGCATTATCCGATTCATTATTGAAACTTTCGACTGATGAAATTCAAGTAAATATTATCCATAAATCGGTGGGTGCTATCTCTGAATCTGATGTGTTATTAGCATCTGCTTCTGATGCTATCATTATCGGTTTCCAAGTAAGACCGACTCAAAATGCGCGTAAACTTGCAGAGAATGAACAAATTGATATTCGTTTGTACTCGATTATTTATGACGCTATTGAGGAGATTAAATCTGCTATGGAAGGTATGCTAGCTCCTAAGTTTGAGGAGAAAATTGTAGCAGAGGTTCAAATTAGAGAAACATTCAAGATTTCCAAAGTGGGTACAATTGCTGGATGTATGGTATTAGATGGAAAAATTACTCGTAATAACGATATTCGTGTAATTCGTGAGGGTGTTGTGATCCATACTGGTAAATTAGCTTCTTTAAAACGCTTTAAAGATGATGTTAAAGAAGTATCACAAGGATATGAATGTGGTTTGAATATTGATCGTTTTAATGATATCCAAGTAGGAGATATCGTAGAAGCTTTCGAACAAGTAGAAGTAAAACGTAAACTTTAATAGAGTTTTCAAAATATTTAAAAACCCAATCTTATTTAAGGTTGGGTTTTTTTTATAAATAGTTTGCCCAAACTATTTGTTATAATGTCATGTAATTTCCTTAAAACATGTTTTAATTTGAAAAAAGAAGATTACATCTTATCTTTAACAATATGTACACATTCAGAGTTTCAGCAATCATACAGCAACCCAATCATAATATTTCCATTCAATTTGATGATTTGTCAACGCGTTTTCCAAGCTATAAGGCGGGGCAATTTTTAACCCTATCATTCATGTTTGGTGAACGGGAGGTGAGGCGATCTTATTCCTTTAGCAGTTCTCCTGTACATGCAGAACCCTATGAAATCACAGTCAAACGAGTGGAGAATGGGGAGATCTCTCGCTTGCTGCATCATAAGTTAGCCGTAGGGGATGAAATCCAAGTGTTAGATCCTCAGGGATTATTTACCTATGACCCTTCCGATGATGCAATAAAAACAATAGTATTATTTGCTGCAGGAGTAGGCATAACCCCTTTATATTCCATATTAAAGACCGCTTTAATTGCAAATTCCACAGTGAGGGTCTTATTGGTCTATAGCAATAGTTCGAAAGAGCAAACCATCTTTTACGAAGAACTATTAAAATGGAAAGAGCAATATCCCGAAAGAATACACATTGAATTTATTTGGTCAAATATTAAAAACTTAGTAAAAGCGAGGTTAAATAGAGATTATATTCTAGAATTAGTAAAAACTCATGACTTAGAGCTTTCCTCAACTACTTTTTATACCTGTGGTCCATTATTTTACATGGACTTAGTGAGATTTACCCTATTAGGAATGGGCATTGCAGATGACCATATTAAGCGAGAAACATTCCATTTTCCGGAGGAAGAAGAAGATGAAGATGAAAAAGAAGAAGAAGTAAAAGATACAGAAAGCTATGAAGTCACTTTAAATTTTCAAGGAGCAACCTATAATCTCTTAATTCCATATAACAAGACCATTCTTGATGTTGGGTTGGAGCATAAGATTAAGTTACCATATTCTTGCAAATCAGGCATGTGCAGTACCTGCATTTCTCAGGTTACGGATGGCGCCGTAAAGATGGATTACAATGAAGTCTTAACCGATAGGGAAGTGGAAAATGGAAGATGTTTATTATGTACTTCCCATCCAACAGAAAATGGGGTCATTATTTCGGTTTTATAAACCGTATAATGACCCCGTTTAATAAGCAATAGTATCTTATTTCAATTTATGTTTAACCCCTTCAAAAGTCATTTTTACGGGTTGAATTAAACCATCTTTATCAAAGATCATTTCATCTATACAAGTCTCGCGTTCGTGTGCAAGTTTCTTATCGAGTGGTCTTCGGTGATAAACAATGTAATATTTTTCTTTCTTAGGAACTTTAATCACCGAGTGGTGTCCTGCTCCAGTAGCAATCGTAGGATCTTGTTGCAAAATTGTACCTATGCGTTTAAAAGGTCCAAATGGCGAGTCAGAAATGGCATAAGCGACCTTATAATCAGGACCTGTCCATCCACCTTCTGACCACATGAAATAATATTTATTATCGCGGATAAACATAAAAGGTCCTTCCACATAATTTTCAGGCGTTACTTCCTTGTATATACTGCCATCTTCAAAAGGAACTAAGCTTTTAAAATCATCGCTCAGTTTAACAACATTACAATGTCTCCAACCCCCATAAAACATGTAATATTGACCATCTTTATCTTTGAACACAAATTGGTCAATAGGTTGAGCACCATTTACAATATCACTAATAAGTGGTTTCCCTAGCAAATCCTTGTACGGTCCTTCTGGTTTATCTGCAACAGATACCCCAATTCCACCAACCTCACCTTGATGCACATCATTAGCTGCAAAGAAAAAGTAATATTTTCCATCTTTTTCGATAACACTAGGTGCCCACATGGCGCGTTTTGCCCATTTCACTTCTGCAGTATCGATTATGGATGGATGTTTTGTCCAATTCACCAAGTCCTTAGAGGAGAAAGCGTCGAAATGAACTTGTTTTTCATATGGAGCCGAGTATGTCGGGAAAATCCAGTATTTATTATCATAAACTATTCCTTCAGGATCTGCATACCAGCCTGGAATCACTGGGTTTTTTTGCGCATAGCTCATCTGCATAAAAAGCGGAAGGGATAAAAGTAGTGTAACTAGTTTTATTTTCATAGATTAAAGGTTTTAGTAAAACGTAAATTACATATTTTTTATTTTTATTCCAATTTTAATTCTTTACGATAACTATGAAGACTAGGCTTAGCAGGATCTAAAATAAAAAAGGGTTAGATGAAAATCTACCCTTTATATTTAAAAATTAGTGGAATTATCTGCAAGTTTCTTAAGGATAAGTAACGACCACACTGCTTATTTTCCAACCATCATCACCATTACAAATAGTGACATAATCGTTTCTTTCAAAAGTGTCAAATTCAGTTTTGATGCGTACAATGCTACAATCCTCATTCTTCTCTACGAATTGGTAGGATGATTTGCAGTTAATTTTTATACCCTTTAAGGATTTTAAATATTTTATTAACGATTTTTTGTTGATGCTTTCTTTACTTCTATTATTTGGAGTAGATTGATAGAAATCTGTAGTAAATAAATAGTCAACTAATTCTACATTACCATGTAAAGTAGCTTCCAAGTAATGATCGATAATATTTTCTACCTTAAAAAATTTCACAGGTTCAGGTTTTTCTTCTGCTTTCACAAATTGCGATATTAACGTTAATAATGCAGTTGCGATTAATGTGGCTAGCGTTTTCATGTTTTTATGATTTTTAATTTAATTCTTGATTGTTGATTCAAAGGTATATTGAGAACGCAAAAGCTCCATGTGTGATTAGGTGGGGCTAATCTTTTTTTCGGTAAAGAGCAGAAGTTTTTCGGTGAAAATTTTACCTATCAGGTAAAATTTATTGTTAACTTTTAAATCGTACTCCAAAAAATTAAAATCGGCAATTGTTTATTAGCAAAGACTTGTATGTTAAGTGTTTATGGTGTAAGGAAAGGGGGGGAGACTTGAAGTTATTGAACTACGCAGTAAAAGGGCTAAGGCTAGCCTCTTCCTAAGTTTCCTTAAAACATCAAAAAATTAGAAGAAGAAATAGTTTTCTCCCCCTAATCATTAATAGTTTGGTGTTAAAAGCGGTAAAACAACTTCTTTTACTAAAGATTAACCAATTTTAAAAGAAGTCATGGTCAATGCACCTGCAACTGCAGCGTCATTGAAAATTTGTAAATCTTCATGCTTTTCCTGCAATGCCAAAGCATAAAGCATAGGTAAGTAATGTTCGGGGGTAGGAATGGCTAAATCAAAAGCTGTTCCCTGTTGATCAAAATTTATTAGCGGAAGGTGATTATAATCCCTCATATAATTTTTCATCTTTTCATTTGCTTCAGTAGCCCAATCGAATGCATATCCTACACTATTCAGGTGTTTCCAAGAAACCATTCGTAAATTATGGACGATATTTCCAGAGCCTATAATTAAAACGCCCTTATTTCTTAAAATAGAAAGTTCTTTAGCCAAAGCATAATGTGCTGTAGGGGATAGGGTATAATCAATACTCAATTGGATGACCGGAATATCCGCCTGCGGATACAAATGTTTTACGACAGACCATGAACCATGATCCAAACCCCATGCATCATCCAGATGAACCTCCTGATGCGTCACAATATCACGAACTGCATTTGCAAGATCTGGGGATCCTGGAGCAGGGTATTGTACCTCAAATAGCGCTTGAGGAAATCCACCAAAGTCATGAATAGTCTTGGGTTGATTCATTGCAGTCACAAACGTACCCCTCGTTTCCCAATGGGCAGAGACTACGATTATTGCGCTAGGCTTTTCCAAGTCTTGTGCTATCGTTTTAAATCCTCGCACAAACTCGTTATCTTCAATGGCGTTCATAGGGCTTCCATGGCCTAAGAAGAGCACAGGCATTTTCGATGAATTATTTTTTTTATCTAAAAAGGCGTTCAGACTGCTTAATTTTTGAGCAGTAGGTAGTTGGTTTTCAAAACCAGTACTTCCGTATAGATTATTTGTCGTATTCATAGGATGTATGCATTACAATACATACAAAGATGAATAAATTAAATAGGGGCTAGGTATGAGAAAATGGATAATTCGTATAAGTATTAGGACATCATATTTTTCATTTCATCCCTAAACTCGCTAGGAGTTTGACCAGATTTTTTTTTAAAGACACTCGTAAAATAAGCTTTATCCTGATATCCTATTTCAAAACCTATTTCTGAGATACTTTTTTCTGTACTAATAAGTAAGTTTTTAGCTTCGATGAGTTTCCTTGTTTCAATAATTTCAGAAACCGACTGTTGCAGTATATTTTGCGTAATCCTATTTAAGTTTTTGGCACTCATAAACAATTTTTCTGCATAATATTGAATACCCAATGGACGTCGAAAATTTTCTTCGAGGATTTGGAGAAAACTTTTAAAAGTCGTGTCTTGATTATTAAACAGAAGCTGATTGTCCTGATCCAAGTCTAAATTATTTCGCTCGTGTTCGATCATTATTAATAAACTGTTTAACAATTCTCGAATGACAGCCATGGAGGGTTTTATTTGATTGATTTCATCATGTATCAATTCGCAAACCGTGTTTAGGCGTTCAAAACATCGTCCAAAGGACAATTGAATATCTGCTTGCTGGTGGTAATAACTATATAAATTAAATATGGTTTCGGGAATAAACTCAGATCTAAACCGAATGACCCAGAATAAAAAAGGCTTTGTTAAATCCACCGTTAGTTTGTGCAGTTTCCCCTTAGAAATATAACTGATGAACGGGGCTTCAAATTTTTGGGTATTAAAATCGATGAAATGTTCAGCATTACCCGTTAAGCAAATGATTAATTCCTCAAAATTATGTTGGTGGGGTTCGTAGGTAACTTCAATAAATTGGGCTACATTTTTTTCGGTTACTTTAAATATTTGAAATATATCTTTCATAGCTACACCGTTTAGCAATGCTAATATCCACTTATTTTATCAGATTATTAGACTATAAATTGAATTCCTGATTATCCAATACGTTTTTAGAGCAAATTAATGCTTGCATTAGTGTGTTTCTTGTCTTGTTGCTGAAAATTCAATAAACAATGGATATTGTTATGGAAATTTCTATAAAAATCAATTTTTTTAAATTTATTTTCAATAAAAACGTTAAAATATTTTTATTTATTCATTTTATTGATATTTTTGATGAAATATTTAAATCTATATGGTATTATCAGGTAAAAAATCGTTTGTCCCATTAATATTTATGGGAGTTTTAGTGATTATTTCACTAATTTTTTCAAATCCACCACAAAGTCATGGAAATTACGAGTATAATTATGCTGATATCGCATGGATGTTGACATCTACTGCTCTAGTTTTGATTATGACGCCAGGATTAGCTTATTTTTATGGCGGAATGGTAAAAAAGAAGAATGTCATTTCCACGATGCTGCAAAGTTTTATCTGTATGGCAGTTGTTGCTGTCTTGTGGGTCGTGTTTGGATTCAGCCTAGTCTTTGGAGAATCCATAGGTGGTGTCATTGGGAATCCAATGTCATTCTTTATGTTTAACGGTGTTTTGGACCGAGAGCCTTGGGATGCAGCACCCACCATTCCATTTGCATTATTTGCAATTTATCAATTGAAGTTTGCCATAATTACACCAGCATTGATTACGGGTGCATTTGCAGAGCGGATTCGATTTACTTCCTATGTCCTTTTTATTTGTTTATTCTTCATTTTCATTTACGCACCATTAGCACATGCCACTTGGCATCCAGATGGTTTATTAATGCAATTGGGAGTATTAGATTTTGCTGGCGGTACCGTTGTACATATGTCTGCGGGTTTAACAGCATTGGTGTCGGCCATTTATTTAGGAAAGGGAAAAGAATCCCATCAACATAATCCTGCACGTATTACCTATGTCTTACTAGGCACAGGAATGTTATGGTTTGGATGGATCGGATTTAATGCAGGTTCCGCATTTGCCGCTTCGGAATTAGCTGCTACGGCTTTGATTACGACTTCAACAGCTTCAGGTGCTGCCGCGCTAACCTATTTGTTTTTAGATGCGGCCAAAGGAATAAAACCATCCGCTATGGGGGTTTGTATTGGCGCAGTGGTTGGATTAGTTGCCATTACGCCTGCTGCCGGATTCGTAACAGTAGGCCATTCACTTGTTATAGGCGCTGTAGCAGCAGTTGTGAGTCGCTTAGTAATTGAGTGGAGAACCAAATCTAATATTGATGATACTTTAGATGTATTTCCTAGCCATGGAGTAGGAGGTATGGTCGGTATGATTTTAACAGGAGTTTTTGCTACCAATCAAATCAATGCCGCTATCCCTGATAATGGATTGTTTTATGGAGAATGGTCCTTGTTCAACGCACATATTATTGGTCTTGTTGGGGCTAGTATTTTCACGGTGCTTATGGCGTTCATTCTATTAAAAGTAACAGATTTAATTTCCAAGCTTAGGGTTTCTGATCACGAAGAAGAAGTCGGATTAGATCTTTCTCAGCACGGGGAGAAATTATAATATTCCACCCAATCCATAACCTAAATTAGAGACCTGTCATTTACTTAAGTGGCAGGTATTTTTTTTTATTACAAACCAATTCCGTTTTGATTTGTTCCTTTTAATAAGGAAATCAACAAATATTGATTATGATGAAATTCTTAACTATAATTTATACATGCGCAGTAATTTTGATGGTGACAAGCTGTCAATCAGCGGATAAACCATCAGATTCCAAAGAAAGTCTCACGCCTGTGGAAGCATCGGACAAACAGCGATACAATATCAATGAGGCCGATAAAGCGGTTATACAGTTGGATAGTGCAGCAAGAGACAGCACTCTTCGAGATACCTTAAAAAATTAAAATCAAAAACCATTCTTTTATATTTTTGTTAGTCAAAAGCCTGATGATTGATTACAGTCAGGCTTTTTTTAGTATACTTTATTGTTGTTTAATGCTGTTAAAAAGTAAGTAAAAAAAATGTAATTTTAGAGATTGTTTAATAATAAAAACCATTGATCAAGCAATTCTCATTATTTTTCTGCACCTTATTTATGCTGTTTGATGCATTTGCACAACAGGATATTGTTGGTAAAGTATTAACTCAAGAATCATCCAAACCGATATCTTTCGCATCCATATACATCAACAATACTTCGATAGGGACTAGTTCAAACGAACAGGGCTCATTTGTGATCAAAAACCTTAAAAATAAAATCAATGAGTTGGTCATTACAGCGGTAGGCTACGAAACCGTTTCTTTGCAGATTCAGTTACCGCTAGAAAAGGATTTAATCATTACTATGAAGCCTAAAGCTATTGAAATTGAGGAAATTGTAGTGCTCGGCTATGTGAAAGATGGATGGCAAAAATGGGGCGTTTTTTTTACCGAATCAATACTAGGTTTGGGTTATCATGCAGAAAAAACTAGTATTGAAAATCCTGAAGTGGTACAATTCCGATACGATAAAAATGCAAAGCTATTAACAGCTATCTGTTCAGCGCCTTTAAAAATTAAGAATGATGAATTAGGTTATTTACTAACCTACGATTTAACAGATTTCCAAATGGATTTTAAAGAGAATCGATTATATTTTGAAGGTTTTGCGTTTTTTGAAGATATCGGTAACAATAAATCAAAGTTTAAAAAAGCAAGGAAGGAAACCTATGATATTTCGTTAATGAAATTTATTCGGAGTACCTATCAACAGCGTTGGGAAGAAGATGGGTATATCGTCCGAAAACTTGTTAAAAAGGATAATTTAGTTCGTTTAGAAGCATTATCTACGTATAAAAAACTCACCGATATTGTTCAGAAAGAATATAGAAATAATTGGAAATTGTTTTATCTTTCTCAAAAAGAATACACTGAAGCTCAAGTGTCTGCACTTCAGCATCAAATGCGGCAACCTGAAAAAATTAGTTATTTGATGGGCATAATCTCCACTCAGGATATCATTATCTCAGAAGATGTAACCCAACAATGGAAAGAAATTAGATTTGATGATTTTTTATACCTTATATATCCTTCAGAATTTCAAAAATCTAAGAATAAAATGTTAAAAGCTGCTGCATCACAAGTGTCTGAAATAGAATTGCTATCAGGTAGAAATCTTATTATTGATGCTAGCGGCAACTTTTTTCCTGCCAACCAGGTGGTGTTTAATGGCTATATGGTCAATTATTCAAAATTAGCGTTTCTACTCCCTTTGGATTACCAAGAAAATTAAGTGCGAAGCATTTATGTGCTTGGAAAATGCAATTTCCTTGAAAGCGTGAAAATGAAGGACAAACTTTGATGAAACTATTTTTATCCTACATTTGTTTAAATGATTACTGTTTTCATGAGATTTAATAATTCTAATCGCTGCTTGTAATGCTTTTGCTCGGTTGTTTGTTGGCTGTTTTAGTTGGTATTACCTTAGGAATGATAGGTAGTGGAGGGACTATTTTAACCGTTCCCATATTAGTGTATATCATGGGTGTAAATCCTATCCTAGCAACTACCTATTCCTTATTTGCTATTGGAATTACCTCCTTTATAGGGGGGGTACGAGGAATCATTTATCAGGAGGCAGATTTAAGTAAAGTATTAAGCTTTGGAATTCCGTCTCTTGTGGTGGTGTTTACGACCAGGGCATTTATACTGCCCTTAGTTCCGGATGTCATTGTATTAGGCTCCTTTCAACTTGAACAACATGTGGCCTTGATGCTATTGTTTGCCGCAGTGATGTTAACGTCTTCCATCAATATGATTCGAACAGCAAAATTTCCATTAGAAAGCAGTGCAAAAGCTTTTCATGTTCCTTTGTATGGGGTTATGCTACAAGGAGCAATGGTCGGTTTTATTACGGGATTGGTTGGTGCAGGTGGAGGATTTTTAATAATTCCGGCTTTAATCAATTTCTATAAACTCCCCATTCGTAAGGCTGTTGCCACTTCATTAATTATCATAACTATCAATTCGTGTTTTGGTCTATTAGGCGATTTAGAAAAATTCCCGGAATTTGATTGGAGGCTTATTAGTGCCTATACCTTGTCTACCGTATTTGGTTTGTTTATAGGTTTTAACCTTGTGAAAAAAGTGTCCAACTTATTTTTAAGGGTATCATTTGGGTATATGATTTTAATTATTGGCTTGTATATTTTGGTTAAGGAATTGATTTTGATTCATTAATTGTACTGCCTGGTCTTAGGGAATACCGTTTTCGTCATAATAACTTATGCTTGGATCAAGATTTTATAACAACAACAATCGCTATAAAAAAAATTATAAGGTAAATTTTAAGTAGCTCAATTTTTTGATTATTTGAAAAATAGCCTGTCTTTTACACCTATTTCGCCTCTAGCTAAGATTAGCTAAATATCAATTGCAAACAAAATAGTAGCTCTATTTCAGCTTGGGAAACAAAAGAATATAAATTCTTAAAATTCCTTTTCTTTTAAATATATTTGGGGATTAGATTAACGTTTTAGTTGGCTATAATCGCTATTTAATGAAGGATTAGGTTGATTTAAATGATAAACTTGATTATGAAAAAAATTATGAAAACTATGAAAATTAAATTTGTATTATCTCTGGCCATCCTCTTATTTGCAGGATTATTTTTAAATGTACATGCCCAAGATTGGCATAATACGAAAAAGGATATTGAACAAGCAGTAGATGTAGATACCATATCCAAGAAAGGGTATACCTTGGTTTGGATTAATAAGGAGCCTAATTTTAATGCAGGACTTAAGCAAGAATTGATTGATGTATTTTTTGCTACCTACCCGAAATTGGCTAAAACTTTTAATAAAAAAACGCGCAAAGAGGTCATTTTTGTTATCGACCCGGATTATGATGGGGTAGCGGCAACAGCTGGAGGAATTGTACGTTACAGCCCTAAGTGGTTTGCGAAAAACCCTAAAGATATTGATGTCGTTACGCATGAGGTGATGCATATCGTTCAGGCCTATGAAGGCAAATCTGGACCTTGGTGGGTTACTGAAGGCATTGCAGACTGGGTGCGCTATGCATACGGTGTTGCTAATGAGGCTGGAAATTGGAGATTGCCAAAATTAGAGGATAAGCATTCTTATGAAAATGGCTACCGTGTTACCGCAAGATTTTTTCATTGGATAGAAACCAAAGTGAAGAAAAAAACAATGAAAAAATTAGATCTTGCGATGAGAAATCATACGTATTCATCCGACTTCTGGAAAGAACAAACAGGAAAAACGATTGATGAATTATGGGCAGATTATAAGTTAAATCCCGCAATATAATTAATTAAACAAATCAAATGAATTATTCAAAATTACTAAAGTTTATGCTGTTGGCCATTTTGCCTACGGCGAGTATGGCACAACAAGATAAACTTTCGCAATATGTGAAACCCTTAATCGGTACTGCAAAAATGGGGCACACGTTTCCCGGTGCTACAGTTCCTTTTGGCGCAGTACAACTGTCTCCAGATACGGATACGATACCCTATGCTGTAAATGGTAAGTACAATGGTGAAGTGTATCGCTATTGTGCTGGTTACCAGTATGACGATCCAACCATCGTAGGTTTTAGTCATACGCATTTCAGTGGTACAGGACATTCCGATTTAGGGGATATTTTAGTAATGCCAACTCAAGGTAAAGTGCAGTTAAATCCAGGTACAGCAGATAATCCGGCAAGCGGGTATCGTTCTGCATTTAGTCATGATAATGAAGTTGCAGAAACCAATTATTATAAAGTAAAACTGGATAAGCATAATATTTTAGCAGAACTGACAACAACCACTCGTGTAGGTATGCATCGGTATACTTTCCCATCTTCAGATCAATCGCATATTATTCTAGATTTGACCGCTGGGATTTACAATTACGATGGTAAAAACGTATGGACATTTGTGCGAGTTTTGAATGATTCAACCATTACAGGTTTTAGGCAAACAAACGGCTGGTCTAGAACAAGAACGGTGTATTTTGCAATTAAAACATCAAAAAAATTCAAAAACTATGGTGCGAAGTACATGGATGCGGCATCCCCATACAAGGGTTTTTGGCGGAAATTCGATCAACAGAATAATCATCCCGATTTAGCTGCCCATAATATTAAGATGCATTTAGACTTTGATACCCAAGAGGGGGAAGAGGTCATGATGAAAGTAGCCTTAAGTCCGGTAAGTATGCGTAATGCATTAGAGAATATGGAAGTTGAAACTCCACATTGGAATTTCGACCAAGTTGTTGCTGCAGGTAAGGAAGCTTGGGAAAAAGAGTTGGGTAGATATCAAGTGGATATGCTAAATCAAGAGGATTTGGTGAATTTTTACACCTCTGTATACCATGCGAATTTAATGCCTACCGTATACATGGATGTTAATGGCCAGTATAAAGGTCTTGATCAAGAAATTCATCAGGCAAAAGGGTTCACCAATTATACATCGCTATCCCTGTGGGATACCTTTCGCGCTTTTCATCCATGGTTAAATTTAGTCGATCCGAAACGTAATGCCGACATTGTATCTTCTATGCTAGCACATTACGATCAGTCGGTGTTGAAAATGTTGCCGATCTGGTCACATTATGCGAACGATAATTGGTGTATGAGTGGATATCATTCTGTTTCGGTAGTTGCCGATGCCATCATCAAAGGCGTTTACCAAGGGGATGCGGAAGCCGCTTTAGCGGCTTGTGTACAAACCGCAAATGCTAGAAAATACGAAGGAATAGGTGCTTATATTGATTTTGGATATGTTCCAGATGATGTCAATGGTACTTCAGTTTCTAACACCTTAGAATATGCCTATGACGATTGGTGTATTGCTCAATTGGCTAAGAAATTAGGCAAAACAGCTATTGAAAAAGAATTTACGAAGCGCGCTGGATATTGGAAAAATCTTTACGATTCCCGTATTGGCTTCATGCGTCCAAAAGATAGTCAAGGTAAATTCAGAGAGAAATTTGATGTATTAGATACCCATGGTCAAGGATTTATTGAAGGAAACACATGGAATTATTCCCTTTATGTTCCACATCAACCCGAAGAAATGATGCAGGTGATGGGCGGGGCAAAACGCTTTGAAGTGTATTTGGATTCTTTATTTACGATGCACTTACCAGATCATTTCTTTGCCAATACGGAAGACATCACTCGTGAAGGAATCATTGGAAATTATGTTCACGGGAATGAACCTTCTCATCATGTGGCTTATTTATATAACATTACTAAAAGTCCATGGAAAACCCAAGAACGGGTAAGGCAAATTATCCGCAATCAATATCATAATGGCCCTGCAGGATTAGGTGGTAATGATGATTGTGGTCAAATGTCTGCCTGGTATTTGTTTTCTTCCCTTGGATTTTATCCTGTGGCTCCAGGAGAAACCAGCTATTGGTTAGGTAGTCCATTAGTAAAATCGGCAAAAATTCAGTTGGATGCAGGAAAAGAACTTCGTGTCATTGCTGAAAATCAATCGGAAAAAAATGTGTATGTATCCAAAGTATTTTGGAATGGTGAGGAACTAAAAACCTTTAAAATAGATCATCTAGCTATTATGAAAGGTGGAGAGCTTAAATTTATTATGGCCGCAAAGCCTAAAAAATAAAGGCCATAGCCCATACGTGAACCTAAAAAAATGCCTGTCAGTTTGGATTGACAGGCATTTTTTATGTCTAAAGAATTGTAAAGCTTCGCTTTTTAACCTGATGATCACCATGATTTAGTGATCCTGTTATAGCAGCGAATCGAGCATGATACATTGCAGCAATTTGTTTGCTGAAAGGCTGTAGATTGGCACTAAGTTCAGCTGAAAATGAATTGATTCTGTAACGGATCTTGCTCGGATCTCCTTCGAATCTTAAACGGATCTAGCCTCTACTTTTCCGAAGAAGAACCGATGAAAATTCAAAGAAAACCCCTGTGATTGTGGCATCGGTTATTAGCAAATTAGCCAGGGATTTGAAGTCTTTAACTGGTTAATTTTGACAAGAAGCTGGCAAGATTAATGAATAATTAAGTTTGCCAAAAACTTTGCAAGAATTGCATCATCTTATTATCTTGCTATCAATTAAATTTTTAATAAAAAACTAAACCTTAAAATCTCCATGAAATTCTCTTCCAAGTTTTTTTATACGGCTTTGCTGAGCCTGTTTATGTTTCCATTATTAGCACAGGAGAAGATAAAAATAAGTCATTTACCTTATCTTCAAGCTTTGACAGATAGCTCGGTCTCTATTATCTGGACCTCTAACAATCCTGCCATTGCTTGGGTAGAAATTGCGCCAAATGATTCTACCCATTTTTATAAACAAGAACGAGAAAAATTATTTGCGCAACAATATGGATTTAAGATGGTTGGTACAGTGCATCAAGTGAATATTTCAGGCTTAAAACCTGGTACGACATATCGATATCGAGTATATAACCAAGAAGTCTTGAAACATGAAGGCACCCGCGTTCAATACGGCGATTTTGCAGCGACCAATGTGTACCGAGAACAACCTTTAAAATTTAAAACGCCAGGACCAAGCGCTGAGGTTTCTTTCGCTGTAGTGAATGATATACATGGAAAGAATGAAGTATTGCGTAATCTGATAAAACAAGTAGATATACCAAAGACGGATTTTGTAGTTTTTAATGGGGATATGGTGGATAATTTATTGAGCGAAAACCAAATGTATGGAGGATTCATGGATACCGCCATAGCCTTGTTTGCAAGTGAGAAACCAATGTATTACGCAAGAGGTAACCATGAAACAAGAGGATCTTTTGCTACGGCATACCCAAAATATTTCCCAACCAGTTCTGGGGAATTGTATTATTTATTTAATTATGGTGAAGCTTGTATTTTGGTGTTAGATTGTGGAGAAGATAAGCCCGATTCAGACATTGAATATTCCGGCATTGTCGATATGGATGCTTACCGGAGCCAACAAGCAAAGTGGTTGGAAAAGGCTGTAGAGAGTCCATTATTTAAAAATGCGAAATACAAAATTGTTATTTGCCATATGCCGCCATTTGGTGGATGGCACGGTTCGCAAGA
Organism: Sphingobacterium sp. HJSM2_6; assembly: GCF_049316305.1. Lineage (NCBI taxonomy): Bacteria > Pseudomonadati > Bacteroidota > Sphingobacteriia > Sphingobacteriales > Sphingobacteriaceae > Sphingobacterium > Sphingobacterium sp. HJSM2_6. Next base: position 175,715 of record NZ_JBMOXB010000008.1, read on the forward strand.
TATTCGAGATAAATTTGTCCCTATTTTAAATAAGGCGGGTGCTCAAATTATGCTGAGTGGTCACCTTCATCGACACATTATTCAAAAACAAGACCAACAGGTACATTTTCCAGTATTGGTAAATTCAAATGTAAATCTGATTAAAGTTCAATTAAATGATCAAGAAGGTAGTTTTAAAGTCTATTCGCAAGAAGGTAAGTTGGTGGATGAGATCAAAATTAAACCCTTAAACTAAAATTTAAGCGCATGACCCGAATGGGTTTTTGAAGGCAAAAGTTTTTATAAAAGACTTTTGCCTTTTTAGTTTATCCTAGTCTGGGAAGTATAAAATAGACCACAACTACCAAAGAAGAATATCGAAAAATACCTAAAAATGGGTATAGTAAATCAACCTAATTTTCCATAAGTTTGATAAATGTACTAAAGATTTATAAACAACCGTTTGATAATTAAGCATTGAAAATTATATGGATTACTGGCTATCTGTATGGGATAAGTTTATTAGAAAGAACTTCCTAAAGTTTAATTACCATCGATTGGATATTCGGTTTTGTAAGGCCCAAAATCGATTACTTTTTATATTGAGTATATTGTTGACTTGCCTGAGTCATCCCTGTGTTGCCCAGCGGGATACAATGCTGCACTTTACCCAAATACCTGAAAATAATGGATTGCCAAACTTAATCTTAAGAAAAGAATTGATTGCGCCTTCTTCCTTAATTGTATTTGGATTAATATCCGTCAAAAATCCTTACCTCATTTATCAAAATGAATTGTTAAAGGAAGAACTTCAGGAGAATATACCTAAAAAATTTCCAATTGATGATTTTACACAGTATGCGGGTACAGCAGCTTTTTTAGGAATGGAATATATAGGGATCAAACCCAAACATAATATAAAGCAAAGGCTTTATACAGGAGCTATTTCACACGCCATAATGGCTGGAGTGGTAAACCTCATGAAATCGAATATTGACATCATGAGACCAGATGGATCTGGATTTAATTCTTTTCCTTCGGGTCATACTGCAACCGCATTCGTTGGAGCAGAATTGTTTTGGCAAGAATACCATCATCAATCCATTTGGTATGGTGTTGCTGGATACACATTAGCAGCGGGTACCGGTTTTTTTAGAATGTATAATAATAAACATTGGTTAACAGATGTTGCCATGGGCGCAGGGATTGGTATATTAAGCACGAAAATTGCCTATTGGGTGCTTCCTTTAATGGAGAAAAAACAAGCACTATTTTCTGAAAATTTTGTCTTGGTGCCTGGGTATAATGGGAAACAAGTTACTTGTTCTTTAGTGGGTAGATTGTAGGGTCTCTAGATAGGTTGTAAAAAATACTGCGGAGTACCTGCTAGTGCTGAAACTATAACCTTGAGAAAAGGGGATATAGGCGAAGTGCATATCTATCCTGAAAAGGTAATACTTATTTAATCATTCTTGAAAATTAAAATATCAGGGATAACGTATGGGTTTAAATTAGGTAGCGTTCGAACTTGAGTGGATGTATAGAAGCGAAGCATAAGGAAATACAAAGTGAATTTCCTATCCCAAATAACTAAGCTAATCCAGAAGAATCTTACTCGATTTAATGGGTCGAATTATCCTTCTTTATGATGCTTGAACATGAATTCGTAAATCTTTTCACCATGAAATAAATTCTCCACACTGCCATGGGTTCCTCCAGGAATGATTGTTAACGTAGCGTCCGCATCTTTATCACAACGTTTAATGGCATTATATATTTTTTTGGATTCGGAAGCTGGAACCGCTCGGTCAGCACTGCCATGCTGTATCCATAAAGGCACTTGTGTTAAGTTGCAAGCATAAATTTCCGTACCTCCACCACAGATAGCTACTGCGGCAGCAAAGCGTTCTGGATATTTACCTGCTACATCCATCGTACCATAACCGCCCATACTCATGCCACAAATATAAACACGATTCTTATCTGCAGGATATTCCTGCATTACATGGTCTAACACTTCGATAACCTTATCTGGATCCCAACCATTGGAGGTTTGCGGAGCTATTATTATCGCATTTAATTCTTTTCCTCTTTCGATGGCTCGTAGAACACCATAACGTTTTACCCGGTTTAAATCATGGCCAGATAAACTTCGTCCATGTAAGAATACGATTACGGGTAATTTTTCAGCACTATTCATCCCTTCAGGTGTTCTCACGAAATATGAATACCCTGAATCAGGTTTTACCGCTTTTAATTGGGCAAATGTTTGCGATAGTAAGAAAAAGAAAAGTGGAATAAATAGTAAAATAATTTTCATCAGGTACATTGCTTTACTCCTTATGCGGAGCAGGTTGAAAACCCTTTTTATAATTTTTTAAAGATGGTAAGATAAAAACTTGTTTTTTATTAAACAAGAAAATGTATGTAAGTAACTGATAAATAGATGATTGATGTTTTTCATGACATTAATATTACAATTAGCGAATTTCTTTGTACCTTGCAGGAAGCTATTAAAATCAGTTTATGAACAGAAAAATTTTAATCATATTTGCCTTATGTGGCCTAGTAGTTGGTTTGAGTGCCTTTCAACCCGGAAATCAGCCCGAAAAACCAAAGAATTTAAAAGTATTACCCAAAAACATTTCTCAGGAAGATTTAGAGAAAACAATGCGTGCTTTTAATGTTGCATTAGGTGTAAAATGTGGACATTGCCATGCGCCAAAAGCTAATGGAGAGCGGGGTTTAGATTTTGTTTCAGATGCTAACCCAATGAAAAATGTCGCTAGAGAAATGATGAAAATGACGGATAAGATCAATAAAAAACATTTCAAACATGAACATGAAGGTCTTATTAAAAATATTAGTTGTAATACCTGTCATAATGGTAAAGCAGAGCCTTTTACAATCGTAAAAAATTAATTAAACCTTAGTATGCAATTTACTATTCGAATAGAATATTGTCCTAAATGTGGTTGGTTACTTCGTGCGGCCTACATGGCGCAAGAATTATTAACCACATTTGTGGATGATATAGAAGGTGTATTGTTACAACCAAGTAAAGTCAGTGGACGTTACACGATTTACATCAATGATAATGTAATTTTTGATCGAAAACGAATGGAACGTTTTCCTGAAATAAAAGAGCTTAAGCAATTGGTACGCAATGAGGTAAACCCTGATAAAGACCTGGGACACTCAGATTCAAAATAGTCACTTCCTAAGACTTGTTCGTAAATTCTTTCCCACTAAATAGCCCATTTGCTGATTAAAATTCTTTATTTTTAACCTTCATCATATGGGATAAAAATAGATGCGAATATTACATACTGCGGATTGGCACTTAGGGAAAAAATTAGATTATTTTTCGAGATTAGAGGAACAAAAAGAAGTGCTCGCTGAAATTTGTGAAATTGCAGATCAAGAGCAGGTGGATGCAATAATTGTTGCAGGAGATTTATTTGATACCTTTAATCCTTCCGTTGAAGCGACAGAATTATTATATAAAACTTTAAAAAGGCTCGCTAATCATGGAAAACGTCCAGTAATAGCGATTGCAGGAAATCATGATTCTCCCGATAGAATCGATGCTGCAGATCCATTGGCAAGGGAATGTGGGATCCTTTTCTTCGGATATCCCAATTTAGAAATTCGCCCGTTGAAATTGGATGAATCTTTTGAAATTACTCAAGTGGATCAAGGATTTATTGAAATTTCTTTAGCTCAATTTTCCTACCCGATACGGATCATTTGTACTCCTTTTGCCAATGAAGTACGCTTAAAACAATTTTTAGGATTTGAAGATAAAGCTTCCCAGCTGCATGAGGTTCTAGCAAATCGTTGGAAGCAACTCGCTGATCAATATTGCAATCCGCAGGGTGTGAATGTATTGACTGCGCACCTGTACATGTTGAAAAGGGGGGGAGAATTATTGGAAGAACCTGAAGGCGAAAAGCCTATACGTGTTGGTTATGCAGATTTGGTTTATTCGGATAGTATTCCAGATACCATCCAATATACCGCATTAGGGCATCTTCATCGATTCCATAATATTGCCGATAATTCGGCGCCAGTTGTTTATCCAAGTAGTCCCTTATGTTATTCTTTCTCAGAGGCAGGGCAACAGAAACAAGTGGTAATAGTAGATTTGGAACCTCATGCTGCAGCGTCCTACCGTGCCATTCCTTTACAAGCGGGTAGACCTTTATTTAGGAAAAGATTTCAACACATCGATGATGCGGTTTTATGGTTGCAACAGCATCCGAATGCGTTAATCGAATTGACGTTGGAATCGGAATCATTTTTAACGGCTGTGGACATGAAACGTCTCCATGGCGCGCACGATGGTATTATTCATGTAATTCCAGTGGTTAAAAAAGAAGAGGCTCAGAAAATAGGGGTAAGCCAAATTAATCTTGATCAAGATATTAAAGGACTATTCTCTGATTATTTTAAATCTCGGTATGGTCAAATACCTAATGAAGAATTGTTGAATTTATTTGATGAAGTTTCATCTCAAACCATCGAAAAGGAAGATTAAACTATGCTGCCATTATTATTAAGTATTGAAGGACTGTATTCATACCAAGAAAAACAAGTGATTGACTTTAGTCAATTGACCGAAGCAGGTTTATTTGGCATTTTCGGGTCAGTAGGTTCTGGTAAATCATCTATATTAGAAGCGATTAGTTTTGTGCTCTATGGGGATACTGAGCGATTGAATAAGACGGATAAGCGAGCGTATAATATGATGAATTTAAAATCTAATCAAACATTAATCGTGTTTGAGTTTTTAAATTTTGAGCAACGTAAATTCCGCTTTGTGGCACAATGGAAACGAAGGAAAAACTTTGAAGATACCACGCCGATAGAACGGATGGCTTATGAATGGAAAGAAAATGATTGGACTCCAATGGATTCGGCAGATGGGGCTAAAGTAACAAATTTATCGTATCCAAATTTTAGGAGGACGATTATTATTCCTCAAGGCCAATTCAGGGAGTTTTTAGAGTTGAAAGGTAAGGACAGGTCTGAGATGATGAAAGAAATCTTTCATCTAAATAAATTTGATTTAGGTCCAAAAGTTTCCAGTTTACAACAATGGAATAATAAAAAGTTGGAGCATTTACGAGGAGCATTATCAGGTTTTGAAATGATCTCTGTGGAAGCACTTCAGCAGAAACAAAAAGAAGTAGCGGAAACAAAAATAAATCTTAATGCGGCAAAGGAGGCTTTTCAAGAATTGCAACAACAAGTGCTGCAGTTACAAGAGTATCATGATAAGCAGGTTGAATTGCAAGGGAAGAAAACGCAATTTGGAGAACTTTCCTTACGTAGTGCCAAAATAAAACAACAGGAAGAAGAACTGAATCACTTTGTCCTCGTATCTGGCGCATTTAAAGAACCCTTGAACTCCTTGCAAGAACTCAACCTTCAAAAGGAAGCATTGATCCACCGGGTTGAAAATTTACAAATCAGCAAGGAGCGACAATCGAAGGATATTGATGCCTTGGAATTGGAAATTCAGCGGGTGCAAGAAAGCTACCTCAAAATTCCAGCTTTTCGGACGGAGGTGGAAGATTTTAAGCTCCTGATTCAACTTAAGGAGAATAGGGAGAAAGAAAAAGAATTGACGAAAAGGTTAGCGAAAGGTACCCCTTATGTGGATCGAGTAAAATTGACCATTGCGGAAAACGAAGGCCAAATCATGGCAAGGGATAAGCAACTGGATACCTTAAAAGCCGAAAAAATGGATACCGTTCAATTGATTGCTATGGAAAAATGGTATCAAAGAAAGGAAACACTCGTAGATCAACACGCAACTAACCAAGTGAAGCTTGCTCAATTGGATACAGAAATACAGCAAGATTATTTGAAATTTGCAGCGTTTGGTTATGAAGAATGGTCTTGGGAGGCTAAGATTCGGGAAGAGTTAAAGGAGTTTGATGATCAACTTCGGCAATTGCAGGTTCAAGAAACACATATACAAGTACAAGATCGATTAAGTCATTTTGCCAACTCCTTAGAGTTAGGTAAACCTTGTCCTCTTTGTGGTGCATTGGATCATCCTGCACCCATGGTCGCTCAACATGTTCAAGAAGAGTTAAAAAGAAATGCGGAACTAAAACTAGCTTTAGAAAATCAAATAAAACAATGGCATGTTCGAAGGGATGAGTTGACGAAAATTTCGATGGCCTTAATAAATTCAAAATCTCAAAAAGAGCGCTTATCGATAGAGGAAAAGTCTTTGTTGGATTTAGAAAGGGAACATCGAGAACAATTTATTTGGACAGCCTATTCTCAAGAGAATGCTGATGCATTTGAAGCTCAGAAAGAAAAGATTCAAGCCAACGAGAAATTGATTGCCGATCTAGAACTTAAGCAAAAAGACAGCAGAGTTGAGGAACAGCGATTACGAGAAAATCTGCAGAAATATGAAAAAGAGTTAGAGCTTATTAAGTCGGAAATTAGTGCGTTAACTATTGTAAATACCCAGCATGCAGCGGGTCTGCAACAGTTGAAATTTACGGATTTTTCAAATCAAGCTTTAGCAGAAATAATACAAGCTAAAAGCCGTCTGGAGCAGCAGATTGTTTCGATTGAGCAATCTTTTTCGACTTTAAATCAACAAATCAATTCAAGTAAAACGAAATTAGCTGAAGTCGTTGGCCAGTATAGTGCTGCCAAGGAACAATTAAGTGGATTGAATGCGCTACTGAAAGAAAAGCAGGTCTTGATTGCGAAATTATTGAAGGAATATGCTTTTAATGATATTACCCAAGTACATCAAATTATTCAAAAGCCGTTGGCTGTGGAGCAGTTGAGGCAAGATATTCAGCAGTTTTACATTCGTATAGAAGTACTAGATTCTCAAATACAGTCTTTAACGAGTTATTTGGCGGATAAAACGTTTAGTGCGGAACAGTTAGAAAATTCGAAAGCATTATTTCAACTGAAAAAAGAAGAATTGGAATTACAGTTTGCGCTATATGGGGGCTTGGAGAAAGAGTTAACTCATCTAACCTTAGAATATGGTAAAAAAGAGAAATTGTTGGAAGAATTTGAAGCGATAAGTAATCGGTCTAACAATTTGAAAGTGTTAGAAAACCTATTTAAAGGAAATGGTTTCGTTAATTATATTTCAAGTATTCATTTAAATCAGATGTGTGACATGGCAAATCATCGTTTCCATAGACTTACTCGCAATAAATTAAGTCTTGCATTAAATGAAAACAATGAATTTGAAGTGATTGATTACTTGAATAATGGGTATAGACGCTCTGTAAAAACCTTGTCTGGCGGTCAATCTTTCCAAGCTTCCTTGTGTTTAGCCTTAGCATTAGCTGAAAATATTCAATCGCTAAATAAAGCGGATAAAAACTTTTTCTTTATCGATGAAGGTTTTGGAACCCAAGATACTGAGAGTATGAATATTGTTTTTGATACATTGCAATACTTGCACCAAGAGAATAGGGTAGTGGGGATAATTTCTCATGTGGAGGAGCTGAAAGAAAGGATTCCTAGATCCATCACTGTTCAGAATGACCTGGAGCTTGGCTCAAAGATTCAAAGAAATTAAAAGGTGTGGATTGTATTGAATGATCAATAAAACGAGAAAAGGTCGTGCATCACTGCAGGACCTTTTTCATTAAACATATAACCACTAACTAAAATTATTAACCATTAACTGGCTGAACTATCTAATTCTATCTCTTTATGATCTTTAACTACAGGTTTTGTGTGGTCTGGTCTGCTACGTCTCATGTTATGAAATTTATCATTCTTGCCACCTCTTTGAAACTTGTGTTTTCTATTATCTGCTAATTTATTTTTGTATATCTCCTGTTGTTCAGGGGTTAACAAATTTTTAAATGTTTCTTGTTCCTCTTTAAACGCTTTTAATTTAGCTTGTCTTTCCGCTTTAATCGCTTCGCGTTTTGCAAGTATCTTTTTTGATTTCTCAAGTTCTAATGCATACACTTGTTTTTTCTGACTTTCAGAAAACTTCAATTGCTTGTCTAGTCTTTCAGTTCTGAATTGTGCCATTTCTTCTGGACTTTTCATCAGATTACGCTTGAACTCTTTTCGTTCTGTTCTATGTTGTTTTCTGTTTTTAACTTCTTTCGTTGGTTCATTATTAACCTCCTGAGCAAAAGCAGAAAAACTTAAACCTGCTAATACTGCTATAATTGATAATACTTTTTTCATATCCTAAAATTTTAACGTTCACGATTATTAGTTAGAGGGCTTAATTGTGCAAATGTTTAATCGGAGAAGTGTTAATAGAGGTTAACTTTTGTTAAGAATTCGCTAATTAGTTAAAATTCGCTGTGTAATTTTAAATTTTTTGGAGGAATTGGTTACATGTAAGCTTAGTAAGCTAGGCATTTCGTTAAGAGAATCTGCGCTTCCCATATCGAGTCAGGGCTAACTCGAAAAATAAATCACTTATAAATCAATTAGTTTATGTGCCTTGTGTAATTAATTTTTGGAAAATTGGGGATTAGCGCTATATTTGCATCATTCCAAATGGAATATGCCCAGCTGGCGGAATCGGTAGACGCGTTGGTCTCAAACACCAATATCTTCGGATGTGCCGGTTCGACTCCGGCGCTGGGTACTGGAAATAAAGCGAATATGTTTCATATTCGCTTTATTTATTTAAAAAGGGCTTTTCTTGGGTTTAAATCAACTATTGACACAGGTGATTTTTTAACAAATTCCGATAATTATGGATCATACCGAAAAGTTGGGGGGAGTATTAAATAATTCTTAGTTTAGCATTTTTAAACGATATACCACCTTGCAAGACGCTGAACGTAAACTTTTGACTTTATTAATGCCCGAAGGGCTATTGGAATATTTCGATATCCTAGAAGTTATTCAAGTAGATAAACAACTCCATATTCATCTTGATGAAAAAAACATAGTTCCTTCAGGATATGAAAACACTAAGCTAGAGTCTAAAGGCTTTATGCCCTCAGCTGAGATTAGTGACTTTCCAATTCGAGGTCAGAAAGTTACACTTCATGTCAGGCGTAGACGCTGGAC
>NZ_JBMOXB010000009.1:0-178015 GCF_049316305.1 Sphingobacterium sp. HJSM2_6
TCCAAGACTTAGCCACAACATTTTTTATCCCTAAACCGCAACTGCCTGTGCCTTTGATGAATAAATTTTTTAAAATAGCTGCTCTTAAGACAAAATAGGCCATAAATGGCCTATTCAAGGACGATATCCTTCTTTAAAGCCTCTTGCATTCGTATAAACTGCTAGGCGCTTTGCATCCTCCAGTTCTTTACCATCCGTTGAATCCTTATAATCGTAATTTCTACACTAGCTATAATACAATAGGCTAACATGGCACAAAACCTGAAAGCCAGTTAGCTTATCAACGAAAAAATTGTATTACCTATATTATATAAAACAACTACCCATATAATATCGCTAACAAGCATTTATTAATTACAGCAATGGATCTCCTTCGGATCTTGGTCGGACATCACTCGGATGTTCACCGAAAATCAGCGAACAAGATCCGACGAAAAACCTAGGATACAACAATATTGAACCCGTCTTATATACTACCTGTATCAGACCAACAACATAAGCATCACATTACGAAGAATTGTTTTGGTTGGATAAACTTGAGAAATCTCTTTAAGGTAGAGGACCATTAAACCATAACTCCATTCAAAACCTATTGGTTAATAATAACCTACATTACAAAATACCACATTTAGGGTATATGCGAGTTAGAAAACAATCTTTACATTTAAATATTATTAACTATAAATTCAAACCAACTAACTAACTAGTATGAAATCATTCATCCACAAGCTCCTTTGTGTTTTTTTAAGTTTTATGGTAGCAGATACCATATATGCTCAAAATTCAAATGATGCTCCAAAAAAACAAGATAGTGAAGATAATAGTATATATCCCAAAGATGAATTAAAGATCTATAATCTATTGGAATTAAGTAAATACATAACAAGTCATCGATTGTCTATGCCAATTAAAAAACAACTATTCAATCGATTAATGGGCCTAGTTGGAACAGATTCCCTGAAATTGTCGAAATTAAATTCTAATAAATACCTTAAAGAATTGGTAAATGTCGTGCAAAAAAATGATCTACAAAATATTGAAACCTCCATCCATCATTCCTTAGAAAATAACATTCCTTTTACTATTTTGACCGAAAATCTAATAATTCAATCCTCAAAAAAAACAGAATTTGAAAAAGAGTATATCCAGTTATTTGCCTATATAAATTCAATTAAGGATGAAGAAAATAAAAAGAAGATAATTAGAGATTCTATAGATAAATACAATGAAGTATTAAAAAACATAGATAAGTTTGATGACTTAATAAAACAACAAAACAGCGATATTAATTCACTCCAAAGTGAATGGATAAAAATCACTAATAAACTCGCCAAAAAAATATCAAGTGACACGATCAATTTAATTCAAAAATCATTTAATTTAATTGATACCACTTCCAATTTGACAAATTTGGAGTTTGTCCAGCATATCAAAGAAATCATAAATAAGAACTCATATTTATCAAATCAATCTAAAAAAATTGTAAACATTGATCAAAAAATTGATACTATAGAAATAGATAAAGGAAATGCCGTTAGGATTTTTAGTAAAAAGATCTTGGATCAAATGACGCAAAGTGAATACTCCGGGGCCATGTATAAATTACCTGACAATTTATCAACCGAGCAAATCACCCAACAAATCCAGATTAATAGTATCATTCAATCAGCAGAACAATCTACGCGTTCTTCCTTTTCACTGCCATCAGAATCTGACTTAATCAATGCATTAGCTATCTTTTTGGCCAATAGAGCAAAACGAGAAGCATTAATATGGTTTATGGATAATCTCAAAGAAAGGATAAGTGATCCAATTGTGTTAGATGCATTTCCATCTACCAGTAAATTCATTTACGACAATCCATCTGAGGTACTAACCGATTTTAATATTTCGTTAAGAAGAGCTATGGCAGACGATTTCATTAATCTGCCTGATCACCTGTTGAATAGTCCCTGGATCAATCAACATTATCTTCAAGGCAAAAATTTAAAAAACACAAAAGAACTAATAAAAATTGGGAGTGAACTTTTAAGTCTTGTTCATTCACAATATACATACCGAGATATTATTAAGCATTTTCAATTGAATACCTCATTCGATGAAAAAAATAATTCCCACTTAATATTCCATTTCCTTTATATGGTAACCAATGAATTTTTCACAATTGATTTAATCGATAATACAGCAAAATATAGGTTACTAGGATTTGAGGAACTATCTAACATTAGTTTAGACCAATGGGAGGTTTTTAAAACGCTGCTATCCCTCAAATATAATTCAAATGTATACTCCCAATTAATATCAAAATACAATTACGATGATAAAATGATAAAAACTGATATCCTCGAAAAGCAATTAAAATCGATCAGCTCTTTACTAATGACCTTATCTCAGTTTGATAAATTAGCCAACCGAACTGAAAAAATAAACCCTAATGATATTTTGGCACCTTCCTTATGGAAAAACTTGGAAAAGGTTTTAGAGAATGTATACAGCAACTTTGCTTTAGATGAAAGTTTTAAAAAAGATTTAGAAATCCTAAAGAAAATTATACCAATCTATGAAAATGTATATAATAAAAATTTTGATCAAGTGGTAAAGAACACATTAGACTTTCTAAAAAACTACATTTCAGATAACGATATTAAATTAAGTATAACAGAGCAGTCGATTAAATTTGACTCCAAGATTCCAGGAATTGCTAATCTGTCGTTAAAAAACACGTTCAATTTAAAATCAGCTAGTATAATTTTCAAACAAGGAAATGTGTACATCGATACAAGTAAAATAAGCCATTTAGATTCCATAAGAAACGAATTGAAATACACTAATTATTACCTAAAAAATTTAAAAGAATTTAAGGATTCATCTGCTCTAAATCATTTAAAAATTAAACACACGCAAGTGTTAATAGCTAAATTATTTGAACTAAATAAAAAAAATCCAATAACAAAAGAACACTTACAACTGGTTAATTTAATACTTAAACTAAGTGAAAACCCCTTAGAAATTTTCAATGACCCTATATTAGGAAATTTAAAATTCGCTAACAAAGACAAAAATGTAGATCCCTTTAATAATATAATGAAAATAGCTACTTTTTTCACTGACATTAATAACAGTACAGATGCTAAATCTTTAGCATCTGCGATAGATAAAAATGTCTTGCCTCCAACGTCTTATATAAATAAAAGAAAAAGGAATTTTAGCATTGATTTAAATGGATATGTCGGGGTATATGGTGGACACCTATGTTATAAAGGAAATGATTCTACAAAATATAAAAATGGAGGAATTTATGGAATTACTGCTCCAGTAGGTATTAATTTAAGCATTAAAAATTTTTCACTTTTCATAAAAGCTATAGATTTAGGGAATTTAGTCAGCCAATATTTATGGGCTGCAAATCCTGAAACAAAAAATGATGACATCAATTTCAGGCAAGTTATTAATCCAGGGATTAGCGCAATATGGCATATTCCAAAATCTCCATTTGTATTATTCTTAGGTACAAGCGTTGTGTTGAATGAAGATTTTAACACAAAACAAGATCGCTTGAATCTATGGCAAAAGAGTGCTGGAATTAAAATAGATATCCCAATTATAAACCTCAATCGAAAAAAATACTAATCCAAAAAAAAATACTTTTAATAAAAAAGGGAGCTTTCGCTCCCTTTTATCACCAACCCTCCAAGGTTAGTTCCACCCACCACCAAGTACTTTGTATAGTACAATTTGGTTTTGGATTTTTTCTTTATTAATATCCACTTCAGCTACCTGAGCGGCAATTCTTCCTTTCTGCGCAGTAATAATATCCAAATAAGATACCCTACCTGCAATAAACAATTCCTCTGCTGCTGCAATCGATAAATTAAGGGCTTGAGCCTGATCTTGAACATGGATTTCGCGTTGCATAATCGCATCTTGGGTATTCAATGCCAATGAAACTTCATTTACCGCCTTCAATACCACTTTCTCATACGCTAAAAAACTAATGCCATAAGTAGCTTTCATGATTTCGTATTGCGATTTTAACTCTCTTTGTTTGAAGATCGGCATGCTTATTCCTCCAAATAAACCGTAAGTAACGGATTTATCTAGGCTGAACAATTTATCGAAGCTAAACGATTGTAAGCCTAAATATGGGCTAATCGCTACCGAGGGTAAGAAGGATAACCTGGAAGCTTCCAAATCATGAAAGTCAGCTTTCAACGCTAATCCAGCCATCCGAATATCCAATCTATTATTCAACAAATCCGCTAAAGATCCTACCGAAAGGTTGGCAAATAGCACCTCCTTATTAATCGTATTGATATTTCGAGCGATAGGTTGATAAACTCGACCCAATAGTCCATTGATTTGATGTTCAAAATTTAAGATATCTTGAAATGCAGTAGCACGATTTGCTTTTGATTCGGCTAATATAGATTTGAATTGTTGAACGGCTAACTCATCAGACCTTCCTGCCTCCTTTTGAGCTTCAATGATTTCCAAAGCACGTTCATGAAGTTTGATATTTTCTTCATAGACCAACACCTTTTCATCAAGGCTTATTAATTCATAATAAGCAGCTGCGATATTTGAAATTATTTCCGTTTCAATTAACCTTTTCATTTCAGATTCAGACATCAATTGATGGAAAGCTGCTTCTCTCCTATTTCTTAGCTTTCCCCAAAGATCAATTTCCCATGAAGAGCGCACGCCAACAAAATAATCTGGAATAAATGGCTCAGGAATTTTTTCATCAGATTTTAAATTATCCGAAAAATTAGAATCATAATTTCCTATACCCGATTCTGTGTAATGACCATATTTCCGTAATCCGCCTTCTACCGCAGCTTCTAACGTGGGAAATAATGCCGATTTACGGAATCTAAATTGGGCTTGAGATGCTTCTATGCGATGCAATGCTTGTTTGATATCGCGATTATTCGCTAAAGCTTCATCAATTAAGGAAATTAATTGCTGATCACTAAAAACTTCTTTCCAACCTAAATTTGCAATACTCAAACTATCCAACATAAATTTTGAAGCGTCTGTGCTTACAGTAGTAGACAATTCTTTTGTTATGGTCTTTTGCGGAGTAGAACAAGAGGAGAATAATAAAAACAAGGCAATTACAGATGTTGCTTGCGCAATTTTCTTTTTCTTCGCCCTTTTTGAAAATAACACCACCAATCCAGGAATTACCAAAACACCCAACACCGTACCAATCACCATTCCCCCTACTGCAGCAGTTCCGATAGTTCTATTACCGATCGCCCCTGCACCAGATGCCAACATTAATGGAATTAAACCTGCAGCAAATGCAAATGAAGTCATTAAGATAGGTCTTAGACGCGCTACAGCACCTTCAATCGACGCTTCCAAAACGTCCATACCTTGCTTGCGCTTAAGGTTGGCATATTCTACAATTAGAATGGCATTTTTACCCAATAGACCAATTAGCATGACTAAAGACACCTGTGCATAGATGTTATTTTCCAAGCCAAATATCTTTAAAAAGAAAAATGCACCAAATAATCCCGCTGGCAAACATAATATCACTGGCATAGGAAGTAAGAAACTCTCATATTGAGCTGCTAGTAAAAGATATACAAAGACTAAACACAATAAAAAGATATATGCTGCTTGGTTTCCAGAAATTTTCTGTTCCCTGGTCATTCCTGACCATTCGATTTCATAACCTTGGGGTAGATCCTTTGCGATACGTTCTACTGCTTCAATAGCTTGTCCAGAACTAAATCCAGGCGCTGCTTGCCCCGTGATCATAGCAGACGTAAACATATTATATCGAGTGATTTGCTCAGGACCATATACGCGCTTCATCGTCATAAATGAGGAATAAGGCACCATCTCTCCTGTTTCGGTTTTGACGTATAGGTTTAACACATCCTCTGGTTTTTTCCGAGAAAATGCATCCGATTGAACCATTACTTTATACATCTGCCCATAACGAATGAAGTTAGTGGCATACTGGCTACCTAATAGGGTTTGTAATGTGCTCATGGAATTTTCTACCGATATCCCTTTTTTGGCTGCCAAATCATAATCAATTTCCAACAAATATTGAGGGAAATTCACGTCAAAAGTTGAACTGGTATTTTCAATAACTTCATCTTGATTAAGCTTTGCGATGAATTCTTTCACAATCACATTTGTTTGTGCTAAGTCTTCATTTCCACTACGATCTAAAAGTCTTAATTCAAATCCGGATGAATTACCAAATCCGGGCACTGTAGGTGGTGGAAAATATTCGATGGTTGCATCTGCGATATGGGACGTTTTCTCCCGTAAAACGCGCATGACATCATCCACCGATTCTTCCCGATCGTCCCAAGGTTTTAGATTGATCATCCCCATACCGTACGAAGCACCAGAAACCTCAGTCACAATACTGTATCCCGCCAAAATAGAAACGGTCTCTACAACATCTAGACTACGTGCTATTTGATCGACCTCATTCAATACTGTTTCTGTACGATCCACCGTTGCTCCCGGAGGTGTCGTAACTGCCACATAAATCATTCCCTGATCTTCCGTAGGTATAAATCCAGATGGTAATATAGACGCAGATCCCCAAGTCGCGATGAACATGACTACCAAGGCAAGTAAGGTGATAATACGGCGACCGGCTATTTTTGTCAAGGTATTTTTATACCCTCCACTTATGCGGTTATATACATTATTAAATCCGCTAAAGAATTTATCTAATACACCATTTCCGGGTTTCTTGTCGTGAGGTGACCTTAAAATAATGGCACATAATGCAGGGGTAAGTGTCAATGCGTTAATTCCTGAAATGACAATAGCAGCTGCTAAAGTTAACGAGAACTGCCTGTAGAAAATACCGACTGGACCTGATAGAAAGGCTACCGGTACGAATACGGCTGACATCACCAAGGTAATGGCAATTACTGCCGACCCTACTTCTTTCATTGCCGCTAGAGTAGCTTCCATAGGAGGTAAATGTTCTTCTTCCATTTTAGCATACACCGCCTCGACGACGACAATACCATTATCGACCACAATACCTATCGCTAGGACTAAGGCAAATAAGGTTAATAGATTGATGGAGAAACCCATCATCTGCATAAAGAATAATGAACCTATTAAACACACAGGTACGGCTAAAATTGGAATTACCGTAGCTCTAAAATCTTGTAAGAATATAAAAACTACTAAAAACACCAAAATAAATGCTTCGATCAAGGTGATTAATACACTGGAAATTGATGCGTTCAAGAATCTAGAAACATCATAACCCATGGTATAGGTCATTCCTGCAGGGAATGTAGAACCTTTTAGTTCTTCCATTCTATCCTTAACACGCTGAATAACTTCTTGCGCATTGGACCCAGGTAATTGTTTTAACATGATGGATGCCGAAGGACGACCATCTGTTTTGGAAACCATCTCATAATCTAATGATCCGAATTCCACATCAGCCACATCTTTGATCCGAATGATAGATCCATCGACATTAGCACGTATAGGCACATTTTCATATTCACTGACTTCAGTAAATTTTCCTGGATACCGAAGTACATATTGCTGCATATTCACGGTTTTATCCGAACTAATACCTGTTTGTCCAGGAGCTGCTTCAATATTTTGCTTTCTTAATGCTGCTACAAGTTCTTCCGTAGATATGGAATAGGCCGAAAGTCGATCTGGTTTTACCCATATACGCATGGCGTAATCTTTCATACCCATAATTTGCGCAAATCCTACACCCTCAATACGTTTTAATTCCTTTAAAATATTGATGTCTGTAAAATTATATATGAATCGCTCATCGGCTGTTTCATCATCGGTATAAAGGTTCAAGTACATTAACATACTATTCACCTCTTTTTCTGTCGTTACCCCCGCTTTAATTACCTCTTCGGGCAATTCATCCAATACGGTTGTTACCCTATTTTGTACGTTTACAGCAGCAATATCTGGATCTACACCGACTTTAAAAAACACTTGAATTAACGTCGTACCGTTGTTGGTAGAAACAGAGTTCATATAAGTCATCCCAGCAACACCATTTATTGCACGTTCCAATGGAATGGCTACGGCATTGGTACTCACTTCGGCATTGGCACCCGTATAATTCGCTGTCACCACCACAGAGGGAGGTACGATATCTGGGAATTGGGTAATTGGCAATGTAAACAAGGCCAATAAACCCAGTAAGGTTATAAAAATGGATATGACCAGCGATAATACTGGTCGCTTAATATATTGTTCAAACATGAAATTACTCCTTATTAGTTATTTAATAATTTAGGTTGTACAATCATTCCATCACGTAAGGATTGAACGCCTTCATAAACAACTTTAGAATCATTTGGCAAGCCATCTTCAACCACATAAAAATGACCTACACGTTGTCCATTTTTAAAAGGAGTCATTTTTACGGTATCTCCACTCAAGGTATAGACATATGCCTTGTCTTGAATTTCAAACACTGACTTTTGGTGTACCATTAAAAGATTTCCAGTTTGTGTAGGGACTGCTATTCTACCCGTAGCCCCATGTTTCAACATGCCATCGGGATTATTGAAACGTGCACGTAGTGAAATAGAACCTGTACTGGCTTCAAATTCACTTTCCACTAATTCTGCCTCGGCAGTCAATGGATATAATTGACCGTTTGCTAGAACCAATTTAACTTCTTTCCTGAAGGTATTTTTGTCAAAATTAGATTCAGAAACCATATTTAAATATTCCGTTTCAGAAATATCAAAATAAACATTTACCATCGCTTGATCAGAGATACTCGTCAACAAAGAACCCTCTTCTAATAAAGATCCTTCTTTCAAATGTAAACGATCTATACGACCATCAAAAGGAGCACGAATTTGTGTATTAGCTAATTTGGTTTTGGCTTGATTAGATATTGCTTCGGCTTCCTTTACTTTGGATTCTGCAGCTCTTAATTGAACTTGCAATAAATCATATTCTGATTTACTTACTATATTTTTATCTAATAATTTTTTAGTCCTTTCTAATTCTAACTCTACTTTTTTAACTTCCGCAATGGTGGTATTCAATGAAGCTTGAGCTTGCGCATAATCTGCCTTGTATTCATCGTCTACAATGGAAAATAAAACTTGGCCCTTTTTTACGCTAACACCCTCATCGACATAGATTTTATTTAAAAAACCTGAAAGTCTAGAGCGTAATTCTACATTTTTTAAGGATTGAATATCTGCAATATATTCCTTAAAAATTACAGTATCTTTTTGAATTAGGTTGGTCACAGGAACGACTTTTGGAGTAGCGTCTTCCTTCCTTTCATTACTATTTACGGTGCATGATGCAAATAGCAAACTGTACCCTAGAACAGGGAACAATAATGAATTAATTTTCATGATAAATTATTATTAGTGGTAAAGTGTGAATATTTATGACAAAACACAGGTTGGTTAGCAGGTATATGCTGCTAAGCAAGTGATAAAATAAGGTTCAGATTTTCTAGAAGGAAAATTAGAATGGTCTATACCGATATAGGAATTCGTAATAGCTTGGCAGACAATTGGTCTTTGATAAATAAACCGGATGTTTTACGGATTTTTGTAAAAATACAAATCGACTTAATAACCAAGTAAATATGAGTACTAATGGAACTACAGCAAGTAAAAGTGAAAAGATTCTATACTCATCATAAATAATAAGAGGGATATTTTTTTCTCCACCTTCATGCTGAAAGTTTAGCACTTCTTCTAAAACGACTTCAACAAATGTCTCATTGGAAGAAACACGTTGATAACCAAGAAGCTCACTACATTTCACCTCAAAACATAGAACGTTGAGGTAGCTAAAAATGGCTAGGAAATGTAATATTCGAAACATACTCGCCAAAGATAAGCAAGCTTAGTACGAATAGCGTATGAATTAAGTAAAAAAACTGTTATTAAAAGGCTTTTTTCAAGCTTTTTTATCTTTTTTAGTTCCACTTTTCAATTCATCATCAAAAAGAATACGAACAGATGGGGTATAGGTATCTTCATGCTGTCCATTTTTACTCGCCCAAAAGAAAGCTAACAGAAAAAATAAAGCAATGATAAAACTACATCCAATTAACATAAATATGATATCCATAATATAAATTAAATTAACTTCCGACGATGGGCATAATACCTAGTCATCAGGCTAGTAAAAGATATAATTGTGACTGTACTAATCGGCATCAATATGGCTGCAAATAAGGGCGACATGGTCCCTTGAACGGCAAAGCTCAAACCAATTATATTATATAAAATAGAAATTACAAAACTAATCTTAATGACTTTTAAGGCGTCCTTACTGAATTGAAAAAAACGAGGTAATTTTTCAAAAGATTCGCCATCTAATATTGCGTCACAACCGGGTGAAAAGTTATTAATATCATCCGAAACGGCGACTCCTAAATCTGCCATGCGTAATGCACCGGCATCATTCAATCCATCTCCAAACATACATACTTTCTTCCCTTCGCGTTGCCACCAGGTAATCCTTTCCAACTTATCTGAAGGGGTTTGATTAAATAATAAGTGCGAGTTGTTGGGAAAAATCAATTTTAACGAATCAGCTCTTCGATCATTGTCTCCAGAGATTAAATGCATCTGGTAATTATCTGCTTTAAAATCATTAATGACTTGAGCTAATCCCAATCGCCAAGATTGTTCGAAGGTAAAATATCCTTTAATCTTTTGGTTAATCCGAAAGTAAACTACCGAACCATCTGTAATAGCACTTTCTGTACCAACAAAACTTGCGCTACCAACAAATAGTTCAAAGTCTTGATATTTCCCCATTTGCCCCTGCCCTATAAATTCTTGATAATCCGTAATGAGTAATTGCTGATCAATTTCACCTATCCATTTAAGGATTTCTCGACTTAAGGGATGACTTGAATTGCGGCATATTGCGCTTAATAGGCATTTATCGAAAGCGTCTAAATTTCCTTCAAAATATATCGTGGATGCATTCGGCGAAGAGATCGTTCCTGTTTTATCAAAAATGAGGGTGTCTATAGCTGCCATCTGCTCGATAGCCGCTGTATTTTTAATGTAAAATTTATTTTTATCGAATATACTCAGCGCGGCAGATAGCGTGAATGGAGAGCTTAAGGCTAATGCACATGGACAGGCTATGATCAGTACTGCTGTAAATGCAGCCCATGCTCGATTGCTATCTGCTCCAACTATCCAAAATAAACCAGCGCTTACAGCAATTAGTAATAAGCCTATCGTAAAGTATTTGCTAATATAGCCGACGAAGGTATCAAATTGTTTATTGTAATCTTTGAAACTCTCATTGTTCCAAAGCTTAGTCAAATAACTTTGGGATACTGCTTTTACGACTTCTAATTCGATCGCTTCGCCCATTTGTCTTCCGCCAGCATACAGGACTTCTCCCAATACCTTTTCTACGGGTTTACTTTCCCCCGTAACAAAACTAAAGTCTACGGAAGCATTGCCTTTTAATAGGATTGCATCTGCAGGAATTATTTCATTATTACGAACTAAAATACGATCACCAATTTGCAAATCGGACAATTGGGTTGCTCGTTCTCCCTTATCTTCTAAAACCGTGACAGCAACTGGAAAGTATGACCGATAATCTCTTTCAAATGAAATATGGTAATAGGTTTTTTGCTGCACCCATTTACCAATTAAAATAAAAAAAACTAAGCTGCATAAGGTATCCATAAATCCAGCTCCAGTCTGACTTAATATCTCGAAAGAGGAACGGAAAAACAATACGAAAATCCCCAATGCCAAGGGTACATCCAAGTTTAATCGCTTTTGTTTTAAACTCAGGTAGGCAGATTTGAAATAATCGGATGCACTATAAAATAACACAGGAATACCGAAAGCTAAATTCATATAGCCAAATAAAGTGGCATATTGTTTTTCAAACTCCGCCATCCCGAAATACTCTGGAAAAGAAATCATCATCGAGTTTCCAAAACAAAAACCAGCAACAGTAATTTTTGCTATTAATTTCCCTTGATTTATCTTTTTACTTTCTTTTACGACATCCTGTAATGTAATTTTAGGATCATAACCGATTTGATGAAGCAAACTCACTAAAGCCCGTAAACTAAGTTCATTTTTGTTGAAGGTAATACTAACTAACTTCTTCATGAAATCTACTTGAGAGGATTTCACTCCATCATGCAGTTTATAGAGATTTTCTAATAACCAGATACATGAACTACAATGGATGGCTGGAATATAAAAGGTAATAATAATCTTTTCGTCATCCTGATAATCAACTAGTTTTTCTATAATTTTTGGTTCATCCAAATAGGATAAATCTTCTTTTTGCAAACGTTGTGATTTACCGGGATGTGTATTGTATTTATAATAGCTTGTAAGGTTATTATCATTTAATATTTGATAAACGGTTTGACAGCCTAAACAACAAAAGCTATGCTGATGAAGAACATAAGAACTTTCCTCCATATGATCCCCACAATGATAACAGGTGCTTTCTACCTTAATTCCTTCTTGGTTCGCCATAATTCTTATAGACTAATTAAATCGCCTGACTAAACAAGCCTTCACGTTCTTTGCTATATTGCAAGCGAACATCGAAAGCCATACAAACATTTCGTAAAAATGACTTCCCTAATGCGGTAATCTCTACTGAATTTCCATCAATACTGATGAATTTATCGGCAACAAAACATTCCAATCGTTCTAATATTCCTTCGTTAATTTCCATAGCAGGAATTAAATCAACATGCCCACGGCACATCATATTTAATATGTATTGACGCACCACCAAATCCTCATCGGTCAATAAGTGTCCTTTAATTACAGGCAACTTATTTTCTGCAATGATGGCATGGTACTCCTCAACCGTTTTCACATTTTGAGCAAAGGCAGTCCAACTATCGCTGATGGACGAAACACCTAAACCTATCAACAATGGCGTATAACGATCTGCATAGCCCATAAAATTTCGGTGTAAACGTCCCTCAATTGCTGCTTGATATAACTCATCATTCACTTTTGAAAAATGATCCATACCCACATCTTCAAATCCTGCAGCTTGAATCATAGTCTTACCTAAGGTATACAAATTCAATTTTTCTTCCCCTACTGGCAAATCATGCTCTGTAAAGCGTCTTTGACCTGGCTTTATCCAAGGAACATGCGCGTAACTGTAAAAAGATATACGATCAGGATCTAGTTGAAGTGCATGTTTAATAGTCATTTCTACCGAGGACATCGTTTGCTTCGGTAGGCCATAAATTAAATCAAAATTGATGGAATCATAGCCAATTTCTCTCGCATCTGCCATCACACGTTGTACATCTGCTACTGTTTGATGACGATTGATCACAAATTGAACCTGATCATCAAAATCCTGAATGCCCAAACTCAGACGTGTAAATCCCAATTGGTATAAGGTCTCTAAATGCTGACGCGTTGTATTTGCAGGGTGTGCTTCAAAAGAAAAAGTCGCATCTTGCGATTTTTCATTCCCAGCCAATATTCCTTCAATTAAATAGGCTAAATTATGTGCTTCAAAAAAGGTTGGAGTCCCTCCTCCTAGATGTATTTCTGCAATTTTAATAGATTCCTCCCCCAAAATTGATTTATACATAGCCCATTCTTTCAATACAGATTGTATATAAGGGTCTTCTACACTGTGGTTTTTCGTAATTCTCGTATTACAACCACAATACGTACACAAGCTTTCACAGAATGGCAAATGAATATAAATACTAATTCCATTGTCTTTAGAAGAAGCGTACTGTGCCGCAACACGAGATTCCCAATTTACGCTATTAAACGTTTCATTATCCCAAAATGGAACTGTTGGATAACTAGTATAGCGGGGAGCCGCCACATTATATTTATTTATTAATTTATTGCTATGTTCTACTTCCATATTAGCCTTTCATTACTTTATTAACACAATCCATCCTACATTGGCATGCTTCACCTGCACAACCACCAACCATCCATTGTGTCAAATTTTGTATTGTTCTTGTTGCAATTTCTTGAGGATTATTTTCTAAAGGAGTATTTGCGATGTGCATTTTTAATTGTCCAGCAAATTCCACATCAATGTGATCTATTGATTTAGAACGAGTAACGATACTTTTTACGCCTAATTTGAAGAGTTCATTCAATAAGGTTCTATCTAAATGATCTCTTTCAGAAATAATAACGCACTCTTTTCCAGCGGCAAAGTGAACTGTACTTAAGTTCAACCCATTAGAGATAAAAGTTAGATCATGAACTTTCGCATTAGCTTTCGCTAAATACTCTTTCTCTGTACCTAATATGTTATAAGCTATCACTCTCATCCTTAAGAAAATAATTATTTTAAGACAAAATTAAGCCTTTGTTGATTTCAATTGAGTGAAGTACATCAACATGGAAAGTGATATATATCACAATTCATTCGAATACATTTGGAATAGCATATATAGCTTAGCAACAACAAGTCAACCTGATAAATCAAAAAAGGAGGCTGAAATCAGCCTCCTTTTTCTATTCATGAAAAACTATCTAGTCTTTCTTCTTATTATCTTTTACATCAGATGCTAAAGAAGAATCATCTTTTTTATTCGCTTTTTTTGATGAGACACTAATCTCACTTTTTTCATCATCGAAATCTACGTGAATGACATCACCAGCTTTCATTTCACCTTTGAGAATTTCTTCTGCAATCGGATCTTCCAAATACTTTTGAATAGCACGTTTTAATGGACGAGCACCAAAATTACTATCGTAACCTTTTTCAGCAATATATTCTTTTGCTTTTTCCGTCAAATCAATAGGATGACCTAAGCCCTCTATTCGAGTAAACAAAGATTTCAATTCAATATCAATGATTTTGAAAATATGATCCTTTGTCAATGAATTAAATACAATCACATCGTCAATACGATTCAAAAACTCAGGAGCAAAAGCACGTTTTAATGCTGTTTCTATCACTCCTCTAGAATGCGAATCGGCTTGATTTTCTTTCGCTGCAGTTGTAAACCCAACCCCTTGACCAAACTCTTTAAGCTGTCTCGCACCAATATTGGAAGTCATGATAATGATGGTATTTCTAAAGTCTACTTTACGACCCAAACTATCCGTTAATTGACCTTCATCCAGTACCTGCAATAATAAGTTAAAAACATCGGGATGCGCTTTTTCAATTTCATCCAATAATATAACTGAATATGGCTTACGACGAACTTTCTCGGTCAATTGACCACCTTCTTCATACCCTACATATCCTGGAGGCGCACCTACTAAACGAGATACCGCAAATTTCTCCATATACTCACTCATGTCAATTTGAATCAAAGCATCTTCAGAATCGAACATAAAGCGAGCTAATTCTTTCGCCAACTCAGTTTTACCAACCCCAGTAGGACCTAAAAATATAAAGGAACCGATAGGTTTTTTAGGATCTTTCAATCCTGCTCGAGTACGTTGAATTGCTTTAACCAACTTTTGAACGGCATCATCCTGTCCGATAATCCTACCCTTCATGGAATCACCCATGTTAAGCAATTTCTGACTATCCGATTGGCTTACACGCTGAACAGGAATTCCTGTCATCATTGACACCACTTCAGCAACATTATCTTCCGATACAGTATACCTTGTGTTTTTGGTGTCCGCTTCCCAAGCAGTTTTCTCTCTTTCTAACTCTTCAATTAATTTCTTTTCCGTATCACGAAGTTTCGCTGCCTCCTCATATTTTTGAGAACGAACAACTTTATTTTTCTCTAAT
This sequence comes from Sphingobacterium sp. HJSM2_6, assembly GCF_049316305.1. Taxonomy (NCBI): domain Bacteria; kingdom Pseudomonadati; phylum Bacteroidota; class Sphingobacteriia; order Sphingobacteriales; family Sphingobacteriaceae; genus Sphingobacterium; species Sphingobacterium sp. HJSM2_6. Next base: position 15,739 of record NZ_JBMOXB010000009.1, read on the forward strand.
TTAACTTCCTCGATTTTTTCTTCAATATCGATGATACTTTGAGGAACATGAATATTATTTAAGTGTACCCGAGAACCAGACTCATCCAAGGCATCAATAGCCTTATCCGGAAGAAAACGATCCGTAATGTACCTTGTGGTCAAAGACACACAAGCCTCAATCGCTTCTGGCGTATAAGTGACATTATGATGTTCCTCGTATTTATCTTTAATACGATTAAGGATTTCGATGGTATCATCATAAGTGGTTGGCTCTACCGTAACTTTCTGAAATCTACGATCCAAAGCCCCATCTTTTTCAATGTACTGACGATATTCATCTAAAGTAGTTGCTCCGATACATTGGATTTCTCCACGTGCTAAAGCCGGTTTGAACATATTTGAAGCGTCCAAAGAACCCGAAGCACCACCAGCTCCAACGATGGTATGAATTTCATCGATGAATAAAATAACATCCGGAGATTTTTCCAATTCATTCATGACCGCTTTCATACGCTCCTCAAATTGTCCACGGTATTTTGTACCCGCAACTAATGAAGCTAAATCTAACGTCACTACCCGTTTATTGAATAATACTCTCGAAACCTTCCTTTGAATGATACGCAAAGCCAGTCCTTCTGCAATAGCAGATTTACCGACTCCAGGTTCACCAATTAAGATTGGGTTGTTTTTCTTTCTTCTAGATAAGATTTGAGACACACGCTCAATCTCTTTTTCACGACCTACTATCGGATCTAATTTACCTTCTTCAGCAGCTTTAGTCAAATCGCGACCAAAATTATCTAATACTGGTGTTTTCGATTTGATATCCGAAACTTTCTTTGGAGAAGTAAATTGTGATTCTTCTTCACTATAATCTTCATCGCCACCAGAAGGTGAATTTGAAGCTTCATCCGTAATTCCAGCGTTACTTTGTTCTACCTCTGCTTTAAAGACATTATAGGTTACATTATATTGTTGCAAGATCTGCGAGGCAATATTTTCCTCATCGCGCAAAATCGCCAATAATAAATGTTCTGTACCAATAATATCGCTTTTAAATATTTTAGCCTCTAGATACGTGATTTTTAAGACTTTTTCCGCCTGTTTTGTCAATGGCATATTGCTTATTGGAGATCTAGAAACCGAAGAACCCATTACTGCATCCTCCACCGATTGGCGCACCGCGACCATATCTATTCCTAAATTCTTCAATATTTTGATCGCTACACCATCGCCCTCACGGATAAGTCCAAGTAATAAATGTTCAGTCCCTATATAATCATGCCTTAGACGCAATGCTTCCTCACGACTATACGAGATAACATCTTTGACCCGGGGTGAAAATTTTGCTTCCATTAAATTCCTTTCTCAATTAAATTCGGGTGATTATTGTATAAATGTAAGAAAAATACCCATCACACCCACTTGTTATAGTTATTTTTTATCAACAATTACGCCATATCCCTAAAACTATCAATTTGTCAGTATTTCCCTTATCTTTGTGCTAAAAGTTTCATCATACTTATGTCCGACGAAAAAATTATCTTTTCAATGGCTGGGGTAAATAAAATTTATCCCCCATCAAAACAAGTACTTAAAAATATTTACTTATCCTTTTTCTATGGTGCCAAAATCGGTGTTATTGGTTTAAATGGTTCCGGTAAATCTTCCCTATTAAAAATCATTGCAGGATTGGATAAATCCTACCAAGGTGAGGTGGTTTTCTCTCCAGGCTATACTGTGGGTTATTTAGCACAAGAACCTGAATTGGACCCCAATAAAACCGTTCTTCAAGTAGTCGAAGAAGGGGTTGCTGAAACAACCGCTATCTTGAAAGAATATGAAGAAATAAATGAGAAATTCGGATTACCCGAGGTCTATGAAAACCCGGACGAGATGGACAAATTACTCACTCGTCAAGGGGTGTTACAAGATCTTATAGACGCCACAAACGCTTGGGAATTAGACAGTAAGTTAGAGCGCGCGATGGATGCTTTACGTTGTCCAGAACCAGACGCTTTAATTGCCAATTTGTCAGGAGGTGAGCGTCGCCGTGTTGCCATGTGCCGATTATTATTACAAGAACCTGACGTATTATTATTGGATGAGCCGACCAACCACTTGGATGCAGAATCTATAGACTGGTTGGAACAACACCTTCAACACTATAAAGGTACCGTCATTGCTGTAACGCACGACCGTTACTTCTTAGACAATGTTGCTGGTTGGATATTAGAATTAGATCGTGGAGAAGGCATTCCTTGGAAAGGAAATTACTCCTCATGGTTAGATCAAAAAGCAAAACGACTAGCCCAAGAAGAAAAGCAAGAAACTAAGAGACAAAAAACCTTAGAGCGTGAATTAGAATGGGTACGAATGGCACCTAAAGCCAGACATGCCAAATCCAAAGCACGTTTACATAATTATGATAAACTCGCCTCTGAAGAAACCAAAGAACGAGAAGAAAAATTAGAATTATTTATTCCACCAGGACCTCGATTAGGAAATGTAGTCATTGAAGCCAATCAAGTATCCAAAGCTTACGGTGATAAATTATTATTTGAGAACTTAAGCTTCGCCTTACCCCCTGCAGGCATAGTCGGTATTATCGGTCCAAACGGTGCAGGAAAAACAACCCTATTTCGATTAATTACCGGACAGGAAACACCAGATTCAGGAACATTCAAAGTAGGCGAAACGGTATCCGTTGGATATGTCGATCAAATGCATGATGATTTAGATCCCAATAAATCTGTTTGGGAAAACATTACCGATGGCAATGAAAATATTAACCTAGGAAATAAAGCAGTAAACTCCAGAGCCTATGTTTCAAAATTCAACTTCAATGGTGGCGATCAACAAAAGAAAGTTGGCGTATTATCTGGAGGAGAAAGAAACCGTGTACATTTAGCTATTACCCTTAAAAAAGGAGCCAATGTATTGCTTTTGGATGAGCCTACGAATGATATTGATGTCAATACCTTGCGTGCCCTAGAAGAAGGCTTAGACAACTTTGGTGGTTGTGCCGTTATCATTTCTCACGATAGATGGTTCTTAAACCGGATTTGTACGCATATTTTAGCGTTTGAAGGTGATTCTCAAGTTTATTTCTTTGAGGGTAACTATACCGAATATGAAGAAAATCGCAAAAAACGATTAGGCGATGTAGGTCCTAAACGTATTAAATACAAAAAATTAGTAAAATAGTACCATTTTGGAAACTGCAAAACTACTTGAGGCTATTATTGAGAATGCCATAGATGGAATTATCACCATAGATAATCGAGGAATAATAGAAAGTATTAATCCTGCAGCATCCGAATTGTTTGGATACGATCCGCAAGAGGTTATAGGCAATAACATTGCGATGTTAATGCCAGAGCCTGACAAATCGAGACATGACGGATACATCCATAATTATGAATCCACTGGGAATAAAAGAATTATTGGAATAGGTCGCGAAGTAAAAGGACTCAAAAAATGTGGCAAGACATTTCCTTTTCGCTTGGCCGTAAGTGAAGTTTTTTACAAGGATCGAAAAATTTTTACGGGTTTTATTCATGATCTTACCAAAGAAAAACAAGCCGAATCTGAGCTGAAGAAGCACACACAAGAATTGGAACAAAAAGTTAGGGAACGAACAAAAGATCTAATCAAATTAGTTTCAGAACTTGAAAAAGCGAAAGCAGATGTCAGTGTATCTTTAGAGAAAGAAAAAGAATTGAATCAATTGAAATCAAGATTTGTTTCTATGGCTTCACACGAATTTCGTACACCTTTAAGTTCGGTTCAACTTTCTGCCTCTTTGATTGATCGCTATGTAGATAAGTTAGACTACGCTCCTATTGAAAAACACACCTCTAGGATCAAAAGTTCTGTACAATTGTTAAACACCATATTAAATGATTTTCTAAATTTAGAGAAATTAGAAGCTGGTGTTGTCGTCGTGAACAAATCTTCCATCAACATGGTTCAGTTAGGTGAAGAAATTGCGGAAGAAATGCAACTCATCTGCAAAAAAAATCAACACATCATATACCAACATACCGGAGAAGAATATTTATTTTTAATTGATCCAAACCTGTTGAAAAATAGCATTATCAATCTTGTTTCCAATGCTATTAAATATTCAGGTGAAGATACCTTCATCGAGTTTAACACAGAAATAGAAGGCAATTCGTTGATGGTTACGGTAAAGGATAATGGTATCGGGATACCATTGGAGGAACAAAATAATTTATTTGAACCTTTCTTTAGGGCCAACAATACAGGAAATATACCAGGAACTGGTTTAGGATTAAATATTGTGAGGCGGTATGTCGAATTGATGGGTGGAACGATGAATTATTGGTCACAAGTGAATCAAGGCGCAATCTTTAAAATGAATTTTATCCAATAGCATGGAAAAAAGAAAAATATTAATCATTGAAGACAATAGCGATATTCGGGAGAGTACAGCAGAAATACTTGAACTAACCGGAGAATATACTGTTATTGTTGCAGAGGAAGGAAAATCAGGAGTTGATTTGGCGATTAAGCATAATCCGGATATGATTTTATGCGACATTATGATGCCAGAGTTGGATGGTTTTGGCGTACTCTATATGCTTAGCAAGCATGAAAGTACCCAACATATCCCTTTCATTTTCCTAACCGCTAAAACCGAAAAAGCAGACATTCGGAAAGCAATGGAAATGGGAGCTGATGATTATCTGACGAAGCCTTTTGATGATATTGAACTTTTGAATGCTATTGAAAGTCGATTTAAGAAAAGATCTCAAATCCAAGCTAAGGTAGCCCCTAGTGTGGACAATTTACGATTAGACGATCAAGAACAAGCCTACTTATTGCAGGACTTGGCAAACCATGGCCGAACTAAAATTATCAAGAAAAAGCAATCCATTTACGAAGCTGGCGATACACCTATTTATGTTTATTATTTAAAAAAGGGGAAAGTTCGTAGTTTTTTAAATTACAAAGATGGTCGCGAATTATCTACGAATATTTTTGTTGAAGATCAATTCTTTGGCATGGAATCCGTGCTATTAAATGATAAATACGGTGATAATGCCGCAACACTTGAAGATGCAGAAATCTCCTTAATTCATAAAGATATTTTTTTTGAATTACTTTATAAAAAACCAGCAATCGCCGCAAAATTAGTGAAGGTATTATCGCAAAACATACGCGAAAAAGAAGAACAGATGTTAGGGTTTGCTTATGATTCAGTACGCAAAAGAGTTGCAAACGCTTTGGTTAATGTAGCGGAAAAATCGAATCTCCAAACAGATGAGGTTACCATTAAAATTTCCCGTGATGATCTCGCTGCATTAGCAGGAACGGCAAATGAAACGATTAGTCGCATGTTAGCCGACTTTAAAGATGAAAAGTTACTCACTAAAGAAGGTAATGCCATCAAAATATTTTCGGTCAATAAACTGAAGCATATAAAACAGTAGGTTTGAACTGAAAGAACTGAGATATTAGCCGTGTATACGCGGTTCTACTCGGAATAGAATTGATCGTTTTATCATCAATGATAAACAATTTATTTGGCCTACAGGTTCATTGCCTCTAGGCCTTTTTACATTTCATTTCCTTAAAAAATTCAATAAAATTCAATTGTGGTCATATTTTTGTACTTACAATTAAACTATTTTAAATCTCTATCGTCTACTTACAAAAGGAAAACTATTAAATCACGATAAATTAGCAACCACAAATGAAAAAATTACTTTTAGCTCTAGCAATCGGAACTGCATCTTTAGTTAGTTTCAGTTCTTGCACCAAGGAATATATTACGAACATTACTCCTGGAGTAAGTTATGTATATAATGTTGACCCAAATGATTGGGAACGTATAACCAATGGGGATATTGTTAATTATAGAGTTACCATCAATGTTCCAGATTTAAAGGATTATATCTTTGAGGATGGTCATGTTGATGTTTCTATGTTACTGGATAGTAATCCAAATACTTATGAGAATATTCCAGCTACTATTGATGACTATCATTATAGTGCAAATTATTCCATAGGTAAAGTAACTATATATGCGGAATATCGTGGATCTTCAGCTACTGCTCTTTCACCAGAAAAGGCATTGGTAAAAGTTGTATTAACAGAATCAGAAATAGGAAATTAACAATTTCGATTAATATATAAGGGAAATAAATGGAGTGCGGCTCTAATTTATTTCCCTTTTCTATTTTTTACCATTTTCACCATGGCTATTTTTTTACTTCAATAATTCCTTCGCATGAAGAATGGCTGTATCTTCAGGTTTAGACCCACTTAACATTTGTGCAATCTCCATCACCCGGTCAGACTCCTTAAGTAAAACTATACTTGATTTCGTGCGATCCCCTACATCATTTTTAAAAACTTTAAAATGACTATTTCCTTGTGAAGCAATCTGAGGTAAATGCGTTATACTAATCACTTGCATATCTTGCGCAAGTTCTTCCATTAATTCACCAACTTTTAAAGCCACCTCTCCAGAAATTCCTGTATCAATTTCATCAAATATGATGGTCGGTAATGCCGAAGTCTTTGCCAACAAAGATTTTATCGCTAACATTACTCTAGACAATTCCCCACCAGAAGCCACCTTACTTATCGCTTGCAAGCCTTGTCCCTTATTGGCAGAAAATAGAAAATTTACTTCATCTAAACCATTCGATTTGAATTCTTGCACTTCCCTCCGATCTACTTTCAATTGGGCATGTGGCATACCTACCCGATTAAGAACAGATTGAACTTCCTGCTCTACTAATAGCCCTGCTGCCAAGCGATTTTTGGTAATTAATGCCGCTAAATCTGCTAACTTTAAAAAGGTATTGTCTATTTCCTTTTTTAGATTACTAATTTTACCTTCTAAACTATCCGTATCCAACAGCTTATTAGCAAACTCATCCCGCATCCTAATTAAAGCATCAACCGAGTCTGTCCGGTGCTTCTTTTGCAAACTATATAATAATGATAATCGTTCATTTACCCACTTCAATCGTTCTTCATCCATTTGAATACCATCCGAAGCCTGTTCCAATTCCGCTGCAATATCTTTCAGTTCAATGATCGCACTACTTAATCGATCGTTTAATACCGATGCTAATGGCAAATATCTTGATGCTTGTTGAATCGATTGATTAACGGTCTTTAAGCCGTCAATTAAATTTTGATCTGTATTTTGTAATTGTGCCGTAGCTAGGTGCAAATGCTTTTTTATATCTTCTGCATTTTCAAGTTGAGTTTGCTCGGTTTCCAACATTTCTTGCTCTGAAACTTGTAAATTTGCTTGTTCCAACTCAGTATACAAAAATTGATGATAATCATAGACCGATTTAGAATTTTCTAACTCCTCTTGCAATGCTTTCCATTCAGCAAGTAATTTCTTATGTTGTTTATAGCTAAGCTTATAATTAGTAATCACCTCCATATGTTGTGCCATGGTATCCAATACAAATAATTGAAAACTTTCTGTATTTATTTGCAAGGTAGCATGCTGAGAGTGAATATCAATTAAGCGCTCCCCTAGGGTTTTGAGTGTCTGTAAAGTTACTGGAGTATCATTCACAAATGCTCTAGATTTCCCATCGGCGAGTAATTCTCTACGGATGATGGAATGATCTTCATAATCCAAATCCAACTCATGAAACAAATCGGCTAAGGCATATTTTTGAATATCAAAATGCCCTTCAATAACACATTTGGCCGTTGCATCATAAAAATGCCTGCTTTCTGCTCGTTGACCAAGAATTAATCCAAGTGCTCCCATAATGATGGATTTTCCGGCACCAGTTTCACCCGTGATGATATTGAGTTTTTGATCAAATTGAATTTCTAATGCATCAATCAATGCATAGTTTTTTATCAGTAATTTACTTAACATCCAGTATATACCTAATTATAAGAGTAAGGTCTTTTTCTAAGCAGAATACGACCTTGAACAGTTGTATTCAAATATAGGCAAATAAAAAAAACAGTGTTAAATTTCTACCATTTAATATTATAAATTCTCCAAATAAACTAATAAGTTTGTAACCCGATGCCGGATTTCACTAAACAGTTAAGTAAATATCTACCTGAAGAGGCTGCACCTATCATTTCGACTTGGATAAATGATACGGGATGTCGATTTAAAGTGACTCGCTCTCGGCAATCAAAATTAGGGGATTATCGGGCTCCATACCAAAATCAACCGCATCAAATAACCGTCAATCACGATCTTAATCCTTATTCCTTTCTGGTAACTACCATTCATGAATTTGCCCATTTACAAACTTGGCAACGCCATAAAAACAAGGTCAAGCCTCATGGACAAGAATGGAAAAACAATTTTAAAAACCTGATGGATCCATTTTTAAGAATGGGTATATTCCCTGAAAATGTACAATTCGCTTTAATCAAGTACATGGACAATCCTGCCGCTTCGAGTTGTACCGATCTAAGTTTACACCATACCTTAAAACAATACGATACTTCTGAAAAAGAAATCATCACCATCGACAGCATTGCAATTAATGGCTTTTTCAGTATAAAAAATGGCAGAGTATTTCAAAAAATGGAGAAATTAAGAAAACGGTATAAATGTTTGGAAGTTTCTAGCAATCGGATATATCTTTTTCATCCCATCGCAGAAGTTTTTCCAATCGATCAACCTTAACAAAACAAACAACTATATTACACTATCATGATGAAACATTCTTTACTTATCGGCAGTGCGCTTATCACACTTTTCTTTTCCTGCCGAAGCTTACCTTCCTCTACGGAAAAGAATTCTTTGGATCAAAAAGCATTAGCTGTCATTTCCGAAAAGACCTATCAAGAGTCGGTAGAAAAATTAGCTTCCGATGAATTTCAAGGAAGAAAACCGTTTACCAAAGGAGATACCATTACGGTTAATTACATTGAAAATCAATTTAAATCCTTAGGCTTAAAACCAGGCAATGGAAAATCCTATTTCCAAGAGGTGCCTTTAGTGGAATCTGAAGTTTTTCCAGCAAATTCGAATTTGACCATTACTGGAAAAAATGGATCCACTACCTTAACCCATTTGGATGATTTTGTAATAGGAACTTCCCATTTATCGCCGCAAATAGATATCGAGAAAACAGATTTAGTATTTGCAGGATTTGGAATTGTCGCTCCAGAATTCAATTGGAATGATTATGCCAATTTGGATGTCAAAGGTAAAACGGTAGTCGTGATGGTTTCCGATCCTGGACGATACGATAAAACACTTTTTAAAGGCGATACCCTGACCTATTATGGACGTTGGACTTATAAAATTGAAGAAGCATCGAGACAAGGTGCTACTGGTGTAATCATCATACATGAAACTAAAGGCGCTAGTTATGGTTGGAATGTTGTAAGAAACAGTTGGAATGGACCACAATTGTCCTTAATCCCGGAAAACAACGGCTTGGATTTGGTAAAATTCAAAGGATGGATGACTACTGAAGCTGCTAAACAAGTATTTAACGTAGCAGGCTTAGATCCAAACCTGATTGAACAAGCTAAAAAACCTGGTTTTAAACCAGTCCCTATGCAGGCTCATACCTCGGTGAAAATGACCAATAAATTTCGGGTTTCTAAATCAAACAATGTGATTGCCATGATTCCAGGAACTAAACGAGCCGAAGAGACCGTTATTTATACCGCACATTGGGATCATTTAGGAATCGGAGAACCTACCCATGGAGATTCGATTTACAATGGCGCTATAGACAATGCCTCGGGAGTAGCTGCCTTATTCGAACTTGCAAAAGCGTTTAAAGCCGCAAAAGTAGCTCCTGAACGCAGCATTGTCTTCTTAGCCGTTACTGCCGAAGAAGAAGGTTTATTAGGTTCTCAATATTATACAGAAAACCCTATTTACCCATTGAATAAAACCGTAGGAAACATCAATATAGATTGTTTTAACGTTGCTGGTGCAATGAACGGATTTAGTGTTACAGGAACTGGACAAACGGAATTAGAGGATTACGCAGCCAGATCTGCAGCGAAATTTAACCGTAGCCAAAAACCAGAAGGAAGCCCAGCTTCAGGAGGTTTTTTCCGTTCCGACCATTTTAATTTTGTTAAAAAAGGGGTGCCTGCCATCTACATGGGTAGCGCCGGAGATTTCTTAGATCCAGATAAAGAAGCCGTTGCAAAACGTCAAAAAGCACTAGCAGGAAGATACCATACCGTCAATGATCATGTAGACAGTAACTGGCAATTTGATGGAATTATTGCCGATATTAAGCTTTACTTCGACATGGGTTATACCTTAAGTATGGAAAAAAGCTTCCCGAACTTTAAAACTAAATCAGAGTTTAAAGAATTAGGCGATAAACGATTAGCAAAATAGTATATTTGTAACTAAATTAAACATGAAACTATGCTGACAGGAATGCAACATCTACACTCAACTTTAGCCATCGTATTATTATTGGCTTTGGTTGTCGCTATTTTAATCACCCTAGTAAATTTTTCGGGGAATAAACCTTATAATCGCAAAATTGCTTTAATAGGTTTCATAAGTGCACATTTACAATTAGTGATTGGACTAATATTGTATTTCACCTCCGCTAGAGGTTTGAGTAATTTTTCATCGGAAACTATGGGAGATAGCACTTCTAGATTATATTTCTTAGAACATCCATTAATGATGATTATCGGTATCGTATTAATCAGCATCGGATATATTAAAGCTAAAAAAATTGCAGATGCAAAACAGGCTAATAAAACGGTCTTAATCTATTATATTTTAGGATTAATCATTATCCTATCTAGAATTCCTTGGTCTACCTGGAGTATTTTTAACTAGATAGTAGACCTTAGGTATTAGACTAGGATAACTAGTCAAAAATGGTTTAGCACGTTTACGCTAAACCATTTTTTATGATAATTGGTACTTATTTCAGGAGATGTATTATTGAAGGGATTATTTTTTGCAAACAAATTAAAACCCACAATAAAACTGCTAAACGCTGCAGCAGTTTTGCATCAGTCTTATAATAATACTCATAAAAACGTTTCTTATTCCTCAAATTTCGAGGTGACAAAGCCATATCGGGATATTCATACTTGAGATCGATGGATAAAAAAGTCCATACAGTCCTAAACTTAGCTTATTCATGCTAAAAATGGGAAGACTATATTAAATCAACGATACAATTACAAAGTCTAATTCCAGACGTAACTATCATTCCATTTAGTAATGATACCTATAATAAAAATTTTAATACCTTATTCATCGACAGTCCTCCGAAAGTGATGAATGAGCTGATGCCTATATTCTTAAAGTCTGATTCAGTAATTATTTCAAAAAAGCAGGTGTTCTTGATCTATTGGAGCTACGCTCGACTGTAGTGCTTGTAAAAGAGTCAATAGAAAGCTAAGGAACAACTGTATTACCATATAAGCTTCTTAATGATAAAGGATTTTTACATAACTGATTTATTACGCCATCGGATCTCACTCGGATCTTGTTCGGGACAGCACAACTTAGGTCCGTCCAATGTCCGACTGAGGTCCGAAGGAGATCCGAAGAAGTAGACAATTTGGATACTATTTGGATCTAAAAAAATTATTCAAAAATGAAGGTTTGAAGCGTAGAAATTAGGGAATTTTGTTGTTTAGAAAAAGAAGTATAAAGGCATAAAAAAAGCGTCTAATCTTTCGATTAGACGCTTAAGCATATTTTAAATTCTAAAAAGAATTATTTTTTACTAAATCCTAAGATTGCAAAAACCACTTTGAATGCTAAAAATGATGCGATTAAAACAGCAATATTAGCAATCCAAGAAAACACAGAGGTTAATTGGTTTAAAGCTGGTATTACATCAGGTACAAAGCGAATAAAAACACCAATTAATCCAATGACAATGGCAACGGTTAAAGAAACATAATATTCCGTACGGTTTGCATTGTTATCCGTATGTTTTGCTGGTCTTTCTACAGTAGTATTTTCCATATTTGACAAATTCGTTTTTTAGCTGCACAAATGTACAAAAGTCTGACTGCTAATTAAAATAAATATTACAATAAATTAACGAGCTAAAGCTTGTTCCAAGTCGGCAATTAAATCTTCCGCATCTTCGATCCCAACGGAAAGACGCAAAAGGTTATCGACCACACCTACTTTTTCGCGTGTTTCTTTCGGTATAGAACCATGTGTCATTGTTGCCGGATGGTTGATTAGCGATTCAACTCCTCCTAAGGACTCTGCTAACGTAAATACCTTAAATCCAGAAGCAATGCGGAATGTACCTTGTAAATCCTCCCCTTTTAATACAATAGAAACCATCCCTCCAAAATCTTTCATTTGCTTTTTAGCCACTTCATGACCTGGGTGATCGGTAAAACCTGGCCAATAAATCTTTTCAATTTTTGGATGGTTCTTCAGGTATTCGGCTACTTTTCTACCATTCTCACAATGCGCTTTCATACGTAAGTGTAAGGTTTTAATACCTCTTAATACCAAAAAGGAATCTTGAGGACCAGGAGTACCACCACAAGCATTGTAATAAAACCATAAAGATTTATACAGTTCATCATCGTTAACAATCAACGCACCCATCACCACATCCGAATGTCCTCCTAAATATTTAGTTACAGAATGCATGACAATATCTGCACCTAAATCCAGTGGATTTTGCAGATAAGGAGAGGCGAAGGTATTATCTACCGCATATAGTATCTGATGTTTTTTAGCGATGGAACCTATCGCTTCTATATCAGCCAGTTTTAAGGTAGGATTAGTAGGCGTTTCTACCCAGATCAATTTCGTTTTGTCGGTGATGGCAGCTTCTACAGCATGCACATCCGAGGTATTAACGAAGATAAATTTGATTCCAAGTGGTTCATAAACTTTGGTGAATATACGGTACGAACCGCCGTATAAATCATCGCCAGTAACCACCTCATCTCCTGGTTTTAACAAACGAAGCACGCAATCCGTAGCCGCCATTCCGCTAGAAAAAGCCAAACCATGCTTTCCATTTTCTAATGCGGCTAAACAATCTTCTAAAGCTTTACGAGTTGGATTAGTCCCTCTGGAATATTCAAAACCCTTATGGTCTCCCGGGGCTTTTTGTTGGTAAGTAGAAGTTTGGTATATCGGAGTCATTACCGCTCCAGTTGTAGGATCAGCTTCTTGACCAGCATGAATCGCTTTCGTTGCAAATTTATAGTTCATGATGTATAAAAATTAAAGCCACTAAGTTATTAAAAATCTAGTGGCGAAGGGTATTTGAAGGTATAATTCAACAGTTTTATGATTTTATCTCCATGCACAATTTTCTGAAAGCTGTTTTGAGGTTCAAAAGCAGCAGGTAAATCCAACTGATATTTAGCCGCACTAGCTTCTATCACCCTACGCTTTGATGGATGATCAGGTGCTACCAAATTGTAAATATCCGATTTACTTGATATAGCTATATAGGATTGAATTAATCCAATGACATCCTCGATATGGATGAAATTAGCCGGTTGATCACCCGTTGTGCAAATCCGTTGTTGAAAATATTTTGCGAAGATTCTATTTTTTCCAAATAATCCAGCTAATCTAAAAACGGATAAATTTGGAAGTTTAAACATGTATTTTTCAGCTAAGCTAAGTTTAGCATTGAATGCATAGTCCTGCGCCAGCTCTTCCCTAAATTGCATATCCAAATCGGGATAAATCCCTATGGAGCTAAAGAAAATGGCTTTTGTATAGGAAATTTGCGAGATGAACTGAGTAATCTTTTGGAAACGCTGATCAATTTGTTCAATTGTATTTTTTTGCGTAGCAGGAACGGAAATAATGAGCAGATCAACAATTGGAAATTCATGAATGAGCAAATTTTCCTCCTGATCAAAGTCGTGTAAGTAAATAAAAATACCATCGTTTTTTAAACGATGGTATTTTTCAGGAGTTGTTGTTGTTGCCCAAATCTCCCAATTTTTATTTTTTAATGTAAAAGCTAGATCTTCAGCTAGCCAACCACATCCCAAAATGAGGGCTTTCTTCATACATATATTTTAATATGCTTTAGCAAATAATACGCGTTTAGTAGATGGATTACCTGTAAAAATACAGATGCCATCTTCATCTTTCGCATCCAAAGGAATACAACGAATAGTTGCTTTGGTTTCTTCTTTCACTCTTTTTTCAGTTTCTACGGTACCATCCCAATGACATGAAATAAAACCGCCTTTTTCTGTTAAAACTTGTTTAAATTCTTCATAAGAATTTACTTCAGTAATGTGTGAATCGCGGAAGTTTAATGCCTTGGTATATATATTCTCTTGGATTTCATCCAAAAGACCGACAATTTTACTCGCTAGTCCGGCCTGTGCTACGGTCTCTTTCGTTTGCGTGTCCCGACGAGCAATTTCTACCGTAGCATTTTGCATATCTCTTGATCCAATAGCCACACGTAAAGGCACACCTTTAAGCTCCCATTCGGCAAATTTATACCCAGGACGTTGGGTATCGCGATCATCATATTTAACTGAAATCCCTAAGACCTTCAATTCAGCATTTAGTTCATTAACAAAACGATCAATAGCATCCTTTTCTTCGTCGGTTTTATAAATCGGAACGATTACAACTTGTATAGGAGCCAATTTAGGTGGTATAACCAATCCTTGATCATCGGAATGCGCCATAATCAATGCCCCCATTAAACGGGTAGATACACCCCATGAAGTTGCCCAAACATGGTCTAATTTACCCTCTTTGGAGGTGAATTTCACATCAAAAGCTTTTGCAAAATTTTGCCCTAAAAAGTGGGAAGTTCCCGCTTGTAACGCTTTTCCATCTTGCATTAATGCTTCAATACATAGGGTATCCAATGCACCAGCAAAACGTTCATTTTCTGTCTTACGACCACGAACAACAGGTACAGCCAAGGTATTTTCTGCAAAATCAGCATACACATCCAACATTTGTTCTGTCTCTGCAATCGCTTCTTCTCTTGTAGCATGAGCCGTGTGACCTTCTTGCCACAGAAATTCTGCGGTACGTAGGAATAGTCTTGTTCTCATTTCCCAACGAACCACATTCGCCCATTGGTTAACTAAAATAGGAAGGTCACGGTAAGATTCAATCCAACCGCGGTAAGTGTTCCATATAATAGTTTCGGAGGTAGGACGTACAATTAGCTCTTCCTCTAATTTAGCATCTTCATCAACAATAATATTTCCATTGCCATCATTTTTCAAACGGTAATGAGTAACAACCGCACATTCGGTAGCAAAACCTTCGACATGGGAAGCTTCTTTAGAGAAAAAAGATTTGGGAATAAATAAGGGGAAATATGCATTTGAATGACCTGTTTCTTTGAAACGCTTATCCAAAATGGCCTGCATACGTTCCCAAATAGCATAACCGTATGGTTTAATCACCATACATCCACGAACTGCAGAGTATTCTGCAAGATCTGCTTTAATCACTAAATCATTGTACCATTGTGAATAATCTTCACTACGGCTGGTAATTCCTTTACTCATTCGATAAAAAAAATATGTAAGTAAAAATTTAAAAAGGGTTTAATTGGGTTAAAAACCAACTTTATGCTCCATACTAAAAATTATTCTTATTTTTGATTGGAAGATTAAACCCCGATATAAAAATTGCGTCTAAGATAATAATTAATGACTGTAATATCGAATTTAAACTGTTTTAGGATCATGAAAAACAACAAGATATTTTTTGGAGGAATAGGTATAGCGATGCTAGTTTTTATTAGCTCCTGTTCGACTGCAAGCCGAACCGTCTATCGTGATGATGTGTATAATAACCGAGATACCAGGGCTGTATACCAAAGTCCAGACTATTATTATACCGATCCCGTAGAGGATGAATCATTAGCACAATCTGAATATTATGCAGATGAATATACCGATGAACAATTTGTAGATGAAAGCTATGAAGATTTAGAATATGCCAACCGCATCAATAGATTTCATTACTATTCACCAGGCATGAATTATTATGATCCATTTTTTGATCCATGGTATGGCTTCAACAGTGGCTTTGGTTTCGGATGGGGTTCTGGATTTGGAATCAGCATCGGTAGCTACTGGGGTTCTCCATGGTATGGATATGGATGGAATTCCCCTTGGAATAGATATGGTTGGAACTCTCCTTATTACGGATATGGATGGAATTCTCCATACTATGGCTATGGAAATTACTGGGGATATAACTCTTACTACAGTCATTGGGGCAACCCACGTTATGGCACAGGATATTACAATGACCGTGGTCGTGTAGCATCTAATCGTAGTCAACGTATTTACAATGGCGGTGTTGCTTCCAATCGTTCATCTATTGTTCGTGACAATAATGGACGTATATTATCTGGAAGAGCAGCAGCTAGTAGCGATAGAAGTTCAAGGATTGGAAGTTCCAACCGTACAGGTACTTCTAGAACTGGCAATGATCGTGGTACGGTAAGCCGCTCTCGGGAGCGAGTGACATCGGACAGATCAAGTTCGAACAGAACAAGTACTTCAAGATCACAAGGAACTGTGACTGACCGTACAGGAACAACAAGATCACAAGGAACAACAAATAGAACTCCTTCATCCAGATCGCAAGGGACTGTTACCGATCGTACAGGTACAAGCAGATCAGAAGGCACTATTAATAGAACTACCCCTTCGACAAGATCAAATAACACTCCGCAAAGGACACCTAGTAGTCGTTCACAACAAGGAACGGTTCGTGAGACACCTACTCGTTCCTCTGCACCAACAAGGTCTACAGCACCAGCTTCTAGACCTACTGAATCCAGCCGTTCTAGCGGTAGTTTCAGTCGAGGATCTTCCTCTTCCGGTAGCAGCGCAGGTAGTAGCAGCCGAAGCAGTGGTAGTTCCTCTTCTTCATCATCAGGAAGAAGTGGTAGCAGAAGATAATACCAACAGTCAATAACTACTTTAGCCAATATAAAATTATATTGGCTAAATTCTTATAACCATTCTTAACGAAGCTTCATGAAATTAAGATTACTTAGCATTCCTTTTTTTCTTTTTTACTTAGGTATTCAAACTACACAAGCGCAGTCTGTTTTAGATAACGCACATTTATTATCGAAAGATATTCAAACAGGTACAGCACGATTCAAAGCCATGGGAAATGTACAAACTGCAGTGGGTGGAGATATTAGTTCCATTACTGGAAATCCTGCCGGACTTGGATTTTATGGGCAAAGTGATCTTTCCATTAGTACCAGTTTCTTTTCAAATCAAAACAGCAGTAATTATTTCGGTCAACAAACAAAAATTGCGCAAAATAAGTTTGGATTAGAAAACATCGGTTTAGTTATTCACAGTAATGTGAGTCAAGATCCAGACTTTGGTTGGCAATCATTTAATATGGGATTTAGTTTTGATAGACAGTCCAATTTTAATGAAAAGCTTTCCTATGCCGGTAATAACACCAGAAATACCATCGTACAATACCTTTCCGATGAAATGTTCTATAATTCAGGATTTACCTCTGATTTCCGTAAATCCTATTTAGTCGATCAATTTGCTGATGCCGCTAATGGATATTTTCCAACGGTACTCGAAGCAGACCCTAAAAACCAACAATTCGACCATACCAACCAAGGGTATAAATACCGCACAAATATCTCCTTTGGAGCAAACTATGGAAATAAAATTTATGTCGGTATGAGTGTTGGATTTTTAACTTATAAGTCAACCTTTACTCAAAGTGTTTTTGAAGGTGGTTGGACGAAACGTGCCGATGAGATTACTCCCGATAACCCAAATTCTGAATTTGCTAAACCGAATACTGTGGAATCAAGGTATTTAGATATCAATTACGAATTGACTGATTATAAAGATATGAAAACAGAGGGTACCGGTGGTAATTTGAGTTTAGGTCTTATTTACAAACCTTCCTGGGATTGGAACTTAGGGGTAAGCTTTACCTCTCCTACTTGGACAGAAGTAAAACAAGAAGATTGGTTAGAGACCGTTGCGAACTATTATGAAGATGAGAATGCAACAAATACCCTTCACCCTGCTTACAATTCTAAGGTTGGTGGTGGCATCCTAGAATATAGCATCTTAACTCCTTGGAAAGCCTCCTTTGGAGCTACAAAATTTCATGGACGAGGATTGTTTTCTGCAGAAATAGAATATGTGGACTATAGTGTGATGAACTATACAGACATTTCTCTTGATCCGAATATAAATCAAGAAAATGAGTTTAATAAAACTTTTAGTAATCAGTTTAAAGGTAATGCCAATGTTCGATTGGGAACAGAGTATTTATTCACTGACCAGTTGACAGGAAGAGCAGGTGTCAATTTTATAGGATCAGCTTTTAAAGATGTTAAATCTTTCGATAGCAATATCAGTTTAGGATTAGGCTATGTGTTGGCAAGTAAGTTTTATGTTGATTTTGCTGCTGTAAAATCAGTTAATAAAGCTCAGTCACATACGACTTATCAACTAGAAGATGTTTGGAATTCTCCAAACCCAACAGCCGATGTTAAAAACTCAAGACTAAATATGGTGCTTACCTTAGGTACCAAATTTTAATGCTTGGAATATTTAAATAAATTATAAAAATAAATAGCGCTTGTTATCAATTGTAACAAGCGCTATTTATTTCTAATGCTATTGAAGGCTCAAAAAACCGCTTAGAAAGGAAAATCCATGTTTAAAAAGATCACCTTATCTAATATTCAATCCATAAACGATTACAGGAATCGATTAACTATTTTTTTCTGATAATTTTCGAACAAATAGATTATAGTTTTCATGCTTTTCGACATAGATTTGTTCTCCTGCATCTATAAAACCATCCAAAGCTACAGCATCATACCATACCTGATCAATTTCTATTTTTCCTGCAGGTCGCAATACAGTTTTTGCAATACCTACCTTATCCAATAAATTAGTTTTAGTCATGGAAGAAGTGTAACCTATATCAGATCGTTGTTCATCCTCTAAAACCAATTTCTTAAAAGCAGAGGATTCTAATAGATTTCTGCCAAAAATAACCATAAGCACAATGGTTAATACCATGGCTCCAATAACGATAATAAAGGAATTCATTAATAATCCGGGTTGAGTTAATTTAAAATCAAAATAATCATTCGCCACCATAGAAAAAGCAAGACCACACAACATGAGGATGATTCCGGCTATTCCGGCTACCCCAAACCCTGGAATAACTAGTATTTCTAAGGCCAACAAGATAATACCTAAAACAAAAATGGCAATCTCCCAATGGTCTGCCAAACCTTGCAAATATAAAGGAGCAAAAAACAAAGTAGCACAAATTATTGCAATAAGGAGTGCAAAACCAATTCCAGGTGATTGCATTTCAAAGTAAATTCCTCCGATAATTCCCATAATCAATATACCACTCACGAGTGGGTTGATCAGAAAAGCAATTAAATAATCTACCCAAGTAAGTTGATGAGCGGTTACTTTTGGTTCTTTAATTTGCAAATCGCTGAAGATTTCATTTTCCGAATTCACCTCTTTTTTGGCTAAGCCAATTTTAATAGCCTCTGAAGTCGTCAGCGTTAATAGTTTACCATCTTCTTTTAGCGTAGGTATAGATACCGCAGGGTCTACAAATGCTTCAGCTACTTTGGGATCTCTTGCTTTCGCTTCTGCAGTAGCACGCATAAGCCCACGCATGTAGGATTGATATTTTTCAGGCATGATCTCCCCTTGCTGATTAACCACAGAAGCGGCACCTAAACTTGCACCAGCATGCATATAAATATAATCTGCAGCCAAGGATATCAGCGCACCAGCCGATGCTGCATTATTATTAACGTACACAATAGATTGAAAGGATTTTTCGTTCAATAAACTAGTACGGATAGAATCTGCAAAATTTAATGCACCACCGTAGGTATTGAGTTCTAATAAAAAATAATTGGCTTTACTTTCTTTGGCTTTAGCCAGCGCGTTTTTCATTGTTCTCCAAGCATTAGGTCCTATTTCTTCTTTTATTTGAACTGTGTAGACCGTTTGCGCTTGAAGCGACTGTAAGGTATAGGTACAAAGAAGGATAATACCTAAAATGTATTTTGTAATTTTGTTCATAGTTCAAATATATTAACCCGAAAAAAAACATCTCGGATGACTAAATATACAATAAATAAAGTGTTCGAGAAAGCTTTCCACGAGAATATCTGGAAAATAGAAGTTGATTCTAAGCAATCCTTAGTTGCTATAGAAACCAGAGATTTGGCGAGTACATTAGCCAGTTTCCATATTTTTGATTTCAATGGAAAACCTATATTAGACGCTTGCATAGCGGAAAGTAAAGAATGGACTTTGGACAGCATACAAAATGCCAAACTAATTTTAAAACGAGTTGGCGAACATACCCCCATCCAAGAAGGTATAAAAATCATTGATATTTATTTAAATCAGGAAATATTCCTATCGTATGAATACATCTTATTGGACGTGTATTGTGAATACATCCATGCGAGACATCGTAGTATTCTGACTGGTGAGAGTTATTTAATTGATATCGCTAGTGCTGAGGTAAGCATCGTCCACGATCTAGATTTAGAAATTTGTTTAAATAAGATACAATACCCGATTACGTATCCGCATACTCCTCCATTTTTAGCAGAGGAACTTATATCAGGGCCAATATGGCTAAGCAAGGTTGATGAACACTATCTCTGGTGCTTTCATCAAGAAGATGGACAAAAATTTAACTTAATTTTAGCGTTAAGCAATTTAAACCAGTTGTTAGATAAACAAGTCGTACTGATTGGTATGGATAAAATGATTCCGCAACCTTATTTCAAAATGGAGAATCAAGTATTCTTAATGTCATTTAATAAGCGGGAAATTATTTCATATTTAGTATAATTGCAATTCATGATGAAAAACAACATAAAAAAGAATTTTACGAGCAAGGCTTTAACCCTATTTACTACTTGTTTAATTTTATTTTCTGCAGCTCCAAGTTTTGGACAACAAAATAACAGCAGTCAGAAAACAACCACGGTAGAGGGTAAAAAATATATAGTGCATTCCATTTCGGCAAAAGACACGTATTATCAATTAAGTCGGATATATGCGGTACCGGTGAAGGATATTATGGCCGCTAATAATAAAAAGAATTTACGGGTTGGTGACCAAGTATTAATCCCTACAGTTGAAGTAAGCACTCCAGTTACTCCTATTCCAGAAGAACCAACAACAGTTGTTGAGCCTACAAAAAAAGAAAGGGAAGTAAATTTCCAAACAGGTACGGTCAATGCGAAGATATTAACAGCGTATAAAGTTGGGAATAACGAAACCTTATTTTCTATTGCTAAGCGCTTTGGAACTACGGTAGATGATATTAAGAAAATAAACAACTTATCTTCCAATGTTTTACAGGAAGGTCAAACATTGAAAATTCCTGATGGAGGGGTGGTTGAAACGCAAGAAGTTATCGAAAGTAGCTCATCGAATCTGCCTATCCCTGAACCTGCAAAAGAAGAAGTGGAGTTTGAAGCTAACCGCTATGGTATTAGGGAAACGAAAGAGAAAGGTATCGGGATGTGGATGGAAGATTTAGAATCTGCAGGCAGGAATAATTTAGCCTTACATCGTACAGCACCCGTAGGTACGATTTTAAAAATTACCAATCCATTAACAAAAAGTGTTACCTTTGCAAAAGTGGTAGGGAAGTTTACTAATACAGCAGAAAGTCACGATGCTATTGTGATCTTATCGAAGTCTGTTGCATCCAATATCGGTGCATTTGATAAACGCTTTCTCATAGAAATTACCTACGGCGCACCCCTATAGAAGTATAATTAATGAGTGAAATAGAGAAACCCTACGTAATAGGAATCGCGGGAAGTAGTGGATCAGGTAAAACTTTCTTTTTAAAAAGCTTTTTGGATCATTTTTCATCCAATGAAATCACCCTGATTTCGCAAGATGATTATTATATTCCTGCTAATACAAAAACAAAAGAAGAAAATCGTCTTTATAATTTTGACTTACCAACGGCCATCAATCGAGCAAATTTTTATGATCATATTAAAGATTTATTTGAAGGAAGGACCGTTTTTCAAAAGGAATATACGTTTAATAATCCATTGTTAGCTAACAACATATTGGAGATAAAACCAGCTCCAATTTTGGTCGTGGAAGGGCTCTTTATCTTTCATTATGAAGAAATCAATGAATTATTAGATTATCGAATCTTTTTAGATGCGGACGAATCTATTGCTTTAGAACGTCGTTTGAAAAGAGATCTTATCGAACGTGGCTATGATCATGATGATGTGATGTATAAATGGATAAATCACGTCGTTCCATCTTATAATGAATATTTATTGCCGTATAAAGCATCCTGTGACCTAGTCATTCAAAATAATGTGGATGACCCTATGATTATTCAACAATTTACAAACGATATTGCTGCGAATTTAAGAAATAGGATTGTTTAATTATTTATAATCAATCTAAATACGTATGTTTGTATTATGTTTGAAAGCATGATCAAATTACATATTTTAGAAAACAATCCATTTGAAGATAGAAAAGGGAGCAACCCCTTTTCTGATCAAGGTGATTTTAGTTTTAAAAAGTGTTGTAAAAAATACAAAGACGGCAAACGTTGCAAAAAATGTCCTGGTCGAAAATAAGTAAAAGCCTCTATTTTTATCTGTAAAACTCCAATAGCTGATGTGCTATTCCAAATTTTATAATTTACTCTTCAACGTAATCTAAATCCTTATCAAAACTTTCCTTCAATTGACTCAATGCAAAAACCGCAATTCCAGTCAATAGAAAAATCATGAAGGCAGCTGCCCAAATAATTCCTAACCAATTGACTAAAACGCCATACAACATGGTCGAAGGAATCAAGGCACCCCGCACAAAATTAGGTGCGGTAGTCGTGACGGTAGCTCGAATGTTGGTTCCAAATTGTTCTGCAGAAATGGTAATAAAGGTAGCCCAATAACCTACACCTAATCCCATAAAGAAGGCGAGCCATAGGAATTCCAATTCCGTAATCCCTTGCCTGCTTAAGTATAAAAAGGAAAAAATTAAAATAACTAATTGATAAATAAACACGACTTTCTTTCTTGACTTTAATTTCTGCGCTAACAAACCTGCCATGAAATCCCCTAGAGAAATCCCCAGGTAGGTAAACATGACGCCTTTGCCGGCGCTTAATGTCGTTTCAGCATGCAGGGCTTTTCCGATTTCTGGCGCTTGCGTAACTAATACACCAACCACAAACCAAATCGGTAAACCAATGCACAAGCAATATAAATACCGTTTAAATCGTTCACTTTGGTTAAATAGGATTCCAATACTTCCTTTTTTTACTTGCGAGTTCACTAGATTCGTAAACATCCCTGATTCCAAGACCCCTACCCGAAGCAATAAAAGTAATAATCCCATCCCTCCTCCGACAAAATAAGCGGTTCTCCAACTAAACCATTCTGAAATAAAATAAGCCAATATAGCCCCCAACACCCCTACACCAGCAACAATCATAGTTCCATAGCCCCTATTTTTACGATGCATAGACTCACTCACCAAGGTAATTCCTGCACCCAGCTCACCAGCTAATCCTATCCCCGCAATAAACCGAATCCATCCATAAGTCTGAACATCTTGCACAAAACCATTGGCAATATTTGCGATGGAATACAAAAGTATAGATCCAAATAAAACTTTTAATCGGCCATATTTATCGCCAAGCACGCCCCAAATGATTCCACCAATTAATAATCCTCCCATTTGCATATTTAACACAAATTCTCCTTGACTACGCATGTCTTCGGCGGGCACTCCAATGTCTGTGAAGGATTGAATTCGAACTATGGAAAAGATAATAAGGTCATAGATATCCACAAAATAGCCTAAGGCTGCTACAAAGACTAATATCCATACATTTTTAGGAGTTTTAATATCGGTCATTTACGGTTTATTTTAGGCTAGCTAAAATATAAATTTTTATGTTAAGATTTAACAGTGGCATCGGATAGAAATTAATTGAAACAGTTGTAAGTAATCGAGGTCATCTATCCTATTTTATTACAATCAGAAGAAGTAATATTTAGTAAATAAGCTGTAATTTTACAGGCATGCGAATTTCTCCAAATCTTTTAAAGTGGGCACTTCGGTTTTATCCCCCATTCTTTTTTCAGAGAATATGGGTTCGCCATATTTTTACAGGCTTTTTAGGGGCAGATTTAAAAGTTAATAAGAGTATTTTAAATATCAATTCGAATAAAACAATTTTTGGAGGAACGATCTTTTCCGCTATTGATCCAATGTATCCGATACTATTAGATCAATATTTTAAGAAACAAGGAATACAACGTACAGTTGCCTGGTTAAAGACGGCCCACATTGATTATATTAAACCTGCAAAACACCATCTATTTTTTTCTATTCGCTTAGATGAAAACGAATTAAAGCAGGCTTTAGTTTCAATTAAAACAAATGGGAAAATAGTCAAAACATTTAGAACCCAAGTATTTGATAAAAACAATTTATTGTGTGCCATAGCACATAATGAAATTTATATTCGAGATTTAGATTTCAACTTTGAATCGTTCATAGCACATCCTTCCAAAGAAGATGGCATCCGTTTACCACAAAAATTTTAACAATGAAAAAAATAGTAGTATTCAGCATTGGGATAACCACATTTTTGTATTCCTGTCAAGAAAATTCAATCAACAAAGTACAACAGATTTCAAAAGAAGCTATCGGCATTCATGATGAAATCATGCCGCAGATCAGAAATTTTGATCAGCAAACGTTGAAAATTGATAGTCTTTTACAAAATTTAGACAGCTTAAAAGCGATTCATTCAACTATTGACAGTAATGCGCTAAAGGTAGAATTGATACAATTGAAAAATGATATTGAAGCGGCAACAGATAATATGATGACTTGGATGAAGGATTATGAACCTTCCGACACTAGTCTTGTCGTTCAAGAAAAAATGTTAAATCGAGTTCAAGAAATGAAAAAACAATTTGAAACGGTCAACACAAAGATAAACAGCTCATTGAAGCCCTTACAAACGAAATAAATAAGCATGAAATTATTAAAACTGAGCTTTCTGGTATTTTTTGGAACTTATATTTTGAGTGCGTGCCAATCGGAACAGAAAAAATTACCGATTTATGGGGAAACTACCACGGTAACCAATATGGTAGATGGTAAAGAAGTCGTAGATTCCGTTTACCATACTATCCCAGACTTTTCTTTTCTAAATCAAGATAGTGTTTTAATCAGTCAGGATTTTTTTAAGGATAAGATTTATGTTGCGAATTTCTTCTTCACCCATTGTCCAAGTATTTGCCCGACAATGCAGAGAAATTTGTTGAAGGCGTATGAAAAATATAAAGGAAATAATAAAATAGCCTTCTTATCTCACAGCATAGATTTTAAGTATGATCAACCTTATGTGTTGAAAGATTATGCAACTAAGCTAGGAGTGGATAATGACCAATGGCAATTCGTGACCGGTAAGAAACAGGATGTATATGGTATTTCCGACAAATACATGGTTTTTACTAAAGAAGATGCGAATGTACCTGGGGGCTATGACCATTCGAGTTATTTGGTCATCATTGATCCAGCACGTCGAATTCGTGGCGCATATGATGGGACAAATGATGAACAAGTCAGTAAATTGTTGAGTGATTTAGATCTTATCTTAAAAGAATACAATTAATGATCCTAAGAGTCATTTTGGGGCTTTGCTGCATTTTTTTGCTTCTTATAAGCTCCTTTTCTTGCCAAAATAGCCTGCCCATCGAAACGATGCAATACGCAAGTAATGGTCAAAAATTATATGTAAAACATTGTCAGAATTGCCATGGAGCACAAGGGGAAGGATTAGGCAAATTATATCCTCCCTTAACAGATACCCTATTTTTAAAGGAACATCGTTCGCAATTGGCCTGTATTATTCGGAATGGAATGCGAGGTGAAATAAAAGTGCATGGGATCTCGTACAATCAACAAATGCCTGCGATACCTGAGCTAACGAATATAGACATCGCTTTTATACTCACCTACATAACTACCTATTTTGGCAATAGCAAAACACATTTTAAACAAGAAGAAATTGCTGAATTTTTAGATAATTGTAAAAAATAAAAGGTTTTCAAACGGGGAGAATGAAAACCTTTAATAACCAATTATAAACCTAAATTATGATAGTACAAATATAAGTGTAATTAGTACACAAGTCAATAGCAATTGGAAGATTTAACAATAACTTAACATTAGAAAAAATTCCAATCCCCTCCTACCCAACATTCTCCAAATTATAACGATTTTTTGACAAAAACTTGGTTTTAGAATCCTTACATTTGGCACCGAATGAACATTCAATTGACAGAAAAGAAAGAGCAAATCTTCCGCAGCACCCTCAAACTAATCCATGAATTTGGTTTTCATGGATCCCCAATGAGCAAAATTGCCAAGGAGGCTGATGTAGCTGTAGGCTCCATATATCATTATTTCCCTTCGAAAGAGGATTTAATTATTGAGTTATATTGGTTTTGTAAAGAATCAATTAATAAAGAAGTTTTTGACAAACTCCAACCGGACCTCAGCTATGAGGTTCAATTTAAGGAGATCTGGAAAAGCTTTGTTGATTATTATTTACAACATGTAGAATTTTTTGGATTCATGGAACAATTTTATGGCTCCCCATTTTATGAAGGAATTCGGAATGAAATTTTTTATCAAAAATGTGAGCGGAATAAAATCATCCATTTTTTGGAAGAAGGAGTCCAGAAAAAAGAATTGAAAGACTTGCATGTACGTGTACTGCTAGCCCTGTATTTAGGCCCTGCTATTTCCTTAATTAAAAGCACATTGTATGGCCAATCTAGTGTAGATAGAAAAATAGAAAACGACCTAGTCCACTTAATTTGGGATGGGGTTAAACTATAATATATATGAGATTTAACATAAAGCACCTATTATTTTTTGCATCCTTTAGCACTTTCGCTATCGGTTCAGTAAATGCCCAGACTAGCATTCCACTTAAGAGTAATGCCTCCTTGGATGAACTGATACAATTTGCCATTTCCAATAAAATAGAAGTACAGCAGGCTAAAATAGATCAAGAGATCGGGGAGCGAGAGATTGCTTCGGCATTATCGGGCTGGTTTCCGCAGATCAATGCGAATGGTACATTTACGCACTTTATGCAACTACCAACGGCAAATATAAATGGACAGAATATTGCCATGGGTCAAAAAAACACCTCGGCATTAACATTTCAAGCGGAACAAGCCATCATAAATCCAGGACTATTTCAGGCCTCTAAAGCTGCTACCTATATTAGGGAACGTAATAATCTTCAACTAGAAAACAGCAAAATAAATACAGTGGTCGACGTAAGTAAGGCCTATTATGATATTTTGACTAGTGAAGAACAAATTAAAATTATAAACGAGAACATTGTTCGGTTAAAACGACAATATACAGAGGCTAACGCTCGGTATGAAACAGGATTAGTAGATAAAATAGACTATAAACGTGCACAAATCTCCTTAAACAACGCACAGGCGCAGTTAAAGTCGGCGCTGGAAATGAGAAAATACAAGTATGACTACCTCAAGATGTTGATGGGGTTAAACCCAATGGATAATCTTTCGCTTTCGTTTATCGATCAAAACATGGAGGCAAACATACTCATGGACAGTACCGAACTGATTCAATATGCGAACCGTGTCGAATATAAACAATTGCAAACTTTGCAAAATATCCAACGCTTAAATACACAATTCCAAAAATGGAATTATTTACCACGTCTAGGTGCTTTTGCAAACTATGGTTTAAATTACCGAAACAATGCTATTGCCGATCTATACTCAGACAATTTTCCACAGTCCAGTTTAGGACTAAGTTTGTCGATTCCCATATTTCAGGGGGGTAAACGCCAACAAGAAATCAGAAAGTCTGAATTGCAAGAAAGTCGCTTAGCAATGGATTTGGAGAATTTAGAGAATCAAATCGGCGCTCAATATTCAGCAGCGATGTCTTCTTATCGCGCAAACACCAATGAATGGAAGAATGCGAAGGAAAATATGACGCTCTCTGAAGAAGTATACAACACCATCAAATTGCAATATGATGCAGGCGTAAAAACCTATTTGGAATTAATGACTGCTGAAACCGATTTAAAAACAAGTCAATTGAATTATTTAAATGCTTTATATGCTGTATTAGCAAGTAAGCTCGACATTCAAAAAGCTTTAGGGACCATCACGACCACAAATTAAATACTACTAATCTCATTACAGAAATATCAAACGTATGAATACGAACCGCATTTTAACAACTATATTTTTAAGTTCCAGCCTATTTATTTTTTCCTGTGCTAATAAAGATTCTGCTAAGCAAGGCGCTGCGGGACCACAAGCTTCCGCCATTCCGGTAAGTATGGACACGGTAAGGCTTGAATTAATTACAGGTACTCGGACTTACCCTGCCAATGTAGTTCCATTGCAAGAAACAGAAATTCGCGCAGAGGTCACGGGGTATATCACGAATATTTATGTGGCAGATGGTTCTTTCGTAAGTAAAGGTCAAAAACTTTATGAAATAGATCGGGTACGTTACGCAGCAGCAGTGGATCAAGCAAAAGCAAATTTGGAAATTGCAAAGGCTAATTTATCCCGTACAGAGAAAGATTTGGAACGGTATCAAACCTTAGCGGATAAAGATGCTATTGCAAAACAAACTTTAGATTATGCCTATACCGATGTCAATAATCAAAAAGCGCAGGTGCAAGCAGCCGAAGCGAATCTGACTACTGCAAGAACAAACCTTCAACGTTCTACCATTACGGCTCCTTTTTCAGGAAATATAGGTATTTCCCAAGTACGGACAGGTGCATTAGTATCAGCAGGTTCCACTTTGTTGAATAGCATAAGTTCTACCAATCCTATAGCGATAGAATTTCAAATCAATGAGAAAGAAATTTTAGAGTTTTCAAACCTTCAATCCGGAAAAAGTAAGACAGAGATTAACTTAACCTTACCAGATGGTGCTACTTATGAAACCTTAGGAAGAATTACCACCATGGATAGAGCAGTAGATTCCAATACTGGTACCTTGAAAGTAAGGGCTACCTTTGATAATCCAACAAATGTACTACGCGCAGGGATGAATCTAAATTTGAATATGCTAAGTACTTCAAATCAAGAAGAATTAGTAATTCCGTACCGTGCAATTTTTGAGCAA
This sequence comes from Sphingobacterium sp. HJSM2_6, assembly GCF_049316305.1. Lineage (NCBI taxonomy): Bacteria > Pseudomonadati > Bacteroidota > Sphingobacteriia > Sphingobacteriales > Sphingobacteriaceae > Sphingobacterium > Sphingobacterium sp. HJSM2_6. The sequence goes on from NZ_JBMOXB010000009.1 coordinate 44,940, forward strand.
TTAGGAACATTTAATATCTATACGGTAAGTGATAGCAGCACAGTAGATTTAAAACAAGTGAAACTAGGTCAAAAATTAGGCGATCATGTAGTCATTAGTGAAGGTTTACAAGCAGGAGATAAAGTAGTTGTTGACGGTATCACGACCTTAAAACAAGGTGCTAAAGTGGTAGAAAAACCTACACAAACAAAATAAATGTAAATGCTATTACCTAAACAATTCAAGAAAGCATGATTTCAGAAGTTTTTATAAAGAGACCGGTAACGGCGATGGTGATCTCCATATTGATCGTAATCATAGGATTGATTTCCATCACCACCCTACCAGTGAGTCAATATCCGAATATAGCACCACCTACAGTTTCCGTAATGGCAAACTATACAGGTGCAGATGCACAAACGGTAGAAAAAACAGTAACAACGCCTATAGAGAGTCAAATCAATGGTACTCCAGGAATGTTGTATATGAACTCCAATAGTACCTCGGATGGAGGTTCGCGTATCACAGTGACTTTTGAGGTCGGAACAGATATTGATATTGCGACATTGGATGTACAAAACCGAGTAAGTATAGCTGAACCGGTATTGCCAGAGGCGGTACGTCGTCTAGGTGTCACCACCAGAAAAGTGAATACGGATATCCTAATGATGGTGCAATTAAGTTCTCCAGATGGATCCAGGAATGCGAATTTTTTGGCGAATTATGTCAATTTATTTTTAAAAGACGCTCTTCTACGTGTAAAAGGAGTTGGGGATGTGCAAGCATTCGGGCAACCTTTCGCAATGCGTATTTGGTTGGATGCTAATAAATTAACTAATTTGGGTCTTACTCCCTCCGATGTAAGTGCGGCGATTAATGAGCAAAACTCCCGAATGGCCGGAGGAAGTGTTGGTGCACGTCCACAAGAAAATTCCCAAGTATTTGAATACCCTATCATCCTAGATTCAGATTTAGAGGAGGTAGAGGATTTTGAAAATATCGTCGTTAAAACCAATATTGATGGTTCCATCGTATTATTGAAAGATGTTGCTCGTGTTGAATTGGGGCAATTTAACTACGGTATTACCACCAAAGTGAATGGAGATGTTACTTCCGGTATGATGATTTCTCAGACCCCTGGAAGTAATGCGGTTGAAACTGCTGAAGGTGTTTACGAAGCCCTAAAAGAACTTAAAAAATCATTCCCTAAAGGAGTTGATTACGTGGTTCCTTATGAAACCGTATCCGTAGTTAATGCATCAATAAGCTCTGTATTGCATACGTTAGTAGAGGCCTTAATCTTGGTAACTATTGTTGTATTCTTTTTCTTACAAAGTTGGAGAGCTACCTTAATTCCAGTTTTGGCTATTCCAGTTTCCATTATTGGGACATTCATTTTCTTTACCTTATTTGGATTTTCGGTAAATAACTTAACCATGTTGGCCTTTGTATTGGCTATTGGTATCGTGGTGGATGATGCGATTGTGGTGGTGGAAGCGGTGCAACATTATATAGACCACTATAAAATGGATGCCAAAGAGGCAACAATGCGAGCCATGAAGGACATTACCGCTCCCGTTATTGCGATTGCATTGATCCTTTCAGCTGTATTTGTTCCAGTAGGATTTATACCAGGTATGGTTGGGCAATTGTATCAGCAATTTGCGATTACGATTGCCGTTTCTGTTATGCTTTCGGCATTTATAGCCTTATCGCTTACCCCAGCATTATGTTCCTTATTGTTGAAACCATCAGCAACCACGAAAGATTCGAAAGGTCTAAATAAGTTTTTCTATTTATTTAATATCTGGTTCGAAAAAGTAACTTATAGATATTCAAAAGGAGTTAAAAAATCAATTAAAGCAGCTCCACTGGTATTAATCATACTAGTCTGTATTTTCGTAGGAACAGGATACCTATTTACGAGCAAAAAGACTGGTTTTATACCTGGGGAAGATGCAGGTATATTTTTCATGGGCGTAAATTTACCGGAAGGCGCATCGAGTGCGCGTACGGAGGAAGTGCTAAACGAGCTATCTACAGATTTGCGAACATCCTTTCCAGAAATTGAATATGTGACCGCCATTAATGGTATGAACTTATTGAATAGATCATCGAAGCCAAATGGAGCGTCTTTATTTGTTTCCTTAAAGCCTTGGGATCAGCGCAGCAAAACTGTGACTGATATAACAGGAGCCATCATGGGTAAATACAAAGGCTATTCTAAAGCGAATGTCATTGCCGCTTCACCTCCCCCAATTCCAGGTTTAGGATCATCAGGCGGTTTTACAATGGAAATTCAAGATCGTCAAACTGTGGATATCAAGGTATTTGAAGGTGTCGTTCATAACTTTTTAATGGCGGCAAATCAAAGACCAGAAATTGGAATGGCTTATACCCTATTTAATACCAATTCGCCAAATTACAAGCTTAATGTAGACCGGGAAATGGCCAAAAGAATGGGCGTGCCTATTTCTACGATTTATAGTACCATTTCCTCCTATTTAGGTAGTAGCTATGTAAATGATTTTACTAAGTATGGTCGGAATTTTAGGGTTGTTTCACAAGCAGACACCAGTTTCCGTATGCATATAGAAGATATCAATAAATTATATGTCAAAAATGTTCAAGGACAACCTGTACCGATTAGTAATTTGGTAAAATATGATTTGATTACTAACCCGTCAATTGTCAATCACTTTAACATCTTTAGATCTATTCAGGTATCCGGTGAAGCCGCTCCAGGTTATTCTTCAGGAGATGCCATCAGAGCGCTTGAAGAGGTTGCTGCACAAACATTATCGGACGGTTATTCATTCGAATTCTCGGGTATATCACTTCAAGAAAAGCAATCTGGTAGCCAAACCATTGTTATTTTTGCACTCTGTATACTTTTTGTATTCTTATTATTAGCATCCTTATACGAGAGTTGGTCAGTACCATTTTCTATTTTACTGTCTGTTCCATTAGGTATTTTCGGATCTATCTTGGCGTTAACATTAATACCAAGTTTAGATAACAATATTTTCGCGCAGATTGGATTGGTAACCATCATTGGTTTAGCCGCTAAGAATGCGATTTTGATTGTAGAATTTGCAAAAGAACGGGTAGATATCGGAATGAATCTATTGGATGCGACCATTGATGCTGTTAAGTTACGTTTGCGACCGATTATTATGACATCCTTGGCATTTATTTTAGGTATTATTCCTTTAATGTTATCGACTGGAGCGGGTGCAATATCTAGACAAACGATAGGTTGGACTGTATTTGGAGGAATGACTGCCGCAACGTTCCTAGCGATATTTATCGTCCCTGTTTTATTTGTTGTCATTACGAGGTTAGCGTATGGGAAAAAGAAATTGGCTGAATTAGAAGCTAATTTTGATGAAGAGAAAAAGAAAAATCTTAGTGCACATTAAGCTAATATAGAGTTAACAAAAAAAGGGTCGATTAAAAATCGACCCTTTTTTTGTTAACTCCTAAGCCCTGCCTTCTACCGAAAGAATGAACAAGCTATTCTGATAATGGTAATTCAAGTATTGTTCAACTAGCTAAATTATTTTAATACTTTAGTTTTAACCAGATAAGAACGAATAGAAAAATTAATTATATTTATAATAACATTATAACTTAATATTTAATTACTCTTATAGCTAACCATTTATGATAGAGAAAGACAAGGATAATTTCCAAGTGATTACTGTGGATGCTGAATTGCAACAAGAAAGCTATAGTAGACACACAAATTGGTATCAGCAACAATTTCCAAATTATGAAGATAAAATAAGTGTCATTACAAATTTTAAGAATTATGCTGGAAGCATTAATCATTGGTTACAACTAATTTTTTTCAACACATTAACGCCTTTCCTTACCGACAAAAACAAATCCTGGTTAACCTTAGGAGATGCTTACGGGCATGATGCCAACTTTTTAATACAGCAAGGAATACAACAAACTACTGCCAGTGATTTAGACCCCAATATGCTTCAAATTTCAAAAGAATATGGTCTTATTCAGCATTATGAAGTAGTCAATGCGGAGAAAATGAGTTTTTCGAATGAAAGCTTTGACTATATTTTATGTAAGGAAAGTTACCATCATTTTCCAAGACCTTATGCCGCCTTATATGAAATGATCCGAGTTTGTAAAACAGGCATTATTATTATTGAGCCTCAAGATCCAATTGCTCGAATGCCTTTACTATTACTGATTAGCAATATTTGCAATAAATTTAACATTCAACTTATAGACAAAATTTGGAAAAATAGGATTTCCTATGAATCGGTAGGAAACTTCGTTTATAAAGTTTCAGAACGCGAATTTGAAAAGTTTGCTGCAGGATTGAATTTACCTATGATTGCTGTAAAGGAAATTAATCCCAATTTCTGGTTTGTGGGCAGTAATCAAATCCAAGCTCAAATGGATCAACCTGCGTTTAAAAAAATATATTGGAAAAAGAAGTTCAGGGATTTTTTAACGCGGTTAGGGATTTTTCCATCACAAACATTGGTTCTGGTTGCCTTTAAGCAAGTGCCTAATGAAGAAACCCTTCAAATATTGAAATCTGAAGGGTATAGAATATCAAAAATTAAAAAGAATCCATATCGCAATTCTTAAATTCTTAACACATCATTTTATTTTAGCATGAAACCAATTGTCAAATTGATTTGCTGATGTTGGAAATCTTTTGCAAATGCATTTTTTGTTAATTGCTGGTACCCATATGTTAAGGAACCTGTCAAGTTTGATTTACCCATACGCTCATGCAAATAGTAAAATCCAGCTTTAAATAAAGCTCCTTTATCGTAAGCAGGCCCAATGGCTGCTGAATAACCGGCATTCGCTAATAAACCGATTTTTGAAGTTTCATTGAATCCTCCAATAGGAAGTCGAACATCTGCAAACAGCGGGAAAACATTATAATCATATTTAAACACTTGTTGATTAGGCTCGTGAGGGTCATTCGTTTGGTAATCCCCCGTAAATTTTTCATTCCCTAAACCTAATCCTAAGTAAAGTTTATCATCGAAGTTTCTTCCAAAGATAAAATGAAAATGATATCCGCTAAAAGCTCCCTTAAAGCCTTCATTAGCGAATCCTAAATTTCCACCCAATTGAATAACAGAATAATACTGTTTTTGCGCTTGTACAACATTGGTAACTAGCAAAACAGCAAGAAGAAATAAAAATTTGCGCATAAATTTAATTAAGAATTTTATATATCATTTCGTTTAGTAAATCGGCAGTTTCTGTGAGGTGGCCCACCTGTACCCCTTTGGATTTTAAATCGTAATCTTTGATAATATGAATAACATCAAAGGTTTTCTTTCTATTGAAATTCCTTGCTGCCAATTCATATTCTTTCACAAAATAGGGATTTACACCTAAAGCTTTTGCGGCACTGCTTGCTGACTTATCGGGTAGGTAATGATACTTTAGTATTTTAGTGAAATAGTTGCCGAGAGAACCAATGACTACAGGCATTGGATTGGATTTAGGATTTGCTGCAAAATAATCGACGATTTGAAATGCTTTGAAAGAATTACGCTTGGCTAAAGCTGAGTTTAATTCAAAAGCATTGAAATCCTTACTTATACCAATATTACGTTCAATATCTGCAGTGCCAATTTCCCGGTCTTGTGGCACATTGAGTTGCAGTTTTTCCAATTCATTGGCCACTTTTGACAAATCAGTACCTAAATATTCTGCCATCAAGGCGGCAGCATGGGGATGAATTTTTCTATGATTTGCTGATAATTGTTCCAGGATCCATCCGGAAACCTTGTCTTCATAGAGTTTCGCCGATTCCAAGACTAAACCTATCTTTTCCATCGCCTTATAAGACTTTTTACGCTTGTCAAATTTGCTGTATTTGTGTGCAAACACCAATAAGGTACTGCTGGTGGGATGCTCTAAATATTTTAATAGCAGCTCGTCATCTTTCCATTTTAAATTTTGGGCTTCCTTGATAATGATGACCTGGTATTCACCCATCATCGGATATCTTTTTGCCATGGCAATGATCGTACTAAAGTCGGTATCTTTACCATAAAGCACCGATTGATCAAAGCCTTTTTGTGCGTCACTTAATATAGATTGTTCGATGCAATCTGAAATTAAATCAATAAAATAAGGCTCTTCACCATGTAAAAGGTATACAGGTTTAAGTTTTTTATTTTTTATATCAGCAAGAATAGATTTGGTATTCATAACCCTACTAAAGTACAAATTTCAGGGCAAATAACGATATTTGCAGAGCTTGTTAAAATTTGTAATTTTGTAAATGTTTAACCCAACCCCTTTAAACTTACCGCCATATTCTGCTAAAATCATTAAAAAATTAGGGCAATATTATATTTTTGATGAGCTACGCAAAAAGCACCTTATTTTAACTCCTGAGGAATGGGTTCGGCAACATTGGATTCAACATCTGAAACATACGTATCAATACCCATTAGGATTGATGAAAATCGAAGGAGGCTTGATTTTAAATGATTTACAAAAAAGAACTGACTTAGTCATCTATAATCAATTGGGGAAAAAAATACTTTTGGCAGAATTTAAAGCACCATCTGTCAAAATAACAGAAAAAGCATTCCATCAAATAGCTAATTACAATTCTATCCACAAAATCCCCTTACTTTTAGTCAGTAATGGAATTGAGCATTATTATTGTAGAATAGACTTTGAAGAGGAAAGATTTACATTTCTAACAGAATTGCCATCTTTTACCTCATGATTGATTAGATTTTAAAATAAACATTATATTAGTAATTATTAATAGTAGGAAGATATGAATATCAATAAAGATGAATTTAGAAAATACGCTGTAAAGCATCATAGGATAGGAAGTCAACACGTAGATGGTTACATTGCAAGAGCAAACCAACAAATGCCGACTAACCTAACGCCATATATTATTGAAGAACGCCAATTAAACGTTGCTCAAATGGACGTTTTTTCTCGCTTAATGATGGACCGTATCATCTTTTTGGGTGATGGAATCAATGATCAAGTAGCGAATATAGTTCAAGCACAATTGTTGTTTTTACAATCAACCGATGCTCAGCGTGATATCCAAATCTATATTAATTCACCAGGTGGAAGTGTATATGCTGGATTAGGAATCTACGACACTATGCAATATATCAGTCCTGATGTAGCAACCATTTGTACAGGTATCGCGGCATCAATGGGTGCAGTATTATTAGTTGCTGGTGCAAAAGGTAAACGTGCGGCTTTAAGACATTCCAGAGTCATGATTCACCAACCTTCTGGAGGTGCGCAAGGTGTTGCATCGGATATGGAAATCAACTTACGTGAAATGTTAAAATTGAAGGAAGAACTTTATACCATCATTGCTGATCATTCAGGTCAAAACTATGATTGGGTAGAAAAATCTTCAGATCGTGACTACTGGATGCGTGCTGCTGAAGCAAAGGAATTCGGTATGATCGACGAAGTATTACTTCCTAAAAAAGAAATAAAAAAATAACAATGAGTAAAACGAATAGTAGAGATGTGCATTGCTCCTTTTGCGGCATCAGTAAGAATGAAGCTCAAATGCTTATTGCAGGCGATGGAGCTCATATCTGCGATAGATGTGTGCAACAGGCAGGTGAGATTTTGGCAGAAGAGCTTAAGCAACGCAAAAACAACTCCATTCAAACTGCACTTAAATTAATACGTCCAAAGGAGATTAAAGACCATTTAGACCAATACGTAATAGGTCAAGATGATGCGAAAAAAGTTATTTCTGTTGCTGTATATAACCATTATAAAAGGTTAAATCAACGCGTGGAAACTGATGAAACGGAAATCGAAAAATCTAATTTAATCATCGTTGGTGAGACGGGTACAGGAAAAACGTTATTAGCAAAAACTGTTGCCAAGATATTAAATGTGCCTTTTTGTATTGTTGATGCGACAGTATTAACAGAAGCTGGCTATGTAGGTGAGGATGTTGAAAGTATACTGACTCGTTTATTACAAGCTGCAGATTATGACGTAGCAGCGGCTGAACGTGGTATTATTTACATCGACGAAATTGACAAAATTGCTCGTAAAAGTGATAACCCCTCAATCACAAGGGATGTCTCTGGTGAGGGTGTTCAACAAGCATTGTTGAAAATATTAGAAGGTACGAATGTAAATGTTCCACCTCAAGGTGGACGTAAACATCCTGATCAAAAAATGATCAGCGTAAATACCAGCAACATATTGTTTATTTGTGGTGGTGCTTTTGATGGTATTCAAAAGAAAATTGCAAATAGATTGAGAACTCAAACTGTGGGTTATAAAATGAAAGATGAGGATCAAGATATCGATTTAAACAATCTTTATAAATACATTACTCCTCAAGACTTGAAGAATTTCGGATTGATTCCTGAATTAATTGGTCGTCTTCCAGTGCTTACACATTTAAATCCATTGGATAAAGAAACTTTACTAAGCATTCTTACGAAACCTAGAAATGCCTTGGTAAAACAATACATGAAATTGTTCGAATATGAAGGTATTGAATTAAGTTTTGCGCCAGAAGTATATGAATTTATAGTGGACAAAGCATGGGAATTTAAATTAGGTGCTCGTGGTTTGCGAAGTATTTGCGAAGCGATCATGTTGGATGCCATGTTTGAGATTCCCTCATCAAAGGATGATCTTGATAATAATCTCCTTCAAATATCTTTGGACTACGCGAAGAACAAGTTTGCAAAAACAGATTTTAAGAAATTACAAGTTGCATAACATAAACCCTCGCCTAAAAACGAGGGTTTTTTATTAGCCGAAACATTTTTAAATAATTGTACTATGTCAAAAAAGTTAAATAAGGAAGTAGATACTCCTATTAAAGTAGGTTTAAAAACTAAAGAACAAATTGTAAATAATTGGCTTCCACGCTATACGGGTAGACCATTAGATGATTTTGGAGATTATATCTTATTGACAAATTTCAGTAATTATGTTAAACTGTTTGCGCAATTGCATGACGATGCTCCTATCTTAGGAGAAGACAAGCCTATGCAAAGTTGCACGGCAGCAGGTATTACCATTATCAATTTTGGAATGGGTAGCTCTGTAGCCGCTACAGTGATGGATCTGTTATCGGCCATAAAACCTAAAGCAGTACTATTCTTAGGTAAAACAGGAGGCTTAAAGAAAAAAATTGAAGTTGGTGAGCTTATTCTTCCAATTGCTGCTATACGTGGTGAAGGTACCTCCAATGATTACTTTCCTGCTGAAGTTCCATCGCTCCCTGCATTTGCGCTTCAAAAAGCAATTTCTACCACTATCCGAGACCATCAACGAGACTATTGGACAGGAACAGTCTATACCACTAATAGACGTGTATGGGAACACGATAAAGTATTTAAAAAATACTTGAAAAATATTCGAGCAATGGCTGTGGATATGGAAACCGCGACTATTTTCTCCGTAGGCTTTGCGAATAAGATTCCAACTGGTGCATTGTTATTGGTATCAGATCAACCTATGGTTCCTGAAGGAGTTAAAACTGAAATATCAGATGTGACTGTTACTAGGTCCTACGTAGAAACACACCTTAAAATTGGAATTGACGCACTTAAGCAATTAAAAAATAATGGCTTAACAGTAAAACATCTTAAATTCTAAAAAATATCTACCTTTGTAGTAGATAACTTAGCGCTATTTCTTCACCTATGTGGTATAACAATATTCTAGAAACGATTGGTAATACACCAATGGTCAAATTAAACAAAGTCACCAAGGATTTAAAAGGTACAATCTTGGCAAAGATTGAAACTTCAAATCCTGGCAATTCTATTAAAGATAGGATGGCCTTAAAAATGATAGAAGATGCAGAATCAGCAGGCTTACTAAAACCTGGTGGCACAATCATAGAAGGAACTTCGGGAAATACAGGAATGGGATTAGCCATGGCTGCTGTGGTGAAAGGTTACCGATGTATATTCACAACTACAGATAAACAATCCAAAGAAAAGATAGATGCTTTACGCGCCTTTGGTGCGGAGGTAATTGTTTGTCCGACGAATGTGGAACCGGAAGATCCAAGATCCTATTATTCTGTTTCTAGTCGATTAGAAAAGGAAGTCCCTAATGCCTGGAAAGCTAATCAATATGATAATCTTTCCAATTCACAAGCACACTACGAGCAGACTGGACCAGAAATATGGGAACAAACAGAAGGAAAGATTACGCATTTAGTAGTAGGTGTTGGGACAGGAGGAACAATTTCCGGAACTGCAAAATTCTTAAGAGAAAAAAATCCTTCGATTAAAGTTTGGGGAATTGATACCTACGGCTCCGTATTTAAAAAATATAAAGAAACAGGCATTTTTGATAAAAACGAGATTTATCCTTATATCACTGAAGGTATTGGTGAAGATTTCTTGCCAAAAAATGTTGATTTCAATCAAATAGACTTATTTGAAAAAGTCACTGATAAGGACGCAGCACTAATGACCAGAGATTTAGCTCGAAAAGAGGGAATATTTGCTGGTAATTCTGCAGGAGCTGCTGTCGCTGGATTATTGCAATTAGGTAAAAGTTTAAGAGAAGAGGATGTTGTAGTAGTTATATTTCATGACCACGGTTCAAGATACATGGGAAAAATGTATAATGAAGATTGGTTAAGAGAACGTGGCTTTTTAAAAGACGAGAAAATTACGGCTAAAACCATCCTAAAAAATAGAGGCCTTCAAGATATTGTAACAGTGGATGTAGAACAATCTGTTTTAGAAACATTTAATATTATGAAGTCTTTGAACATATCCCAAATACCATTAACTCAGCAAGGTATGGTGATGGGTAAAGTAACAGAGTCAGATATTTTATCTGCATTACTTGAAAATCCGTCCTTAAAATCTTCTGCCGTTAACGAAATAGCGACTAAACCGTTCCATTTTGTTGATTTAAATACGTCAATAGATAAAATTTCAAGTCTGATTAACAAAGACTCCCAAGCTGTTTTAGTTGAAGATGAATATGGTAAAATAAACATCATTACACAATACGATATAATTAACGCAATATCTGAAGTTTAATTCTTCTCTTTTCCACAGTATTTAGCTATATTTATTAGGCTAACCTAAACAAATGGAAAGAAATAATAAACTTAAAAGACTAGAATACTGGATAAAGGCTCGAATAGGCAAAATTGCATTTATTGCTATCGAAGAAAAAAGAACAAAACAATGGTATGGTAATGGTTACGGTGGATTTTATGTAGATCCAACCCTAATACCAGAACGAGCTGTAGTTTATTCATTTGGAATTGGTGAAGATATATCTTTCGATCTAAACATCATAAAAAAACATAATTGTAAAGTTTATGGATTTGACCCTACCCCAAAATCCATAAACTATATTCAAAAAACCGATATTCCCGAACAATTTATTTTTCATCCATACGGCATAGGTGAAAAAACAGAACATGTTTCCTTTCTTTTACCAAAAAACAAAGAACACGTCTCTGGCAGTGTATATGAGCATAAATTGCTCGATGAAGAGAATTCAATTGAAGTGTTATTAAAAAGCTTTAAGGACATATCAGAAGAGTTGAATCACCAACATATTGATGTGCTCAAAATGGACATAGAGGGCTCGGAATATGCTGTAATGGAAGATATATTAAATAGTGGAATTACTATTACTCAAATTCTTGTAGAAACCCATGAACGATTCTTTGAAGATGGAATTATGAAAGGAAAGAAATTTTTCGAATTATTACATAAACACGGGTATCGTATATTTGCAATATCTGACACCTACCAAGAAATATCGCTTATAAAAAGCCAATAAATAATAAGGAAAATAAAGGGATGAGATGACTAGAAGAGGTTAATTATTTAAGGTAGTTTCAGTAATAATATAAACATCTTCTACGTCCTTTTTCATTTTATATTTTTCACGAGCAATGCGTTGAATCTCATTTTTATTATACTGAACATCTTTTATCGATTGTTCAATTGATCCAATTTCATTCACGTAATAAGCTTTTTCTACTTCTAATTTATTCTTCTCTTTTTGAAAATCATATTGCGTAGCTATATCATAGCGATCGAAAAAACACATCCAAATCACAAATGCCACTACGGCGATAAGATATTTGTTTTTTATGGTGTTAACTATACGCTCCATATATTAAAGTAGAAATTTAAACCAGTTAAAGATAAGAATTTTCATTAAAATAAAGCAAAATTTTAATGAAGCAAATTCGCAGGTCAATGCTATATAAACTAAAAACATTTTGTTTGTATTCAGACTAAAAGGTCAGAATACAAACAAAATGTTATATAAAATAAATAACGATGTATTCGTTATTATTTTTTAGGAGCATATTTAAAGTCCTTACCAATGAACTTTGCATTTACACCCAATTCTTCTTCAATTCTTAACAATTGATTATATTTTGCGATCCTATCAGAACGAGAAATAGAACCTGTTTTAATTTGACCACAATTCAATGCAACCGCCAAATCAGCAATAGTTGTATCCTCAGTTTCACCAGAACGGTGCGACATTACCGAAGTATAACCATTCGTTTGAGCCAATTGTACGGCGTTGATTGTTTCAGTCAAAGAACCAATTTGGTTCACCTTCACTAAGATAGAGTTACCGATAGATTTAGTAATACCTTCTTGAAGTCTTTTTGTATTAGTAACAAATAAATCATCACCAACCAATTGAACACGGTCACCAATTTTCTCAGTTAACAATTTCCAACCTTTCCAGTCATCCTCAGCCATACCATCTTCGATAGAGATGATAGGATATTTAGCAGTTAATTCTGCCAAATAATCAACCTGCTCTTCGATTGAACGAACAGAACCAGACTTACCTTCAAATTTCGTGTAATCATATTTACCTTTCACGAAGAATTCTGTAGAAGCACAGTCTAAAGCCAAACAAATGTCTTTTCCTGGCTTGTAACCTGCTTTTTTAACAGCTTCTAATACCGTTTCAATCGCATCCTCAGTACCCGCAAATGTTGGAGCAAAACCACCCTCATCACCTACTGCAGTAGAAAGATTTCTGTCGTGAAGAATTTTCTTTAAATTATGAAAAACTTCAGCTCCCCAACGTAAAGCTTCCGAGAATGATTCAGCACCTACAGGCATAATCATAAATTCTTGGAAAGCAATCGGAGCATCCGAATGCGCACCACCATTGATGATATTCATCATTGGAAGTGGTAAAGTATTTGCATTTACACCACCAATATAACGATACAATGGTTGACGGCTCTCTTGAGCAGCAGCTTTAGCAACCGCTAAAGAAACACCTAGAATAGCATTTGCACCTAATTTACCTTTATTTTCAGATCCATCAAGATCGATCATGATTTTATCTATAGCATTTTGCTCGAATACATCAACACCTTCTAATGCTTTAGCAATTTTTGTGTTTACATTTTCAACAGCTTTCAAAACACCTTTACCTAGGTATTTTTTCTTATCTGCATCACGTAATTCCACAGCCTCGTGTGCACCTGTAGAAGCCCCAGAAGGAACCGCAGCACGGCCAACAAAACCGTTTTGTGTAGTTACATCCACTTCTATTGTAGGATTTCCGCGCGAATCTAAAATTTGGCGCGCATGTACGTCAATAATCAAGCTCATTTTTTATTTTTTAAATTTTCTTTTCTCACTTAGTGTAATAATAACACTAAAATAAGAAATATTATAAGTATATCAAAAATATGAAAAAACTATATACATCAATCCTTAATAATTTGATTATTTTAAATTATTTTTTATCCCTCTATTTCCTGGTCTTACCCTATTAAAACAAAAAAGTCATTAAGTATAAAACTTAATGACTTTTTGTATGAAGAACAGCAAAAGATTAGTCCTTAATCATCGCTATAAAATCGTCAAATAAATACCTTGAATCGTGAGGACCAGGAGAAGATTCTGGGTGGTACTGTACAGAGAATGCTTTTTTACCTTTCACACGAATTCCTTCGATCGAATTATCATTCAAATTAACATGGGTAATTTCTACCACATCAGAATTTTCAATATCTTCAGCCACTACACCAAAACCATGATTTTGAGAAGTAATTTCGCATTTATTAGCAATAATATTTTTCACAGGATGATTGATTCCACGATGACCATTGTGCATCTTTCTAGTGCGAATATCATTTGCTAAAGCCAAAATTTGGTGACCTAAACAAATTCCAAACATCGGCTTATCTGCTGCTAAAATTTCTTTTACCGTTTCAATTGCATAATCCATTGCAGATGGATCACCAGGCCCATTGGAAATAAAATATCCATCAGGATTCCATTGTTCCATTTCAGCGAAGCTAGTTTTTGCAGGAAATACCTTAGCATATACCTGACGAGCATCAAAATTTCTTAGAATATTCTTTTTAATCCCTAAATCCAATACGGCAATTTTAGTACTAGCAGATTCATCTCCATAATAATAAGGCTCTGTAGTAGAAACTTTGGAAGACAATTCTAATCCAGCCATTGAAGGCACCTTAGCCAACTCCGCTTTCAAAGATTCAATTTCCAAATTTTCAGAAGAAATAATGGCATTCATTGCTCCTTTGTCACGAATATGACGCACCAATGAACGTGTATCTATATCCGAAATACCTACCAAATTACCTTCTTCGAAGTACATTTGAATAGATTGATCAGCCATTTTACGGCTATAATTGATGTTATAATTTTTACATACTAATCCAGCGATTTGAATTTTTCCAGATTCTTCATCGTCTCCATCAATGCCATAATTACCAATATGTGCATTGGTCGTTACCATAATCTGCGCAAAGTAGGATGGATCTGTAAATATTTCTTGATACCCTGTAGTTCCTGTATTAAAACAAATTTCCCCTGTTGTGGTACCGATTTTTCCTGCTGCTTTTCCATGAAAAACAGTTCCATCCTCAAGGACTAAAATTGCTGGCAATTTGCTGTAGTTGGTCATTCTTATGTAGAGTTAAAAATATTTTCCAATTGTATGAAAGTCAATTACGAAACACAAAAAAAGCCCAAATGGGCTAACATATCAACGACTATATTGAATAACAGTTGAAACTTCTTTTTTTGCGGCTATGGGGTAAAAGGTCTCTTTCATTATATTGGGAGACAAAGGTACAAATTATTTTAAATTGACTATATAAATTTGAATATTTATTTACGTTAATACATTCAGATGACTTTTGAAAAAATAGTCCCAATCGATTTAAAAACCAATTAAAAACAAGATCCTCTATTCCAATTAGGTATAGAGGATCTTGCGTATCGTATTTTTTAATAGCTACTTAGTCAGCTTAAAAATATCATTTCCAAAAACAAAGATCATTAAGGCAACTAAGATAAAGAAACCTACAAGTTGAGCTTTTTCTAAAAACTTTTCGCTCAATGGCTTTCCTTGAATCATTTCAATTAATAAAAAGATCACATGACCACCATCTAAAGCTGGAATAGGCAATAAATTCATAAAGGCTAAGGCCATAGAAAGCATACCCACTAAACTCCAGAAACGAAGTCCATCGATTTCTTGACCAAACATCGTCGCAATACCAATTGGTCCAGATAATGCTTTATCAGCACGCACCTCGCCTTTGAATATTTTTCCAAAACCTTTAATATTATCAGTAATAACAGAGAATGCTTTACTCGCTCCAATAGGCAATGATTCCATAAAACCAAATGTTTTAGACAACATTGGAAGGTTTCCAAACCCTAAAACATTGGTCGTATCGCCAGCGCTGCTAAGATTTAACGAAACACCATCCCGAATCACCCCTAAGTTTATTTCTTTGCCTTTATTACGCTCTAATTCCTGCTTAAAAACATCCAAGCGAACCACTTGAACACCATTCACCGAAACAATACTATCGCCTATTGCTAAGCCCATCTTCTCTGCACGAGAATCCTTGGCCACTTCATTAACAGGCAACATTTTAAAAATTGGCTGAACGAATTCGTTTTTCTTATGGTCTGAAACATCATTCAGAATATCTTTAGGTAGCGTTATCTGCATTTCAGAACCCGCACGCTCTACCGTTAATACCGCATCCCCCATGAGGACTTCCGAGGTCATCAAATCAGCAAAAAACAAATTTGCTTTTTTACCATTTACAGCTAAGATTTTATCGCCTTCTTGAAGACCTACCTTTTGACCAATAAGTCCTGGTTGAACCCCAAATAATTTATTATTATCCAAATCAGAATTACCATAATTAAACGTAATCATCCAGAATACTAATACACCAACGATCACGTTTACAATAATTCCTCCTAGCATAACAATCAGCCGTTGCCATGCGGGTTTTGATCGAAACTCCCATGGCTGTGGTTCACCTTTCAATTGCTCCGTATCCATCGACTCATCGATCATACCAGCAATTTTCACATAGCCTCCTAGTGGTAACCATCCAATTCCGTATTCACAACCTTTATAGTTGAACTTAAGCAGCTTTACTCCCCAAGCATCAAAAAACAAATAAAACTTTTCTACTTTGATCCCGAATGCCCTTGCAGCTAAAAAATGCCCCAATTCATGCAGAATAATTAATAGTGACAAGCCTAGTAACACTTGTCCTACCATAATAACAATTCCCATTAATTCTTATTTTATACGATTATTAATTTACTTCTTATGAATACCTTGTGTTAAACTTCGTGCCATTCTTCGACTTTCTGCATCATAATACAAATAATCTTCCAATCCTAGTCCAGACTGAAAAGAAACCTGACACATTGTCTCTTCTATAATATCACTCATACCCAAAAACGAAATCTCATCCTTCAAAAATGCTTCTACCACAATTTCGTTTGCCGCATTCAATACACAAGCTGCATTCCCGCCTTGTTTTAAAGCTTCAAATGCAAAGCCCAAATTCCTAAAGGTCTGCATATCTGGCTTTTCAAAAGTCAGCTGAGGATAATCCATAAAATTAAACCGAGGAAAATCATTCTGAAAACGTGCTGGATAAGTTAAAGCATATTGAATAGGTAATTTCATATCCGGCAATCCCATTTGCGCCTTCAAAGATCCATCTTGAAATTGAACTAGCGAATGTATGATGGATTGGGGATGTACGATCACCTCAATTTGATCCGGTTCCAAATTAAACAACCATTTAGCTTCGATTACTTCCAAGCCCTTATTCATTAAAGAAGCAGAATCAATCGTAATCTTCGCCCCCATCTCCCAGTTCGGATGCTTTAATGCTTCCCGCTTAGTAACAGTTGCTAAATCACCGATTGTTTTTCCACGAAATGGCCCTCCTGATGCTGTAAGAATAATCTTTTCTAGGGGGTTCTGTTCTTCACCTGCTAAACATTGAAAAATCGCTGAGTGCTCAGAATCTACAGGCAATAATTTAACTTGATATTTACCTACCAATTCGGTAATCAGTTCACCCGCTACAACAAGCGTTTCTTTATTAGCCAGTGCAATATCTTTCCCCGCTTTAATCGCTGCCACTGTAGGTTTTAAACCTGCTGATCCTACTACGGCAGTTAATACGACATCCACATCCTCCCTATTCACGACTTCTTCCAAGGCCTCTTCACCGTATAGTACTTTGATAGCAGTAGATTGTAAGCCAGATTTAACTTTTTCATATGCAATTAAATCTGCGACTACGACTACTTGAGGATGAAATTTTAAGGCTTGTGCTAGGAGTAGATCGGCATTTTTCCCTATGGTTAGTACAGTTACTGCAAAATATTCAGGAAAGGTTTCAATCACCTCCAATGCCTGCGTACCTATACTTCCTGTAGAACCTATAATGGCTATATTTTTTTTCTTCAAAATAACTTTAGCTAAAATTAAAGATTGTATTTCTCCGTAGATATTTCCGGATGTTCCAATTTATAGGCTTTCATCATATCAATATAAACGATAGACATAACTACACTCACAACCGGTATGATGATAAATGAATTAATCAAACTCAATATTTTTGAAACTAAAAAATAACCTAAGTAGTCCGCTCCTATCTGCATTAAATGCGTAGAAGCGATGATAAATATGATTACTAAAAGCTTCATGACATTCCCCTTCGTCATCGATAAACTAAATTTATAGGATTTAATCGTATTAAATCCATTCTCTATGATGAAAAATGGAAAGAAGGTTGTCCGTATCAACACAAACAACAGCACCAATCCAGTTAAAAAGGGATGAATCTCAAAACGAACCGTATCCATGCTGAGTCCTAAAAACAATAAAGGAAAACACAGCACATACATGATGCAGTACACCACGAAGGTAATCAAGGAATAAAGGATCAGACCGAAGATATAATTTAAAAACTGATAAAAAGACGGAACAAAGCCCCAAAAACCTGGACTCTTATCCCCTTTAGCCAATACTACGGCATTTTTTAATAACACCAATTGCAAACTAAAATACAATCCTACAAAAATCAAAAGTAAAGCTATTTTGATAAAGAGATTGGAGGAATCAAGATAGATTGCTAAAAAAGAAGATAGGTTAGAAGTAACAAATAACAAGAAACATAAGCCAGCGATCGAAATATAATTTCGCATTAAAATATCAATAGCTCTTAAAAATACGTCGTTTGCTTTAAACGTAATGTCCTTTAGAAATTCCAGCATGGTTATGTAATTAATGCAAATATGATAATTTTTTTCGTTGTACCAATGCTTTATATCATTAAAAAAGGCTAAGATTATGTATTTTCTTAGCCTTTTTTCGTGATTTTAATTCATCTCCTTAGGAATTGGTTTCTCCAACAAATATTGATAGTAAAACCGAACTCGCTCTTTAAAATCATAAGCTGACTTAGTACGGTCAAACCCATGACGACTTCCTGGGTAAATCATCAATTCAAATGGTACTTGACGATCAGTCAATGCGTCTACTAGTTGAATAGTGTTTTGCATATGAACATTATCATCCATATCACCATGCATAATTCTTAATCTACCTTTATATTGATCTGCAAAAGTCAATACAGATCCTTGCTTATATCCTTCTGGATTATCTTGTGGCGTATCCATCCATCGCTCTGTATAATGAGTATCGTACAAATCCCAACTGGTTACAGGAGCACCTGCTATACCAAAATCAAAATAGTCCGCGCCTTTGGTCAAAGCTAAGCAGGCCATATAACCACCATAGCTATGTCCAGTAATTAGTAACTTATTTTTTGCAACCCAAGGTTTTGATTTCAACCATTTAGCCACCGTTATATAATCCACTAATTCCCAGTTCCCCAAATTACGATGCATCCAAGCCACTCCTTGTTTGCCAAAATGCCCTGATGCACGATGATCACATTCTATTTGAATAATCCCCTCTTGCGCCCAGTACTCTCCATTTACACCTTTCCAAGTATTTCTTACAGAGCCTGCATCGGGTCCACCATAGATACTCATAACTACCGGGTACACTTTGTTTTCATCAAAATCAGTTGGATAAGTAATAATCACGGGCAGTTGAAATTTCCCATCGTCCGATGGAATAGTAAAGTAAGATCTCTTCGCTACCTTATAGTTATTAAAGTCTGCTGATTTACTATCTGCCAATTCTTTGATTAATTTTCCATTCGTATCTAACAATGCTACTTTCGTCGGTGTTTCTAAATTGGAATAATGGGTAATAAAATATTTACCATCTGGCGACACTTGAACCTGATGAGAAAAATCCCCAAATGTCAATCGCTTTAAATTTTTTCCATTGAAATTTACACGGTATAAATCGACAGTAGCCGAGTTTTCTTTGCGTGCAGTAAAATACAATACCTTAGATTTCTCATCAATATGCGAGATGTTCGACACTTGCCAATCCCCATTGGTTATAGGATTGATTAATTTCCCATCTAAAGTATATAGGTAATAATGAGCCCAGCCTGTTTTATCAGATTTTAAAATATAATGTTTATTATCCGCCAAATACGTAATTCGTTCCTCATGGTCTAGATTAATCCATGAAGCCTGTTCTTCATGATAAATTTCCTTTTTAGTTCCTGTGGATGGGTTAACCGCATAAAATTTTAAATTATTTTGATCTCTATTCATCCATTGCAGCATGATAGACTGACTATCAAAACTCCAATAAGGTTGTCCAAAATATTGATCCATTTTTTCATCAAAATCTGCCCATACTACCGGAGATCCCTCAACTTGAACAAATCCAACCTTCACTTCTGGATTCGCATCGCCTGCTTTCGGATATCTTGTTTCTTCGAGATAGCCATGCTGTCCTTTAGACCCATAGATTGGAAACATGGGAACTTTCGTGTCGTCAAAACGCATAAATGCAATTTGCTTACTATCTGGAGACCACCAAAAGGACTTATAATTAGTCGATCTACCTAAGATTTCTTCATAATATACCCAAGATGACCAACCATTGTAAATAACATCCGTCCCATCATTGGTATACCGAACCTCCTTACCTGACTGAATATCCAATGCATACAAATCACTTTCACGTGTAAAAGCGATGTATTTACCGTCAGGAGATAATGTCGGGTTTTGTTCTTCAATAGCTGGAGAATTACTAAGTTTTTTCTCCGCACTTCCTGCATATTGAATAAAAATATCATTATCCTTAATAAAAACTCGTGTTGATGTATTAACAGGATAGGTGTATTTCTCTTTTTTCCCGGTCTTAACATGAACTTGATTCAGCTCATTTTGCGCTCTTTCGATGTAATTTGATCCATCTGCCCAACCCTCAAATCGGTTGATAGGTTGTGTTAAGGAACTTGCTTGACCCCAAGCTTGTTGATAAGTTAGTTTCTTGGTTTGCGCTATTGTTACTTCTACTCCAAGTAATAAAAAGGCAAAGCAACTTACAGAAAGTAATTTATTCATAAACGTTGTTTTAGTAATCATCTTCAATTGGAAATCGAAATTAACAAAATCTATTCGATATAGAATAAATTTACATGAAACTTCTTTAATAATTCCTTAACCTAGGCAAGTGGAGGAATTTAAAGTCTAAAATCCTGGCATAAAAAAACAGCCCCTAATAACTTAGAGGCTGTTTATATAGTTGTAACTGATTTAAAATGAAAAGTCGTCTTTTTGAACTAACTCTCCATTATGATCATAACCAGTTTCCTCCTGATTAGGTTCGTATCTTTTCTCAATCACTTCTTGATTTGACTTGATGTATTCAACTACATCTTGCAATCCTTCTGCGAATTTTTCAAAATCCTCCTTATACAGGAATATTTTGTGTTTAATAAATTGTCCATCTTCAAAACGCTTTTTGCTTTCTGTAATGGTCACATAGTAGTCGTTGGAACGAGTAGCCTTTACATCAAAAAAATAAGTACGTTTTCCCGCTCTCACCTTTTTTGAAAATACCTCTTCACGCTCTTTGTTATCAAAATCTCCCATTAGATTAGTATAATATTTAAGTTTAATCCATTATTTTCAGTCATAAATATATAATATTTAATTTCAAACATCCAAATTTTATTAAAAATTTATTGTTATATTAATTAATTAAGCAGATTTATTATCCAAGATTAAGAAATTATTAAGCTTTGTTTACCGACTAAATTCGTATGTTCACCGAAAAAACTAGGCATAAAGCCTATTTCATATTGGCTGATTTGTATATTCGCAATACTTTTGAATAAATTAAATCAAAAGGTACATGACAACGAACAAACAAAACATGAATCCAGAGGAAGAAAATAAACCACCAAAAAACAATAATACTTCAACCTTAGTTGGAGCCATCATTATTTTTCTTGGCTTTGCCTTACTCATGAAAAACTTAGACTTAGGAAATATGCTTCCAGGTTGGTTTTTCGGGTGGGAAACCATATTAATTATTATTGGTTTAGTCATTGGTGTAAATTCAAAATTCGAAAAAAAATCCGCCCATATTTTAATAGGTATTGGTTTGTTCTTTTTCTTAAAAAATGAGTTGGGTTTAAATATTGCTAAATTCATCATCCCTGCAGCGGCTATTTTTCTAGGCTTTTATTTACTGAATAGAAATAGAAACAAAGTCCCTATCCCACCTCCTGCACCTAAGAATGATGATTTTGACTGGGATAAGCGGGTAGATTCGCCATTTAATCAAAGCACAGATACGGCTCAAGACCAAGCTAAAGGAAATTATACACAAGAACATACTTCTGGACATAGGAAACAACATTATCAAAACTTTACGCCAGATTTTGAGAATTACATTAAAATAGACAATTTTTTCAGCGACACTAAAAAAGTCATTTTAAGTAAAAACTTTTTAGGGGGCAACATCACCAGTGTTTTTGGCAGTACGGTTTTGAATTTTTTACAAGCCGATCTTAAACAACCTGTAGTGATAGATACCTTTCAATTATTTGGTAGCACAAAAATCATCGTTCCTATGAACTGGAGAGTCTCTTCAAATATATCATCCATTTTTGGCGAAGTGGATGATCGTAGGCCTACGTATGAAATAACTACAGACGATAACAAAAAAATATACATTACTGGAACTTCTATTTTCGGAGGTTTAACGATCAAAAACAGCTAGTTTATTTGCAATGCAAAAACCCATTGTTGAACAATCTAAACGATCTATTATCCATGCGACCTCTTGGATTATTTTTGTTTTGTATTTTTTAATAATCTATGGTTTACTATGGTGGTCCAAAATTGGCCGTTCGGTATCTATATACGACGCTCTTATCAGTTCGTTGACGATTACTGCGATTACCTATATCGTATATAGTTCCCAGCAATATTACATTCCCAATAAAAGAAACTATTGGAAATTATTTTCTCTTGCAGCCATTTTCGCGTTGATTAGCATCACCATTACGCGTTTTATCATAGTTCAATTTCTTCCTGATGAAGAGTTAATGTATTTAAACTTCAGTCTTCCTTTCCGATTTGTCATCAATTTCCTTATCATCACTTGCGTCATGACCATTAATGTGTTCTGGAATATTCAAGAGGAACTTTTAAGCAACAAAAAAAGAAAAGATGAAAGTGAAAAGATGGTTCGTGATGCAGAACTTTATAATTTAAGACAGCAACTTCAACCGCATTTTTTATTCAACAGTTTAAACTCCATCATTGCATTGATTGGCAATCAACCTAAAGAAGCAAGAAATATGGTGTTTCAGCTTTCAGACTTTTTGCGAGGAACCATGCGCAAAGACGATAAGCAATTCAGCAATGTAGAAGAAGAATTAAATCACCTCATTTTGTATTTAGATATCGAAAAGGTGAGGTTTGGTCATCGCTTAGACACCGAAATTGACTACCATGAGGAGCTTTTGAAGGCAAACATACCGGTCATGATTTTACAACCCCTTGTCGAAAATGCCATCAAGTTTGGCTTGTACAATGTAACGGAGCAGGTCACAATCAAAATTTCTTTAACTTTAGACCAACAACTGTTGACTATAAAAATTTACAATCCTTTTGAACCTAATCAGTACGAACAAAAGAAAGGTACTGGCTTTGGTCTATCCAGCATACAACGTCGATTATATTTGTTATTCGGACGAACGGATTTATTACAAACAGAAACACAAGGAAATATTTTCATTTCCATTCTAAGAATACCGCAACTATGATAAAAACTATTCTTATTGATGATGAGCCATTGGCGAGAAGTATGGTATTGGAATATTTACAGCAATTTCCAGAATTTCAAGTATTAGCAGAATGCAACGATGGTTTTGAAGGAGTCAAAGCTATTCAGCAACACCAACCTGACCTTGTATTTTTAGATATTCAGATGCCCAAACTTACTGGGTTTGAAATGTTAGAATTGCTTGATCAACAACCCCATATCATCTTTACTACGGCATTTGATGAATTTGCCTTAAAGGCATTCGAAAAAAACGCCATCGACTATTTGTTAAAACCTATACGCCCTGACCGATTCGAAAAAGCAATAGATAAATTCAAGCTTTCTTTTCAATCGCAGACTAAGACTAAAATCGACACTGATAAACTCCAAGAATCTTTAGCTGAAGAAACCTTAGAACGTATCGTCGTAAAAAATGGCGCACAAATAAAAATTATTCCGATTCATCAAATCAACTACTTAGAGGCTTACGACGATTATGTGAAGATTCATACCAATGATGGTATGTTTCTAAAAAACAAGACCATGAGCTCCTTTGAAAAACAGCTCAATCCGAAACAATTTGTGCGTGTGCACCGTTCCTTTATCGTAAAAGTAGATCAACTTCAAAAGATCGAACCCATGGAAAAAGACAGTTATATTGCTACACTGACTACGGGCGGAAAGGTCAATATTAGTAAATCTGGATACGCTAGGTTAAAACAAATTATTGGATTATAAATTGTTTTGTATTTTTGAGCATGAAAAACATCCTTCATAGCTTAATCCTGTTGATCATTAGCAGTTTCATTCAAGTAGCAATAGCGCAAGAAAATGAGGCGGAAGCTAAGAATAGAGCAATTTTTAATCGTATTGAATATTTCTTTAATTCTCAACAACCAGATTCTATTTATCAATTAGCCAGTATCGATTTTCAGAAAAAAATCTCTGCAGAGCAAATGAATACTGTCCTAAACCAACTTTTTAGTTTAGGTAAAATTCAAGAAGCAACTTTGCAAACTTTTGAAGAAGGAAAAGCTACTTACAAAGTCAATTTTGAAAAAGAGACCTTATCCATCGTTCTTCGTATTGATACGTTTTTAAATTACAATTATTTAGAGTTCAAGCCTTTTCAAGCTGTCCCAATCAGCAAGAAAGATAGTGTAATTTCCAACGTGGAAACCAAAAGCCCATTGGATCGTTATGTAGATTCCATAGCAAGAAATTATGCCACTCAAAGTAATGCACAATCATTATCGATAGCAATCATCCATAAAAATAAAATAAACACCTTTTTTTACGGAGAAACTGAAAAAGGAAATCAAACCTTACCCGATGCCAATACCCTCTACGAGATTGGTTCCATAACGAAAACGTTTACCGCTTCCCTACTCGCAGAGTTAGTGAATACTGGAATTATCAGTTTAGATGACTCCATTAGTAAATTTTTACCGGACTCCCTAGCGAATAACCCAGCATTGCAAAAAATAACTTTCAAAATGCTAGCCAATCATACTTCTGGACTTCCTAGAATGGCTGATAATTGGAATGTTGGTCCTAAATTTAATAGTTCAGATCCTTATGCACATTATAATCAACAACTATTATTTTCCTTCTTAAAGAATTTTCAAACGAAGACAGAGCCAGAAACCGAATATTTGTATAGCAATATAGGTTACGGATTGCTAGGAGAACTTTTAACCATCATTAGCAAAAAACCTTACCAACAATTATTAAAAGACTCCGTTTTGGTTCCATTAGAAATGACTAGTACAACCGATGTTATTGATCCAAAAAATCTAAACGTCGCTTATCCACATAACGAAAAAGGAGAAAAAGTGCCTTTTTGGAATTTTCAAGCATTAAGTGCTACCGGATCTTT
Organism: Sphingobacterium sp. HJSM2_6; assembly: GCF_049316305.1. Lineage (NCBI taxonomy): Bacteria > Pseudomonadati > Bacteroidota > Sphingobacteriia > Sphingobacteriales > Sphingobacteriaceae > Sphingobacterium > Sphingobacterium sp. HJSM2_6. The sequence goes on from NZ_JBMOXB010000009.1 coordinate 70,345, forward strand.
AAAATCAACACTGAATGATATGCTTCGTTATGTGATTGCACAGCTTACTTATCCGGAGTCTGCTATTCAAAAAGCGATGAACCTCACCAAGCAATATACTTTTTTCGTACCTCCCAATTCTGATATTGGCTTAGCTTGGCATATGAGCATGATGGAGGATGTAACCTATTATTACCATACTGGAAATACGGCTGGTTCATATTCATTTATTGGATTTGTCCCGGATGACAAATCAGTGGTTATTATCCTGAGCAATTCAAGCACAGATATAGCTGCCATTGGTCTAAACTTATTGGACAAAGTATTAAAAACAAAATAACTCATCAATCTATTTTGGTTTTTCGAGAAGCAAAAAAAGGGGATGGTCAATACTGACTATCCCCTTCTTGTAAAATTTAAGTTTGTCAAAAGTTGCTCCTTAGTTGGTCCAATTTCTATGATCCTTGAAAACAGCTGTAAAGCTAAATTTGAAAAACTAATCATCACTCAACCTATATCCCTCATTTACATAGCAAAAGAGGCATTCTAGGGAATAATGCATATACGGGTTATTATGTATGTGTGCAAGTTTTAATTATACTTCGACAATAAGCTCTACCTCCAATTTAAATCCATGCGGTAAACTAACAACAGGAATTACGGTCCTTGCAGGCTTATGCTTACCAATAAAATCGGCAAACAATGAATTAAATTGTGGAAAGTATTTTAAATCACTGATATACGCAGTGACTTTAACAATTTTATTAACGGATATCGATGCCGATTGAAGGATGCTTAATATATTTTGAAAAATGATATTAAATTCCGTTTCAAAATCATCATGTTGTAAGATTTTTCCATCAAAAGGAATAGGCAACTGACCAGAAATATATAATAAATGATTGGAAACAACTGCTGTACTGTAATGTCCATTTGCTTTTGGTATTCGTGCACCTTGAAGTATTTTCATAAATCTGTAATCTCTTCTTATTATACAAAAGAAAGCCTTGATAAAGGTTTAAAATAGAATATATTTAGCGTTTTCATTTTAGCAGATACTTAGGCAGATAACCTACTGTCTGTCTAAAATATCTTGTAAAATGACTTTGGTCTGCAAATCCACATAAAAAAGCAATTTCTGTTAAAGAATATTTTTCAGACTTGATATATTCAATTGATCGGATGATTCTAATTTTTCGTTGATAGAGTAACACGGTACTTCCGGTATACTTGGAGTAATATTTAGAAATAGTAACTCGATGAACTTTCCCCAAGTTTGCCAATTCCTCTAAGCTAATCGGCTTATTCCAATGGTCTATGATATAATCTTTGACCACAGTTACCCAATTGGGCATATCATTTCTTTTGATAATCAACATACCGTTATGTTCATCCTCAATATTCAAAACAACAGATTCTATCACTGCAAAAACTTCCTGATTAGGATACTGTAATTCTTTATATATATTTATCATAAAAAAATTAATACGTAAACAATTCTCCTATTTTTTACTTTTATTTCGCTATACTAAATTTGTTTGACATAAAAATGCTAGCAGCTCATTAATTCAAATCAATGACTAAGCAAACAAATTTTTTCTAGATCGTATTCAGCCATTCAATGGCTAATGGTTAAGGTTTCCATCTAACGAACACTTTATTCAATAGCTTTGATCGAGTAAATTAAAATTTATAGATTTTCAGCTACAAAACCTTCGTGCATGGAACCTTGTTATTTTTCATATTAGTTAATTATTAAACATAATAAAACCAATAATGAAGATAATCTAACAGTAATTAATCGTTTTAAAGTACTTTTAGCCCCATTACCTGTATAAAATTACGTAATATTTTATTCAAATAACTATTTATTTTTAATATTAGGAAAATAAAAGCCAATATAAGCGAACTTTAGAAACATAAAGTTTCTATTTGTTGATTTTAAGTATAGGGAATAGTTTTTCGAACTTATTTTCCCCATCAAAATGTTTAATTAATTTCAATGACCCTTTATCGTAAATATAAGTAGAAGGAAAATTTTTAGGATGGAATAAGGTGATAAACTCCCCGACAGGATCGTACAGAAAAGTTACTTGAGGATGATTCTTCAATGGTTTGGCGAACATATTAATAAATCCATCTACTTGTTCTTTCTCCACCATGGAAATCAGGTAATAATCAATGGCAGTGTCCAATTGATGAATCATTTTCCCCATTCCATTGCCTAACTCTTGGCAATGTCCACAACCTGGATCATACAAAATAAATACTTGTTTGTGTTTCTTATCCAACGAATCGATGGTAAAAGGAGCTTGATTAGTATAGTTGATAAATTGCTGAAAAGCCGGCAATTGCTTGGGCGCTTGTCCCAATAAATCATGACTGCTCAAAAACAGAAATAAACTTACTATCCAATAAATTTTCATCGTCAAACCGCTCATACAATTCCTCAATATAGGAATTATTAAACTTAAAACAGCGTCAGCCTAACCACATATACAAAAAAATCCACTATATTTGTATAGTAATTCAATTATTTATTTCTATCAATATCATATTGTGAAAAAGCGTATAGCTATTTTTGCTTCAGGATCAGGATCAAATGCTCAAAAAATTATGGAGCATTTCAAATATGCTGACGCTGCTGAAGTTGCCCTCGTGTTGAGTAATAATCCTGAAGCATACGTGCTTCAACGTGCGGATAATTTTGAAATCCCTACCCATGTATTCGACAGACACGACTGTTACAATACGGATGAACTTGTTAATATATTAAAAAGACTAGAAATAGATTTGATTGTATTAGCTGGATTTTTATGGTTAGTGCCGGAGAATTTATTACAGCATTTTCCAAATAAAATCATTAATATTCATCCCTCTCTATTGCCAAAATTTGGCGGTAAAGGCATGTATGGCGACCGTGTTCATCAAGCCGTATTAGCTGCAAATGAAGAGGAACATGGAATTACAATACACTTCGTAAACGAACGATTTGATGAAGGAGAAATTATCCATCAATCTAAATTTAGAATAGAGCCAGGAGACACCTTAGAGAAAATAAAATTCAAAGGCCAGCAGTTAGAACATTTACACTATCCTAAAGTCATTGAAAATTTAATTAAAAAATACAATTAAGTACTCTTGATAAGTATTAAAAAAGGGCTTCTTTATTAAGAAGCCCTTTTTTAATACTTATGAAAAACAAGAGTTCCCTAGCGCTAACTTTCGTTAAAAAGTTGAGGTAAAAATTCAACTAAATATTTTCGCCAATTGGACCAAGTATGTCCACCTTCACTTTCTACATAAGTATATTTTAAACCTGTATCATCTAATTTCTTCCTAAACTCTTCTCCGGTTTTATACAGGAAGTCTGTTTTCCCCATACCAATCCAATACAATTTATAGCCATTCTTTTTCTGAATAGCCAAGTTTTTATCAAATTCAGTATATACCTTTTCTTTAGAATCTTTTATTCTAAATGCCGCCGAAAATAAACCGATGTAGTCGAACGTATTCGGGTATAGCGAAGAAATAAATAAAGTATGAGAGCCTCCCATGGATAAACCAGCAATGGCCCGATTGGCTTTATCCTTTTTCACCCGATAGTTTTTTTCAATATACTGGATGATTTCCGGGAAATTGTTTTCCATTTCCGCGCTTCCAAGATCTCCACTAGGATGATTTAATACCAGTATTTGAGTAGAAATATCCGGTGCCGCAGTATTCTGAGTATGTCCATTAGGCATAACCACGAGCATTGGCTTTATTTTTCCTTGAGCTATTAAATTATCCATGATAAACGCGAGTCTTCCTAACGTTAACCAGGAGGTTTCATCCCCTCCCATACCATGTAATAAATACAATACAGGCAACTTGTTTTTAGATTCCCGATAGCCTGAAGGGGTATATATACTCATTCGTCGACTTTTATTACGGGTATTTGAAGGATACCAAACCTGTTCTACATTTCCCCTTGGAACCTCCGCAGGTTTATATAAATTTGCCTGATCACCAAAATTGATAAATGTATTATACACTTCATTCATATCACGAATCACCCTCGGATTAAAAGGATCCAATACTTTCCTGCCATCCACTTCAAAATAATAACTATGCATATCGGAAGGCAAATTTTTCTCCTCATAATTCCAATTCCCAAACTGATCCTTTCGCATTTTTACGTGCATTGGTCGCTCAGTTCCCCAATCCAACCAGGAACCAAATAAATAAACCTCTTTAGCATCATTGGATTTGTACACAAATTTTACCGAGTTATCTTTGTTGTTAAATACCCCTTGGTCAATCAATTGAGAAGACAAATAATTCGCTACAAGCGATTGTGCTAAAGCATCAATTGCAGTATATTGAAAAATAATTAGGGTCAAAATGGTTAGGTATCTTTTCATATGAAGTGAATTTTTATAATTTAAATTAACCTATCTTAAATATAGTAATAAACAAACATACTTCAGATTTAAAAACATATTAATCACAAAAAATAAATTTAAAATTTTTAGCTTTGCAACTCCAAAATGAATACAATGAATCATCCTGTAAAGATTAAAAATGCACTGGTTTCTGTTTATTATAAAGACAACCTAGCTCCTCTAATTCAATTACTACACAACTATGGAGTTACCTTCTACTCAACGGGTGGAACGGAGTCTTTCATTAGAGACCTCGATATTCCTGTCGAGAAAGTGGAGGATTTAACGGGTTACCCTTCCATTCTTGGAGGTCGTGTAAAAACCCTACATCCTAATGTATTTGGTGGTATTTTATCGCGCAGACCTTTAGCAGACGATAAAAAACAATTAGAAACTTACCAAATTCCAGAGATCGATTTAGTCATTGTAGATCTATATCCATTTGAAGAAACGGTAGCTTCAGGAGCAGCAGAGCAGGATATCATCGAAAAAATTGATATCGGTGGAATCTCTCTAATCCGAGCAGCAGCAAAGAACTTTAATGACGTTGTAATTATTTCTTCTAAAAACGATTACAAAGAATTAGAAGAAATCTTAGCTAACCAAGAAGGTAGCACTTCGTTAGAGCAACGTAAATCATTTGCAAAAAGAGCATTTAATACCTCTTCTCACTACGATACCGCAATATTTAATTACTTCAACCAAGAAGAACCATTAGCAGTTTTTAAACAATCTGAGCAACAAGCTCAAACATTACGTTACGGGGAAAACCCACATCAAAAAGGCGTATTTTTTGGGGATTTAAATGCGATTTTTGATAAGTTAAATGGAAAAGAACTTTCTTATAATAACTTGGTGGATGTCGATGCTGCTGTTGCAATCATAGATGAATTTTCAGCACCTACCTTTGCTATCTTAAAACATACCAACGCCTGTGGAGTAGCCTCTCGCAATACGGTAAAAGAAGCATGGTTGGCTGCATTGGCTTGTGATCCAGTATCTGCATTTGGCGGGGTGTTAATCTGCAACCGTGAAATAGATCAAGAAACTGCATTAGAAATAAACAACTTATTCTTCGAAGTACTTATTGCACCTTCCTACAGCGAAGATGCTATACAAGTATTGACGGCAAAGAAAAATAGAATTATCCTAAAACGTAAAGAAGTTAAACTTCCTACTCAGCAGGTTAAAACATTATTGAATGGTTTAATCATGCAAGATAAAGACAACACGGTCGAAGGTCCTCAAGAAATGACTTCGGTAACAAATACGGCTCCTACAGAAGCGCAATACGAAGATTTATATTTTGCGAACAAAATTGTAAAACATACGAAATCAAATACCATCGTTTTCGCTAAGGATAATACACTAATTGCTTCAGGTGTTGGTCAAACTTCTCGCGTAGATGCTTTAAAACAAGCGATTGAAAAAGCGCTTGCATTTGGATTCGACATAAAAGGTTCATCGATGGCTTCTGATGCCTTCTTCCCTTTTCCTGATTGTGTAGAAATTGCAGGTGATGCAGGTGTAGCTGCTGTTTTACAACCAGGAGGATCTATTAAAGATCAGTTATCTATTGACATGGCAAATGAAAAAGGAGTAGCCATGGTTATTACTGGCGTTCGCCATTTCAAACACTAATATTTTTTTTAAATCATATATAACGCTCCAACAATGAACGATTGTTGGAGCGTTTTCTTTTACCTAAATAAATTGCATTCCCTGTAAATTACCCAACACTGTTTTTTTCTATTGCTTCATCCAAGCTATTAGGATCTTTTTTAGGCTTTTTTTAAATTTCAATCGGATCTCCTTCGGATATGACTTGGACATTCCTCGGATCTTAGCGCAGTATCTCCGACCTAGATCCAACGGAAATCCAAAAGAATTCCATCATATTTAAGTATTCCTATGCCAGGAGTATAAATAAATTGCAACTGGATAACTAAATAATTTCCAGCTAAAAAAGCGGATAATTTCGGTAGTTTTTCCTAAATTACTACATACGATAAGGCAAAAATTTAATAGCTATGACGTTAAAGTCTTCTTTCGAACCTATCATTAATGAACGTGCTAAAATTCTGATTTTAGGCTCATTGCCTGGAGATTTATCTATTGCAAAACAAGAATATTATGCGCATCCGCAAAATAGGTTTTGGAAGCTTATATTTCAATTGCACCAACAAACTTGGAGTAATCAATACGCAACGAAAGTACAAGTACTCAAAGATCATCATTTAGCACTCTGGGATATTTGCGCTACTGCCTCTCGATTGGGAAGTATGGACAATGCCATACATACAGTAATAGTAAATCCCATAAATGAACTTTTAATCTCCTATCCTAACATACAAAAAATCGTATTTAATGGTAAAAAAGCGCAACAACTACATGATCAACAGGTTAAGCGATCACCTTCAATTACCTATATTACATTACCAAGCAGCAGTCCAGCAAATGCGCTATGGAATTTTGAAAAATTGATCCAAATTTGGGGAGAGGCTCTTAAGCCATAGTTTTTGACAAAAAACCTGTGAATATAAAATATTTGAAAAAACAGAAACTCACTATATTTCAAGACCTTATTTAGCGCACAGCACAGATAATCGTCAAATAAAGTTAGGAATTCGACAATCCAAAGGAAGAGAATAAAAAGTTTCGCATAAATCCATAGGTTTGCTTATTTTTGCACCTAAGATGTCAGATTTAAAATACAACCAAAGAGGTGTATCCGCAGGTAAAGAGGATGTACATAATGCAATTAAAAATATTGATAAAGGATTATTCCCAAATGCCTTCTGTAAGATCATTCCAGATATACTAGGAGGCGATGAAGAATGGTGCAATATTATGCATGCAGATGGTGCTGGCACCAAGTCATCTTTGGCTTATATTTACTGGAAAGAAACTGGAGATGCATCCGTGTGGCGTGGCATTGCACAAGATGCAATCATCATGAACCTCGATGACCTTCTTTGTGTTGGAGCGATCAATAACATCTTATTGTCTTCAACCATCGGTAGAAATAAAAATGTAATCCCAGGAGAGGTAATTGCAGAAATTATTAATGGAACGGAAGACATATTAGCTGAATTAAGGAATATGGGCATCGGCATTTATTCCACTGGGGGAGAAACGGCAGATGTGGGTGATCTAGTTCGCACCATTATTGTCGATAGTACGGTAACCTGTAGAATGAAACGCGATCAGGTAATTTCCAATCATCGAATCCAAGCAGGCAATGTAATTGTAGGTTTGGCGTCCAATGGTCAGGCTACCTATGAAACGGAATATAATGGTGGTATGGGATCTAATGGTTTAACCTCCGCTAGACATGATGTATTTAACAAATACATTGCTGAAAAATTTCCTGAAAGTTTTGACCCTGCAGTTCCTAAAGATTTAGTTTTTTCAGGATCAAAAAATTTAACAGATACCATTACTGTAGAAACAGGTGAAGAAATAACTGTGGGAAAATTAGTCTTATCGCCTACCCGCACTTACGCACCTGTAATTAAACAGGTATTAGATCGTTTCCGGAGTCAAATAGACGGTATGGTACATTGTTCAGGTGGTGCACAAACGAAAGTATTGCATTTTGTAGATCATGTACATATCATCAAAGATAATTTGTTCCCGGTACCTCCACTTTTTGAATTGATTCAGAAAGAATCCAATACCGATTGGCAAGAGATGTACAAGGTGTTTAATATGGGCCATCGGATGGAACTGTATGTTTCGGAAGAAATAGCAAGTGCCATCATTGAAATTTCAGAATCCTTCGGTATCCCGGCGAAAATCATAGGCCGTGTTGAAGAATCTGCGCATAAACAAGTGACCATTAGATCTCCATTTGGAGAATTTACATACATGTAAATCTTTTAATCTGTGAAAGGTAAAAAGATCATAGGAAGAATAGAAGTTATTGATTTACCTGAACTCGGGCTTTATAATATAGAGGCTAAAATCGATACAGGAGCAGAAACGTCTGTTCTACATTGTGAACAAATGGAGGTGGTAAAAAGAAAAGGACACCTCTATATCATCGGGCATATACGTCCAAATTTAGATAATGAAAAGACCATAAAACTAACCTTCCCAATACATCGGGAAAGAACGGTCAAAAGTTCCTTTGGACAATCAGAAATACGATACATCTTTTTGACAAAAATTCGTATGTTTAACGAACTGTACGACATCAAGTTATCTTTTCGTGATCGCTCTGCGATGTCCTATCCTATGCTATTAGGAAGGAATTTTATCACTGGAAAATTCTTGGTTGATGTGTCTAAAAAAAATCTAGCATCCAATTTGATATAATAAAAACTAGAACACCCCTTAAATTGTTTTATTTCTAAAAAAGTGAAAATAGCCGTACTTTCGACTAATAAGTCATTATATTCTACACGCCGCTTTGTTGAGGCTGCTGTAAAAAGAGGGCATCAATGCGAAGTGATTGACCATAGTAAATGCTATGTAGGTATACAACAGGGTAAACCTTCTATTCATTATAAAGGTCTTGATATAGCAGATATCGATGCGATTATTCCAAGAATTGGCTCTTCGGTAACCTTCTACGGTTCAGCGATTGTTCGACAATTTGAGGTGATGGGTGTTATCTCTGCCAATCCAAGTCAAGCAATTACACGTTCGCGTGATAAACTACGTTGCATGCAAATACTTTCAGGTGCTGGATTAGGACTACCAATCACAGGTTTTGCTAGGACTGCATCGAATGTGGATGATTTGATCAATATGGTCGGAGGAGCTCCATTAGTCATCAAATTATTGGAGGGAACGCAAGGTATTGGAGTCGTTCTTGCCGAAACTAAAAAAGCCGCATCATCGGTTATTGAAGCTTTTTACGGTTTAGGAAACAACATTTTAATTCAAGAATACATCAAAGAAGCCAAAGGTACTGACATCCGAGCATTTGTCGTCGATGGTAAAGTAGTGGGTGCGATGAAAAGAACCGCTAAAGAAGGGGAATTTCGTTCCAATCTTCATCGTGGAGGGACAGCTGAAGTTGTAAAGCTCAGCAGGAAAGAAAAAGAAACCGCGATTGCTGCGGCTCGTGCCATGGGACTTACTGTAGCTGGTGTAGATTTATTGCCTTCTGCACGCGGCCCTCTAATTCTGGAAGTCAATTCCTCTCCTGGTCTAGAAGGAATAGAGAATGCGACTGGAAAAGATATTGCAGTGGAAATAATAAAATATTTGGAAGTAGAATATGAAGCCAAACAAGCAGCAAAACAACTGGCTCCTAAACGAAAAATAAAAAAAGAAAGTAATCTATAATCCTTAAAAGAAAAGGCTATATCTTATCCATATAGCCTTTTCTTTTAAGATTCCACTCCTGTTAACCGCAAAATCCCTAATTCTTTTCAGTAAACTCGTCTTTCTTAATTTCATACTGGTATGGAACAGTGAACGTTCCCCTGACTCGTTTTGATTGATAAAAGTAAGTTCCCCAAACAATAAAGGCAAACAAACTTTTCATTATATCCACATAAACTTCTTGGAGATTATGTGACTCAATTTTTAAATGCTGCAAACTTACTAGCATGATTAAATAAGCAACTAAGTTAAAAATCATATTTAGTATGATGGCCGGTGGAACAATATCCCTTCGTTTAAAAAAGAAATAAATAATAAAAATAGTACTCGTAATACTAATTGAAAAATACGTTAATGTGAAAAATAAAAAAAACTTCAATACGAACCCTGTATTAGGCTCCGAATAGACATAATCAATAAAATTAGCATCTAAAACTGACTCACTGCCAAATAGTTCTGCTGCAGTTAATAAGGTTCCTGCAACTAATCCTATCATATACAAAATCATCCAACCTCCTATTTCGGAATATTGCGTTAAGGCTAAAGAACCGTCTATCGACTTAGGCCTAAGTTTTTGTAATTTAAAAATCCATAGCATACAAGTTAAACCGACGATCAATAAGAAATAACCAAATGAGAGGTAATGTAGCTTAAAATTTGTAAAATCCTGAATATTAATAAATCCATTAGCATCTAAAAAATAGTAATAAAAGAATAAGTTATTCTTTTCAGTCATATCGCCTAAATACTCCTTGATATCTTCTGAATGTATATATGGTTGATGAAATTCTAGCGCTAGTTGTACAACTAAGGTATCCTTACTGTTAAATACATTTTGAGCTATCCGATAGGCTTTTCTATTAAAAGATTGCGCTGATTCATAATTACCAATCACTTGGTTATTCTTATTGACAATTTTAATGATATGGGATCGATCCGTAGGATAAGTTAATGCGACTGGAGATAGCCTTCCTTCTTTAATTTCTGGTAATAGGTCCGCTAGGGTCTTACTAAAAGCAGGCACCATCAATTTTCCTTGTTCATCCGTATGGACAACTTTTTTAATGGTATAAAATTCTTGAATCTTCAGCACATTATTCAACTGATCATCTTCCACCAGGAGGTTATCTTTACGTACAGCATGATTATACAATTTGGAATAAAACGATTCATAATCTTTATAAAGTTGGTTTTTGCCTATTTCTTTAATCGTTGTGCGCATTTGATCAGCTTCTCCGCCTTCAAATCTAGTTTTCACAATCAATGTTGCACTGCCTTCACTGCCCAATTGGAGGATATTTTCTTCGAACACTTTGTTCATGCTCGGTTTATCTACCGCAGTAAGTTTTGAACCTTGTTCACAAAGTAATACTTCTCCATAATATGGAAAATACCGAAATTCAATTGGACCTGATTGATTCGTAATCGTCGGATCAATCATTTTCAGTTCATGATCTAATTTAATCATCAATACCATATGATTAAATGAAAATGGACTTGGCAACTGATCATCAAGACCCTTGTATTGATTGGTGTTTGCCAATACAATGGAAGTCTCTATACCTTTATCTTCAAGCATGGCTGCTAGCAATACCGATTTATCTTTGCAGTCGCCATACCGTTGATTAAACACTTTATCTGGAAGATGCGCACGATGGGAATGCTGCCCCATTTCGATGCCCATATATCGAATTTCATTCTGAACAAAATTGACACAATGTTCGATGAATTTGTACTTATTACCAGAAACCTCGTTCCAAAGGTTGTTGGTGAATTTCTTAATACTACTTGTCTCAGAAAGGTCCGGTATTGGATTGACCCGCATAGCCCATTCAGAAACTTGCCTCCAGGTAGAAAATTCGGAACATTCCACCCAAGCAAATTTTTGAAACCAACTCGGAAGCCATTCTTCATATTCCGAGCTTACGCTCGTATTTTCTTCCCAGGTATATTGGGTATGTCCTGCTAATTTCTCTTTCTTACCTGCTTTGGCTCCAGCATGGGTTTTGAATAAAATATTTCGAGCATCAGGCACTACATAATTCAAATGAACTAAGCCTACAGGTTCAGCAGATTCTAAATAATAACTGTTTGCAAATTTACCCTCAAAAACAGGATTAAACCCTATAATGGAATAAGCAAAAACAATTTTATCCCCTTTTCTCAAATCATCAATTACATTGTGCGCAGTAAATTGGCCATTATAAATCGATCTTGAAAGATCATTTTCAGTGGCGTGAATATTAAACTTTGATAAATTCAACCGATCGAGTTGTTTTCCTTCTCTGAGGATATAAAATTCATGAATGACCAGCTTTTGATATACAGGATCAAATGTCACAAATTCTTGGCCGGCATTCTCTATACCGTTATCGTCAAATAATACCTTAATGGTTTTATTATAATAAGTTTCTAACCCTAAGTGGTATTGGCTTTCTATTAATTCAAAATAGTAGCCCATACTAATGTCATCCGTATTAATTTTTTGAGGAGTTCGAGTGGTTTCCCGTAGCCAAGTAGGCTTTTGAGATTTTGAAAGAGTTGGAAGAGGTTTAGCTAAAATTATGAAATGGCAAAGCCATAAAACCATAGTTAAAAAATAGTTCTTATACTTCATCTAGATTAATATTAGTAACCTAATATATGAATTATTAAGAAATTAAGTGATTACCTTATTGCAATTAGTATAATATAAAAAAGTTATACCCGCAAAGCTAGATTAGGAAGAATTTGAAAGGGATAAAATTATTTTGGTATTTCATATTGGAGGATATAGATGCAACTAACCTCCAGTATAAAATATCAATATATGTAAAGGATTTAAAAATGATTAAGACTTCTTTGGAGTAAGAAAATACTTAACCTTCAATTTCTGATAATTGATATCCTTGTTTTCCACGCACGTATTTGAACTTAACCACTTGGTTTAATTTCAATACTTTGCCCGCTAATGTATCATTAAAATAGATGCTCTCTCTAGAAATATTTTCTCTAATGAAACCATAATGTCCTACTTCATTATAATAGGATACTGTACCTACTACAAATTCATCTTCTAGACCTTTTGGTTTTTCTAAATCTTCTGGTTTAAATTTGTACGTAGTGGTAGGTGGCGTATCTGAAATATTTCCAAATTCATCCACATAGGCAAACATCTCTTCTAGAGCTTTACCTTTATTGTTCGAAGATTTATTGTATTCTCTTCGGTCAGATTTCTCTTGTTGTTTCTGTTGCTTTTTCTTTGCAAGTTCTTTTTTTCTAAATGTGAGTTGATTTCTTGACATTAATAAAATTTATGCGATAAAAAATATAAGGTACGATTCTTAAGGAGAGCGGAGAGGCAATGAATAAGAAAAAGCCTATTTTGTAGTTATTTACAAATATAAGAAAATTAATGGTAAATTATCTAGCAAAGAATTGGACTTCATGAATATTACTGGGCAAGGTAAACAAGTTTAGCCAGTAAATCGAGGTTCTTTCACTGGCTATGGGCATTTTTAACTTATCGCAGTTTTTTAAGGTGTTTTGATACTTTTACTGACCTCAATTGGCAAGTCAGATTCTAATACCCGAGCCCCATCGGCAAAAACAGCTCGGTATTGCTTAGCTCTTGCTTCTGCGCTCGGCAATTTGTCGTATGTAGGCGCCGTGGATATCATACATAAAACCCCCTTATCCTTAAAAAAGCGATACATCTCTTGATTTGAGTCTTTGATCTCAGGTCCGATATATACAATCATTCGATCAAATGGTAAACCTGAATTTTGAAAAGCTTCTAAATCCTTTTTAGTTCTGATATGCATAGACATATATTGTTTCGGATTTTTATCAAGGAAAAATTTAGCTTGCTCCACATTATGTACGGTCACCCAAACCCATGCATAGGCATTGTGTTTTCGAATGATTTCGGCTGTTAGTTCCAAAGGCAAGTCTTTCTTATCCAAATTTAATATGGTTTTACCTTTTGCCCATTTGATCATCTCCTCCAAGGTATTGATTTTATAGCCTGTGGGGTTTCCTTGATGATCCTTTAAGGATAATTTTTTTAATTCTTTCCATGTAAAATCCTTCACTTTCCCTCGACCAGTGGTGGTTCGATCTAAGGTTTCATCGTGAACCATCACAGCTATTCCATCTTTTGTTAATCTTGGATCTACCTCAAAAATGGCCTCTGTATGTTTTAAAACCTCCTTCATAGATGCAATGGAATTCTCTGGCATTTGATTTTCAATGGTGCCGCGATGGCCCGATATAATTAGCTTGCCAGATGCATATGAAAAATAGGCATACATCTCCTCTACCGTTTTGAAATTTAAGTAATGTGATTTTTGAGCGTAGGTATTTGCATGGATGAATATCCCAATAAGAACTAAGAAGGAATAAATTACGTTTTTCATGTGGCTTAAGTTGAATTCGAAATTAAGCATTCTGTTTTTAATTTTTGAATAGGACTCGGTAATAATACCCAATACTATGGGCTTTTGCGCCAAATTTGGCGGGTAATAGTTAAACAAGTACTTCCTGCCTTACTATCGAAAAAACGCCCATAAAGTAAATGCTACATGCGCTATAATAAATATCCCCAACAGCACCCTTTAAAGATAAAATATTTTAAAAAAAATAACAAAATTAGCCATAAACAACAAAACATTATATATTACTTAAAAAAGTAAAGTATATTTGCATGACATTAACTAATAAGTGAATGATGATGAATATTACAGAAAGGCATGAATTCATCCTAAAATGCTTAAAAGAAAAAGGAAAAATAAGCATCGATGCGATCTGTGAAATTATGAAAGTTTCCAGTGTCACTATTCGCAAAGATTTAAAAGTCTTAGAAGAAAAAAATTTACTTTTTCGCATTAAAGGGGGAGCCTCAAATTCCAATCCTTATGCCATTGATCGGCCAATTCTGATCAATGAATTGATAAGGAATGATGAAAAGCAAAAGATTGCTAAAGAAGCACTCAACTTAATTAAAAACAACGATTCCATTCTACTAGGTACAGGAACAACCGTTTTTGCTTTGGCCAAAAAGTTAGAAAGTGTTCAAAACTTAACGGTAATCACGCCCGCATTAAAGGTGAGTTTAGAATTAAGTACGAAGCCTAATATTGAGGTTCTGCAATTGGGAGGGCTAATACGTCCTAACTCGTCTTCGGTTGCAGGAAATTATGCTTTGCAGATATTGAAAGAAATTAGTTGTGGTATTTTATTCCTTGGAGTAGACGGTATAGATCCGGATTTTGGAATATCCATCAGCAATCTGCAAGAAGCAGCGCTCGCTCAGGCCATGTTAACTACCGCCCAAAAGGTTGTTATTTTAGCAGATAGCACTAAATTTGGAAAAAGGGGTTTAGGAAAGTTATGCGACTTAATCGACATCGACTACATTATTACCGATAATAAAATCCCTGAGGCCATGGTTAAAGAAATTGAAAATATAGGAATTAAAGTCATTATCGCATAACGATCCCCCCGAAACACCAAATAAACTTAACCAATTTTTCCATCGCAGTCATCCATCCGTACACATCCAAAAAAATCTAGCCTTAGTATCCAATTCTTTATTGCCTTTTCACAACGCATACAAAGCTCTTTAGATCCGTTTTTGTTGTCTTGTAAATATAAACTCACCTCTTACTTTGTTAAGCTCAGCACGGCGCTTTAAAACATCTTTAAGTGAAGGGTGATTGGGGTCCAATAAAAAAGCCATCCTAGTTGGATGGCTTTTAATACCTAACAAATTGATAGCGGTTAAATACTCTATTTTACTGCGTCTACAACTGCTTTGAAAGCATCTGGATTATTTAATGCTAAGTCAGCTAATACCTTACGGTTTAGACCAATGTTTTTAGCACTTAATTTACCAATCAACTGAGAATAAGAAATTCCGTGTTGACGAGCTCCAGCGTTGATACGTTGTATCCATAAAGCTCTAAACTCGCGTTTTTTGGTTTTACGGTCGCGGTAAGCGTACTGTAAACCTTTTTCTACTGTATTCTTAGCAATAGTATAAACTTTGCTACGGGATCCATAATAGCCTTTAGCTAATTTTAGGATTCTTTTACGTCTTCTTCTAGAAGCAACTGCGTTAACCGAACGTGGCATAATTATTAAAATTTAGTTTGGTATAAGGCGTTACGTATTTCAGTAAACTTACAACCTGATACCCGGTTAAAAATATTGTTATTAAAAAATAATTGTATAAAACTTATTTACCGATACCAAGCATACGTTTCACGTTACCTGTATCACCATCAGAAACATAACTTGTTGTTGTTAAATTACGTTTTTGTTTGGTAGTTTTTTTGGTCAAGATGTGGCTTTTATAAGCGTTTTTTCTTGCAATTTTACCTGTTCCAGTCAATTTAAAGCGTTTTTTCGCGCTGGAATTGGTTTTAATCTTTGGCATAATACTATAAATTTTATATCAATCTGTTAGATACTTTATTATTTTTTTGCAGCTTTAGGTGCTAAAGTTAAAAACATACGCTTACCTTCTAATTTTGGTAGTAACTCTACTTTACCATAATCTTCCAGTGCTTGAGCGAAACGTAATAATAATATTTCGCCTTGTTCTTTAAACACAATTGCACGACCTTTAAAGTGAACATAAGCACGTACCTTTTCACCTGCTTCTAAGAAACGCATGGCATGTTTTAATTTGAATTCAAAATCATGCTCACTGGTGTTAGGCCCGAAGCGAATCTCTTTAATAACAGTTTGCTTCGCATTGGCTTTAATTTCCTTTTGTTTCTTCTTTTGTTCGTAAATAAACTTACTGTAATCTATAATTTTACAAACAGGAGGCGTAGCATTCGGGGAAATCTCAACTAAATCCAACTCTAACTCATCTGCGAGTTGTAAAGCCTGTCTAGTGGTATAAACTCCTGTTTCTACATTATCCCCAACCAATCTTACCTCTGGAACTCGGATAAAATCATTTATACGATGCTCGGGTTCTTTCTTTCTGATGGGGCCTCTATTGCCGAAATTGTTACTTTTTGCCAAATGTTTTTAAATTAAACAGTTATTTCTTTTATTAATAATTCTTTAAACTCTGCTGCAGTTATAGATCCTAAATCTACACCACCATGTTTACGTACTGATAAGGTTCCACTTTCTACTTCCTTCTCTCCTACGATCAACATATATGGCATTTTTTTAACCTCAGCATCTCGTATTTTCCTTCCTACCTTCTCATCACGCAAATCAATTAGACCGCGAATATCGGAATTATTTAGAGATTCTAAAAGTTTTTGAGCATATTCTTCATATTTTTCTGACACTGGCAGGACGATAAATTGCTCAGGAGCAAGCCATAAAGGGAACTGACCACCGCAATGTTCGATTAAAACAGCAACAAATCGTTCCATAGAACCAAAAGGCGCGCGATGAATCATCACAGGGCGATGCTTCATATTATCGCTTCCAGTGTATTCCAATTCAAAGCGTTCCGGCAGATTGTAATCTACTTGGATGGTTCCTAATTGCCATTTTCTACCTAAAGCATCTTTGACCATGAAATCTAATTTTGGTCCGTAAAATGCCGCTTCACCATACTCAATTACAGTAGGTAAGCCTTTTTCAGTAGCAGATTCAATAATCGCAGTTTCTGCTAATGCCCAGTTCTCATCTGATCCAATATACTTGGTTTTATTTTCAGGATCACGTAATGAAATTTGTGCTGTATATTCTGAAAAGCCTAAAGCCCCGAAGACATACAATACCAAATCAATTACTTTTTTAAACTCATCCTTCACCTGATCGGGACGGCAGAATAAATGGGCATCATCTTGAGTAAATCCGCGTACACGGGTCAAACCATGTAATTCTCCAGATTGCTCATACCGATAAACTGTTCCAAATTCTGCAAATCGAACCGGTAGTTCTTTATAGGATCTTGGTTTTGTTTTATATATTTCACAGTGGTGAGGGCAATTCATTGGTTTTAATAAAAATTCCTCCCCCTCTACTGGTGTCTTAATCGGTTGAAAAGAATCTGCTCCATACTTTTCATAATGACCAGAAGTAATATACAATTGCTTATGTCCAATATGTGGTGTCATTACAGGTTCATATCCGGATTCGATTTGAGCTCTTTGTAAAAAATCTTGCAATTTCTGTCTTAAAGCAGTTCCTTTTGGCAACCACAATGGCAAGCCCATTCCTACTTTTTCTGAGAAAGCAAAAAGCTCTAACTCTTTTCCTAATTTCCGATGATCTCTTTTCTTAGCCTCTTCGATAAACTTCAGGTATTCGGTTAATTCAGATGCTTTGGGAAAAGTAACCCCGTATATACGAGTCAATTGCTTACGGGTCTCATCCCCTCTCCAATAGGCTCCCGCAACATTCGTCAATTTTACAGCTTTAATAAAACCGGTATGCGGAATATGAGGACCTCTACATAAATCGGTAAAGTTGCCTTGTGCGTAAAAAGTAATTTTACCGTCTTCCAGGTCTTTGATCAAATCTAATTTATACTCATCGCCTTTTTCTTCAAAAAAAGCTATGGCATCAGCTTTTGATACAGCCTTACGATCAAATACCTCTTTTTGCTTGGCAAGTTCTAGCATTTTATCCTCGATTTGCTTAAACTCATCAGAAGAAAATTCCCGATCGCCGAAGTCAACATCATAATAAAATCCAGTTTCTATGGACGGTCCTATACCAAATTTAACACCTGGATATAGCGCTTCCAAGGCCTCTGCCAATAAGTGCGCAGAAGAATGCCAAAAGGTTGATTTCCCTTTGTCATCATTCCATGTTAATAATTTGATGGATGAATCTTGTTCAATTGGTCTTGTAGCATCCCAAACCTCTCCATTGACTTCAGCAGCTAATACATTTCTAGCGAGTCCTTCGGATATGGAAAGTGCAACTCCCATGGCTGATGTGCCTTGTTCATACTGACGGATAGAACCATCAGGTAATGTAATATTAATCATTTACAACATGATTTAATGTTTGTTAAAAAATGGCCAACTTATTACAATGTGTACAATTACATTGACTTCTTAAGATAACCTTAAATAATTCAAAGTACAAAATTAGGCTTTTTTTTGAGGATTAAGAAATCAGAATCCATTTCCATTAACTAAAAAATAGCTAATTTAGTAATCATACTAGCCGCAAAAACTAAAGCGCATTAGTTGTCGATGATGTTTTCAATCATTGCCTGTGAGTAATTCTCCTTTTCGCAATATTGCTTTGAGCTGACAACATTTTGAGCGGTATTTAACATCTCTCAATTCTTTTTCCTAATTTTGCGGCTCTATTTTAAAGCGTTATGTCAAATCAAGTTCCAGAAGACGGCTCCTTTCTCCCTTTAATGGAAGAATTCTATACTATTCAAGGTGAAGGTTACCATACAGGAAAAGCAGCATATTTTATTCGATTAGGTGGTTGTGATGTAGGTTGCCATTGGTGTGATGTTAAAGAAAGTTGGAATGCGGACTTACACCCCTTGACTTCTGCAGATACCATTGTTGAAAACGCATTAAAATATCCTGCAAAAACGGTCGTGATAACTGGTGGAGAGCCTTTAATTTACAACTTAACGTACCTTACGTTAAAACTTAAAGAAGCTGGTATAAAAACATTTCTAGAAACCTCTGGTGCTTATCCCTTATCTGGCTATTGGGACTGGATCTGTTTATCGCCTAAAAAATTTAAGGGACCTCGCCCAGATGTGTTAAGTGCAGCAGGGGAATTGAAAGTTATCGTTTTCAATAAAACTGATTTTGAATGGGCAGAGGAACATGCAAAATTTGTCGGAACAAATTGTAAACTTTACTTGCAACCGGAATGGTCTAAGGCAGCGGAAATGACGCCTTTGATTATTGATTATGTAAAGGATAATCCCAAATGGGAAATTTCTTTGCAAACGCACAAATACTTAAATATTCCGTAAACTTCTCAAAAGAATGCTTAAGTTTAATAGTTAAATGACAAGCATTAGCCTATTCAAACAACTGTTAACCATTGGGTTCTGTTTATTCGTAAGCATAAGTTTTGCCCAACCCGGTTCAGTGAATAAAAAAGCCCAGAAAGCATTTGAAAATGCTAATCGTGCATTAGCCGCTAATAAACTCGCGGAAGCGAAAGATCTGTTACACATTGCCATTTTAGCAGATGCTAATTTTGCGACTGCATACCAGCAGTTAGGCGATATTTTAAGAAAGGAAGAGCATTATGCCAACGCTATTCCCTATTACGAAAAAGTATTGCAAATAAATCCTGAACTAAGCCCCTTAACGCAATTTGGATTAGCTTCATGTTTATTTTTTTCGGGAAAATATGAGGAAGCTTTAAAATACTTTAGCAGTTATAAAAAGTTATTGAATCCGAATGCTGCTTCTGTTGAACTGCTGAACAAATACCTGATCGATTGCGAATTTGCATTAGCAAACAGTGAACCAACTAAGAACATCCATCTCATCCCAATTTCTCCCGAAATAAACAGTTCTCATGATGAATACTTCCCAAAATTAACGGCCAATAACCAAAACATCATATTTACAAGAAAAGAAGCTAATCAAGAAAACTTTTACAGCAGTACGAAAATCAATGGAAAATGGACAAGCGTAGAAAAGCTACCTGAGCCCATAAACACGGCTGTATATAATGAAGGTGCACATTGCATTTCATTGGATGGTAAACAACTGTATTTCACGGGCTGCAATAGACCAAATGGCCTAGGTAGTTGCGACATCTATGTCTCCAATTTGGAGTCCGGCAGATGGACTACAGCAACTAATTTAGGGCCAGCTATAAATAGTAAGGGCTGGGAGGCTCAGCCAGCAATATCAGCGGATGGTAAAACCCTTTATTTTGTAAGCAATAGAGTTGGAGGATACGGAGGAAATGACCTTTGGATGAGCCAACTACAAGCGGATGGTACATGGTCAAAGGCAATAAACTTAGGCAACAAGATTAATAGTAAATATGATGAAGGCTCGCCGTATATCCATGCCGATAATAAAACCCTCTATTTTACATCCAATGGTTGGCCAGGTTATGGAAAGAATGATATATTTCAAAGTGAAAGGCAAGAGGATGGACAATGGAACGCTGCAAAAAATTTGGGGAAACCAATTAATAATGAGTTGGATCAGCGATCCTTCAACATCAGTTTAGATGGTAAGACAGGGTATCTGGCAAGCCAAGATAGCAGTAGAAATTGGGATATTTACACCGCATCAATTCCTCTGGAAATTGCACCTTCCAGCGTAGCATATATAGAAGGGATCATCCTTAACCAAGCCAACAAGCATCCACTTGGCGCTACAATACGTGTCACAAATACTAAAAATAATAAGCGAATATTTGAAGCCTCCAGTGATCACATAGACGGAACGTTTTTAGCCTTACTGCCTATTGGTCAAAATTATGCTGTACATGTAAAAAAAGAAGGATTTTTATTTCATTCCAAACAATATGATTTGACAAATCTAGCTCAGTCGGAAAGCAACTTTCAAGACAGCATTTATTTGGAGCCTATCCAAAAAGGATCTATCAGTATCTTAAGAAACATCTATTTTAACAGTAATGAATACCAAATTCTTCCTGACTCAGAAACCGATTTAAATTTATTAAAAGAATTTCTAGAGCTAAATCCCAAGCTGATCATAACGATTGAAGGACATACGGATCATACTGGGAATAGTCAAAACAATCAAGTGTTATCGGAACAAAGGGCTGCTGAAGT
This sequence comes from Sphingobacterium sp. HJSM2_6, assembly GCF_049316305.1. Taxonomy (NCBI): domain Bacteria; kingdom Pseudomonadati; phylum Bacteroidota; class Sphingobacteriia; order Sphingobacteriales; family Sphingobacteriaceae; genus Sphingobacterium; species Sphingobacterium sp. HJSM2_6. The sequence goes on from NZ_JBMOXB010000009.1 coordinate 91,804, forward strand.
CGCTAAAATGCTCATTCAAAAAGGAATTAACAAAGACAGAATCCAAACTAAAGGGTATGGAGACAGCAAGCCCATCGATACGAACGATACCGAAAAAGGAAAGCAGGCTAATCGAAGGACCAGCTTTCGAATATTATAGGTTGATTAACGATTAGAAACTTGGACTGGCTTTTATATGTAAACCACCATTCTTTTTAAAATAGGAATTATCTGCACCCACATTAGACTTTACTAAATGATAATCCAATTTACCAAATAGCCTATTTTCAGGATCTAGAATAAAATTACTATAATTAAATGAAAGTGGAATTTGTCCTGAATTGACCTCAATGCCTACTTGTTCTATTTTAATAAATGATGTCCCAACCACATGGCCCGAGAAATCGACCTCTAATGAGTTAATGATATTTTTACAATTCTGAGCATGAATACGGCCAAACCAGCTGGAATGATCCATTTTCGAAAACACAAATGCTTGATCACAATTCCATACGGATAAATTATTACCATTTGCATGTTCTGAAAAGATCATACCGTATCGGAAAGCTGTTTTTACATAAATATTTCTAAAGTCTTGTTCCGGATTACACCATAACCTAGGAGCAACTAAACCCGCAGAATAATGCCCATCGTCCGTAGGAGCTGTCAAGTCTACACTTCTCACCGAAGAATATATCAATACATTATCTGTATATAAGGAAGCCGCATACGCCATATTAAGCCCTGAAAGATTGGGGTATTTTCCAGTTTGTGCCTTTACTTGAAAAGCGATGTCTTGTATGCGCATCAATGAATGGTTCAGTTTATAAATACCTCCCCCAGATCCCATAGCTAATAGAAAAGTAGCTTCTTTTTTCGGATCTGTATGCTTTTCGCCTAAAATATCTGAAAAAAGCACTGTACCGTTTACCCATACCTCGGATTTATCTACCGTTGTATGGTTTGCGTAAGCGCTTGCAGTATTTACAGCATTCTCTCCTACTATTTTGATCATGACATGAGATCTTCCGGCAGCAACTTTTGGTTTTATAATTAAATGGGCTTTCACTTCATACTTTTCTTGAATTGTTGCCAATCGATAGTGCCCATTTGGGAAATACAAAGTCCCTCCACCATGATCCACTAAATAATCCAACGCTTTTTGTATAGCTGGGACATCATCATTTTTCCCATCACCTTTAGCACCAAAGTCTTTCACATTATACGCTTGCTCTTTTAATACGTTCGTTTTAAAAGATTTAAGAGAACCGGCTAGCGCAGTGGAGCATAATAATAAGATAATTAAGGAAGCAGAAAACAACTTAACAGGAGCAAAGGAAACTGTAAACATAGTATAGGTTTGATTTAGATGTAAAATAAACTTACAAAAAAATATACAAATCTGACGGATTTGTATCAATTAATTATCGAAATTCAATAAAACAAAATGGCTCCTGCTAATGCAGGAGCCATATATTTCTTCGTAATACAGACTATAACCTCACAATTTCACCTGTCTTTACAGATTCATCGCAGGCAATAGCGATTTGCAAGCTGTTAATCGCATCTTGCATCGATTTACTTAAATCTAAATTGTCTTCTATTGCTTTCAAAAAGAAACGCTGTTCTCTGTTACACAATTCTTGATGGTCTGGCTCATCCTTAAGGTCTATCCATTCATCCTCTTTCGTAAAGGCATTTGATGCATCTATATTAGCATAATGAACTTTTAAGGATTCTGTTTTAGTATGATCCGCTACAGAATCAGATTTCCCAGCTTTTGCAGCATCATTCGCGACGATGGAGACACATCCTTTAGGACCAATAACATCTTTAATAAAAAATGCAGTCTCACTGATCATAGGTCCCCAACCTGCTTCATACCAACCTACACTACCATCATCAAAACGAATCTGCAATTGTCCATAGTTGTAGTTATCTGAAGGGATTTCTTCCGTCAGTCGAGCTCCTATAGCAGAAACTGAAACAGGTTTCGCCTGAGTCATCTGACACATCACATCGATATAATGAACCCCACAATCAACTATTGGGCTTAAACTTTTCATTAAATTCTTATGTACATCCCACATATATCCATGACTTTGCTGATTTAAATTCATCCGCATTACCAATGGGTATCCCATGGTTTTCCCAACTTCAATAAACTTTATCCAAGAAGGATGGTGCCTTAGAATATAGCCTACCACTAATTTTTTACCAGAAGCATTCGCTGCATCAATCACTCGTTGCGCACCTAAAACAGTGTCTGCTAATGGTTTCTCAATAAAAACATGTGATCCAGCCTCAAATGCTTTGATCGCATATTCCTCATGCGTATCTGGATACGTTGAGATACAAACTGCATCAGCCTTTGTTGCTTGTAAGGCTTCTTCGTACTCATCAAATAAGGCATATTGTGCACCTAAGGTTTCATTCAGTTTAACTTTACTTTCCCCCCTAGAAACCAATCCTACTATTTCAAACTCTTCCATTTCATGGTACGCTTGCGCATGAGATGCCCCCATATTACCGCAACCGACCACAAGTATCCTAATTTTTTGACTCATCTTTTTTTTAAATTACCTAAATTGCTAATCCTGGTCTAGGAATTAAAGCCTTATCCCCTTCCATTTCCCAAGAATAATCTTCTGAGGTAGGGCCGTAAGTTTTTGTCGAGTTTTGAATCTCTTCCAAACTTATTATTTTACCAGTATATGCTGCCTCTCTAGCCCAAATAGCCAATAAAGTAGAATCTGCCATAAACTCTCCATCATTGATTATCTGTTTATTTTTTATAGCAGCAAACAGCTCATTATGCTGTGTTTGATACATGTTATCTGTTTTACCGGCAAACTTCCATGGATTTTCCCCATAAATCTCGTAGCTGCTTAAAATACTAACATTCATACCCCCTTTAGTACCTTTTGCTTCCACTGAATTTCGTGGTTGTGTACCATTTTGCTGTCTTCCAAAGTGAAAGCCTTTTACCCCTTCACCATAATCAAATTCGATGGCAAAATGATCAAATACATTCCCAAACTTATCCCATGGTTTACTTTGGCGCCCTCCTGTACCAGAAACAAATTTAGGTAAACCTCTATTCATCATCCAGTTCATGAAATCTATACTATGTACTGTTTGTTCCACGATAATATCACCTGAATAACGTTGGTAGAAAAACCAGTTATACAATTGATACTGAAGATCAGACCATCCAGCCTGCTTAGGTTTTTCTGTCAATTCTCCTCCTAATCTAAAGGTGGAGATTGCATAAATATCCCCAATACTTCCAGCATGGATTAACTTCGCTAATTCACGATTTGGAGTCGTATATCTAAAACAAAAACCCGAAACAACATTTAACTTTTTCTCTTTTGCTAACTTCACTGCCTCACGAACCTTATGAACTCCTGGTACATCTACCGCCATAGGTTTCTCACAAAATACGTGTTTCCCTTTCTTAACGGCTTCAGCTAAATGATCGGGTCTAAATGAAGGCGGTGAACATAATAACACCACATCCACATCACTATCAATCAGTTTTTTATAGGCATCAAAACCAACATACTTTCTTTTATCTGCAACTTTCACACGATCCTTGTCAGCTTCTTGCAAAGAGGCTAAAGCGGTATCTAATTGTGCTTGAAAAATATCAGCTAAAGCAACGATTTCCACATCTGGATCTGCGGATAAGGCTTGAAATGCTGCTCCAGTGCCTCGGCCTCCACAGCCCACTAAACCAACTTTAATTTTTTTCTTCACATCCATTAAAGGATTAGGCATTTCTAACGATGTTGCCCCAAGAATGATACCACTACTCTTTATAAAATTTCTACGGTCCATTTCGTATTTATTATTTTTTGGATTAGATTTAATTTTGATTACTACCCAATAGGTAGATATGTTTGTTTATCAATAGAATTAGTTATTTTCACAGCAAATTAGCAATTATTAAAAATTTATGCAAATTACCTCTACCGAAAACCTGCCGTTAATTAGTAACACTTCTGTTGTATTTGGATTATTGATGCTTATTTTAGGATTCGTATTCTACACTTCCAACCTATCTAATAAGTTTATAAAAGGGTTTTACAATATTATTCCGCCACTTTTACTTTGTTATTTCCTCCCTGGATTATTAAACACTTTCCATATTATTGACGGTGTAAATTCTCCTCTTACGACCATTGGTAGTCGATATTTTTTACCAGCATGTTTAATTCTTTTTGTCATTAGTTTAGATTTAAAAGAAATGTGGGCCTTGAGAAAGCGCGCAGGACTAATGTTTATTACAGGTACCGTGGGCATTATCATTGGAGGGCCACTGGCCGTTTGGTTAACCTCCCTTGTGGCACCTGAGGTAGTCGGAGGAGTGGGACCAAATGAAGTATGGAGAGGTTTAGGCGCATTAGCAGGATCATGGGTAGGTGGAAGCGCCAATCAAGTCGCTCTTAAAGAAATATTAGAACCATCTCCAGAATTATTTTCCTCCATCATTGCGGTGGACGCTTTTGTAGCTTATTTATGGATGGCTTTCTTATTATTTGGAGCAGCTAAAGTAAAGAAGTTCAATGCTTTTTTTAAAGCCGATGCAAAGGATGTCGAGGAATTGCAAGAGAAAATGCAAAAGAGAGCTTTAGAAAACAACAAAATCCCAGATACTAAAGACTTTATGCTCATGCTATCTTTAGCATTCGCAGGAACTGGATTAGCGAGCTTCTTAGCTGAACCTTTCGCAAAATACATGGGAACAAACTTTCCCGAACTCGCTAAATTTTCCTTAACCAATGAATTCTTCTGGATTATCTTTTTTGCAACTGCCTTTGGTATTGCTTTATCGTTTACTCCTGCAAAAAAATTAGAATATGCAGGCGCCTCAAAGATAGGCTCAGTGCTACTTTACATGCTGATAATCACCATTGGTATGCAAATGGATATTACAGCAATCCTTGGTAACCCTGGATTATTTGTAGTAGGTCTTATATGGATATCCTTTCATGCGTTATTATTATTGATTATTGGCAAGCTATTTAAAGTACCCTTTTTCTATTTTGCCGTTGGAAGTATGGCAAATGTTGGAGGTGTAGCTTCAGCATCCGTCACTTCGGCAGCCTTCCACCCTTCTTTAATATCCGTAGGTGTGATCTTAGCAGTTTTTGGATATGCTATTGGTACATATGCCGGATGGTTAACAGCGATATTAATGCAGATGGTCTCTCCGATTTAAACTTTCATTTTTATATAGCAAGGTATCCAAGCATTTGAAAAGAAAAAGATCAACAGCATATTTGGCATTACCGTATGCGATGGATCATTCCCTCAGCATGTTTTTAGTATGACGACAAAGCATAGGATTAGTCAAACTAGATTGTAATAAACTTTATTCTCATACTTTATTTAGGGAATAAAAATTAGGCATAAGGATGGAGAATTTATTAGACAAACCTATCCAGAGCTGTCAATTCCTTCGCAGATAACATAAATAAGGGCCTCATCATTCCTGATGCGCCCTTATTACAAATGATTATGGTTTGGTATCTTATTTACTTAATAAATTTTCTATAAGTTGCCAATCGTAGTAATGGAAAACCCTTCCATTGGACATTGCGACCAATACCCCCTTTGGAAATTTTGAGCCTATAGGCATAGATACCGCATCAGCCCCATCACATTCTATTGTAGAAACAGGTATTTCTTTCAAAAGAGGATGTTGGTTGGCATTTTCAACACTCCCCTCCCTTGGATAAATGTTAAAGGAATTATTTTGCTGATTAGAAACTAGTATATACCCTGTACTATCCGTTTGTTTATATATTGCAATACCTTCATGATCAGATTTAAAATCCTTTTGACCAAATAATGCTAATTCTTCATTTCCTTTTTTAGGATTAGCATAATATTTATGAATGCCATAACCTTCATCCGAATAATAAATATAGCCCAACTCATTATCCACAGCGATAGCCTCGATTTCTTTCCCTCCGACATATTGACCAAATTCCCTGACCTTTTCTGCTTCCACTGCTTGACCATTCCAGATTAATTCATATTGAAATAAATAGCGTTCAGATGGACCACTTTTTCTTCCAACCACAGCATAAATCTTATGAGCCGATGAATCCTGTTGAGTATATAAGGCAATTCCCATAGGCGATCTTTCTTGCTCTCCTTCAAATACGGGGATACCACCTTGATCCAATGGCTTTAAATCAGGTAAGCTAAACACCCGAATTTTATTGGTTCCACGCTCGGTTAAAACAGCAATATCAATGGTCTGATCGCCCATTTTAAAACCATAAGCGATATCTACATTATTAGGACGATCCAAAGGCACTACCTTATTTATGATTTTCCCATCCATATCAAAGGCATACAATCCTCCCGTTTTTTCATGCTTGTCTGTACCGATCACAATTACTTGAGAACTATCCTTAGGGTTGATCCAAATCGCTGGATCATCCGTATCATTTGGAACTTGTTCGGTAATGATAGTAGGTTTAATAGCATCCTTAGCAACAGGTGCTAATTTGCTATGACAAGCCGTTAGCATGTACGTTAATGCAGTGGATATAATTAGTAATTTTTTCATTGTTTGTATATTATCTATTAAAGGTCAAATTTTAAACCCAACGTATATCTTGGCTTATAGTACTCCAATTGCATCATTCTATTTTGAGTTCCTTGATAATAACGCAAAGGCTGATTGGTCAAATTATTTGCTTCCGCAAATATTCTAAACTGCCGTGTTACTTTGTAAGATGCATTCGCATCAAGGAAGAATTGTTTATCATAATAGGCATCATTAAATGCATCTTTACCAATAGCATCCAAATAACCTGCAGCATAGTTCCCAGAAAGTCTTGCAGATAATTTAGAATTTTCCCAAGATAATGAAGCATTAAACATATGAGGTGCGGTACCCGGTAAACCAATATCTGTACGAAAAACACCATCTTCACCTGCTATTCCTTTCGCTTTTGAAGCCGTAAACGTATAGTTTGTATAAATCCCGAATCCTTTTAAAAATTGCCCCGGTAAAAAGTCCAATTGACGCTGAAAAGCAAGCTCAAAGCCATACACATCTACTTTATCCCCATTTTTAAACTGTTTAAACTCCCAAGTATCACCAGCAGCAATAGGGTTTGCTTGATTTGGATATAACTCCGTAAATCTTGCTGCAGTAAAATTCGCATCATTATACATATAGATGAAATTCTTCAATTTCTTATAGAAAACTCCCCCAGACAGTAAACCAATATTCTGAAAGTAATTTTCCAGCATGATATCTCCATTATATGCATAAGTAGCCTTTAACTTCGGATTACCTGCCTCTAATTCACTATCTTCAGATTTAGAACTGATATAAGGGGCTAAAGCATAATAATTGGGTCTTGCCAAGCCCGTACTAAAGGCAGCACGCAAGATAAAATGATCGTTGAAATTATGTTTTAATGTGGCATTAGGAAGAACATGGGTATACTTGTTTTTATTTTTAATTTGCCCTACTAATTCCTCTTCATCCTTAACATTATTTCCTGTATAATCCAAACGGGTATGCTCTATGCGAGCACCTAAAATTAAAGTCGTTGCCTCGCTTAAATTTTGATCAAAACGAGCATAAGCCGCGTAGATCCCTTCTTTTGCATGATAATTTTGAGATAAATACTCCGAAGGATCCGCTTCTTCTTCAAATTGATTTTTATCCAACAAATTCAAACCACCTAAATAGCTATTAGCAGCAAATGTTCCCGCTGCAAATCGTTCCCCTTGGTCCCAACCTCTAGCATCCCAGTGTTGATTAGGCACCTCTAATAAGTTATTGATTTTTGTATTTGGTTTATATTTATAAAAAATATTATCTCGGTTTTTAGTTTTCAAACGTAACCTTGCCCCAAAACGAAGTCTCCCTTTTTGACCATCCAAAACACTTAAAGGTACACGTAGATTAACTTTTGCGCCAATCTCATCCTCTGAAGTATAATTGTGATTTTCCGTAATTTTATTGAAACCAAACTTTGAAAGATCGGTAATACCATCAGTTACAAAAGGCAAATTAGAATCAGTCAAATCCTGTTGTAAAGCGGCGTTCTTAATCGAAAAATTAATATATCGCTCATTTGGACGATCTTCATCAGCTTTTGAATACGCTAAAGACCAATCCAAATCTAATTTAGGTGTTAATAAATGTTCTCCACGTAGGGATAAATTCAATACACTTTGTTTTTCCAATCGACTATTTTCATTCGCATTATTGTCTATTCCTCCTTTCGTTTCCCTACTAATTTCGCCGATATAAGCTTTTTTAGCCTCATCCCATTTCATTCCTTTATAGCGTAATCGATACCGATTTTCCAAATCATCACGCCAATTATATATCGCATTCAATCCAATACGATGGTGATCATTAATTTCAAAATCCCATCCAGCAGACACACTTCTTCTTACCCGACTCACATCATACTTACGGATGTCCATATCCTTCAAAAAGATTTGTTCCCCACTCTTGTTCCAAGCACTTTCAATGTTGTTAGATCCAAAATGCTGCGTTTGCATGGTTCCACTCAATACCAATCCCATTTTATTATCCATGAATCGATTTCCATAAATAATTGATCCATTGTATAGCGGTTTTTCGCGGATAGGTGCATACCCAGCCCCTACAGTTGCGGATAAACGTTGCTTATTTGGTACTGCCCTTGTTACTAGATTTACACTTCCACCGATAGCATCTGCGTCCATATCAGGCAACAACGTCTTGTTGACTTCAATATTTGAAATCATATCCGAAGGAATTAGATCCATTTGAACATTTCTATTATCCCCTTCAGCAGAAGGAATACGATCACCATTCAAAGTCACCGAATTCAATTCTGGTGCTAGTCCACGAATGATGATATTTCTAGCTTCGCCTTGATCATTTTGCATCGTTATACCAGGAACACGTTTTAAGGCATCACCAATATTTTGATCAGGAAAACGTCCAACCTGATCTGAAGAAATGACATTGCTGATATTATTATTGTTTTTTTGTTGATTTAATGCTTTAGCTTGTCCTTTTGCTAAATCACCTATCACCATTACTTCAGCAATGTTATTACTTCCTGACTCCAAAAAAATGGTTAAATTGGAAGTTGAAGCATTCACCTCCACCGTTTGTTGAAAATGCTTAAATCCTAAATAATTGATACTTAAATGATAAGTACCAACAGGTAAATTAAGAAACTCAAAATTCCCGTTTCCATCGGACACCGTGTACCGATTGCCCTCTTTTAATTTAATAGTTGCACCTGGCAACGAAAATTGATCCTTGGAATCCATTATTTTTCCCCTCAAAATACTTTGGGCATTCGAATAACAGAAAATAAAGGTGAATAATAGTAGTAAATAGTATCTCATATCAATAGTTTAATATTTGAGGTAAAGAAATGGTACTAATACAAACTACCAATTAATATAATGTTATTAATATGTTAAACGAATTAAAGAAATGAAGGCTAAATAACAAACTTACAAGCAGAATAACCCTAATAGTTAATAAATTAAATCAGTTAACATGGATTTAGGAACGCATTTTATGCTCCGCTTCTTCCAGATAGTACATGCACAAAACCAGTATTCCTAAAAAGTATGTTTTGAAAATAGTTTTCATCAAAATGAAATGAGTAATTTTAGCAGGAGAATTAGAGAGATATTCCATGCAACAAAACATTTTTTTTGAAGGCCAAGTATTATGGTCACAGATAGATGCCAATATCCATGTTCGGCATTCTGCATACGCCGATTTCTGCGCACAAGCTAGAAGTAATATGCTAAACCAATCAGGCTTATCCCTGCAAGAGTTCACAAAAAGAAAAATAGGCCCTATTTTATTCCGCGAAGAATTAATATATCACCGAGAAATCGGGCTTGACGAACGAATAACTGTGACTGTAGAAATCACTAAATACAATATCAGCAATTCTAGATTTTCTTTTAGACATGAAATTTTCAAAGAAAATGGTGTTAAAGCAGCAACAGTAAATGTAGATGGTGCCTGGATGAATATTGTTGAGCGGAAGTTAAGCGCCATTCCCGAAGAATGGAATGACCTGATTAAGCTGTTTCCAAAATCAGCGGATTATACGGAAGTTTCAGAATAATTGCACATTATTTTATTGAATTAACAGGAGGAATGTCAACTCCATTTTGCTTGACATACTCTTTAATTAGTTACCTTTGACTATGCTGTACATCGTACCAACACCTATAGGGAATTTAGAAGATATGACATTTAGGGCCATTCAAGTCCTTAAAAATGTTGATATCATTCTTGCAGAAGATACCAGAACAAGTGCTCCATTGTTAAAACACTTTGGAATTGATAAAAAAGTTTTTGCGCATCATCAACACAATGAACACAAGGCCGTTCAAGAAATCATCCGATTATTAAAAGAAGGCAATAAAATAGCGTTAATATCTGATGCAGGTACTCCCGCAATATCTGATCCCGGATTTCTTTTAGTTAGGGAAGCTATTAAAGAGCATATCGAAGTACAGTGCCTACCAGGTGCCACCGCCTTTGTTCCTGCATTAGTCAATTCTGGATTACCCAATGACCGATTTTGTTTTGAAGGCTTTTTACCGGTTAAGAAAGGACGACAAACTCGTCTAAAGGCCTTAGCGGAAGAAAGAAGAACCATGATTTTCTATGAATCACCGCATCGCATTTTGAAAACACTTGACGAATTTATTGCCGTATTCGGTCCCGACAGACAAGGTTCGATATCTAGAGAAATTAGCAAGCTATATGAGGAAAATGTGCGCGGCTCATTGGAAGAATTAAAAAATCATTTTGAAACACATCCCGTAAAAGGCGAATTTGTTTGCTGTATTGCAGGATTAAGTTAATAATAATAGGTTTACCACAATATCATAAGGAATTCACAAATGGAAAACTATCAACTAGATAAATACGCTCAAGATGGTCAAGATCCAAAAGTATTAGATAAGGTTCTTGGAAAAATTTTAGATATGTTAACCGCCGATGAAGAGGTTAACTATGTAGCGATACAAAAAAAACCTGCAGTGAACCTACTGCCGGATAGTATTACTGTAAGTAATAAACGAATCTTCCTAGGTGAATTTACAAAGCTAGGATTAGCTACTAATTTTGAAATATTCTCTTGGCAAGACATTAAGGATATCGCATTTAAAGAAGAAATATTCGGATCTAAGGTTACCGTTATTCCCTATACAGGAGAAAATTTAACGATAGATTATATTCCAAAAACCCAGGCTCGTAAACTCTATCAATTAATCAAAGCGGCATTAGATAATCTCCAAGCTCAAAAACAAGTCAAAGCAGACCCTAAAATGGGTATTGAAAATAAACCAAAATTTGACTCTTATATTCCACAGGATCAAACAAAAGATTTACCTACAACAAGTTTAGAAGCTCCTATAGCAATTAATAAACAAGTAGAATCGAATACTGATCCTATAGGTGCTAGTTTCAATAATCCTAGCGCTTTCAGTCCACAAACGCCAACTTCCGTTCCAACGCAAAGTGAACCCAAAGCAATGCAAGCACTGGACCATACGATTATCGAGGATGATGAACTTACTATGAAGTTAAAAAAACTTAAAAGCTTGTATGATAAACAACTTATCACGCAAGCTGAATACGAATCTAAAAAAGCAGAAATTCTAAGCAAACTATAAATCAAATGCGTAATAATTATTTGCTGGCTAGCCTTAGTGCCCTATTGCTTTGGTTGGCATGGCCTCCGATCCCTTATAGTAGTTTTCTATTGTTTGTTGCTTTTGTACCCTTGTTATTTGCTATAGAAAAAGTAATGCGTTCCGATTTGAAAAACAAAGGGCGTAAAATCTTTTCATTAGCGTTTGTTACTGGCTTTATTTGGAATACCGCATCCATTTACTGGGTTTATAATGCCATGAATGCCTATTTAAATGCAGCGACATCCCTCTTGATTGCTTTAATCCCATTCACATTAGCACCACTGCTAATGGCGGTTGTTTTCAGACTATATTATCAACTTCGTAAAAAAAATCAAATTCTAATCAGTTTTCTAGGATTAATATCCTTTTGGATTGCCTATGAGTATTTACATCAAACTTGGGATTTATCATTTCCTTGGATGACGCTCGGTAATGGGTTTGCGAACTTTCATCAGTTGATCCAATGGTACAGCATTACTGGGGTATATGGAGGAACGTTATGGATTTGGATTTTAAACCTTTTGATCTTTTTACTGTTATGGCAGAAAAAAGAAAAATTAGAAATATACAGCAATAACATAGTTTTATCTATTGCGCTATTTAGCTTTTTACTACCTGCCATCAGTTCCATCGTTATATACCAGCGATATAATGAGCATGTAAACCCTTCGGAGATAGTCACAGTACAACCTAATATTGATCCTTTTGAAAAATGGGATTCATCTCCTATGAAGCAATTGGAAATTCTGATGAATTTGTCTCAAAAAGTAGCGAAACTCAATACGGAATTTTTCATTTGGCCAGAGACCGCAATCTCTGGTGAACGTGGAATAAATGAAGATGATTTTCGTGATTATGAACAATATAGAAAGGTCATTCAATTCTTAGAACCGTATCACAATGCGAATGTGCTTTCTGGAATTGAAAGTTATGCGATATACCAAGACCAACGTTCGTTAACAGCCGAACAAGTTGGAAATGTGTTTATAGACCGATTCAATGCAGCGGTCTTAATAGATGGAAGTTCTAAACTGCAGTTTTACCATAAGTCAAAACTAGTCCCAGGAGCTGAACAAATGCCCTTTGGTGAGGCTATGAGCTTCTTGAAACCCTTTTTCGCCCATTTTGGTGGCTCTACTGGTGGTTATGGCAGTCAAAAAGAACCCTCCGTATTCTATTCAGCAAGTGGTATTGGGGCAGCCCCAGTCATTTGTTACGAATCCATTTGGGGGAATTATGTCGCAGAATATGTTAAAAAAGGTGCGCAATTCATTGCAATAGTGACCAACGATGGCTGGTGGGGAGATACTTCTGGAAAAGATCAGCATTTGCTATATGCTAAATTAAGAGCAATTGAAAATAGACGTTGGGTCGTACGATCTGCAAATACAGGCATTTCAGCCTTTATCAATCAAAAAGGGGATATTGTTCAGCAATCTACTTGGTGGGTACCAACAGCCTTATCTCAAGAAATTAATTTGAATGAAGACCTTACTTTTTACAGCAGATACAAAGACTTAATTGTTTACATCTCCCTGATTACCAGCGCTATTTTACTTTGTTTGTTGCTGGTCAGAAATAACAAAAAGTCTCCAAATTCTCAACCTGTTTAATTATATTTGCGCCCATGCAAGTTTATTTCGACAATGCCGCTACTACCGCTTTAGATAAAAATGTTATCGAAGCAATGGTCAAAACTCTTACCGAAAATTTTGGCAACCCATCTTCCATACATGCACATGGCCGTGAAACGAAAACCATCATTGAACAAGCCAGAAGAACAGTTGCCAAGTTATTAAATACCTCTCCTTCTGAAATATTTTTCACTTCTGGAGGCACAGAGGCCGACAACATGGCTATTGTTCGTGCGATTGAAGCTTATCAAATTACTCATGCAATTACTTCTCCGATAGAACATCATGCTGTATTACATACCTTGGAAGAGCTGGAAAAAGCGGGGAAAATACACTTAGACTTATTAGAGGTAGATGCGGAAGGCAATATTAATCTTGCCCAACTAGAACAATTACTGGCAGCGAACCCAAGAACATTTGTATCGTTAATGCATGCCAATAATGAATTGGGGAACTTAGCCGATATTAAAAGAATTGGTGAAATTTGCGAACAATATCAAGCAGTTTTTCATTCGGATACTGTGCAAACAATGGGACATTATCCGCATAACCTAGCGGATTTAAAAGTTGATTTCATAACAGGAGCTGCTCATAAATTCCATGGCCCAAAAGGTGTAGGTTTTTTATATATTAATGGCCGAAATAAAATTAAACCCCTTATATACGGTGGTGCACAAGAACGCAATATGCGTGGTGGTACCGAAAACGTATATGGTATCGTTGGATTGTCAAAAGCTTTAGAGATTGCATATGCAGAAATGGACCAACATCAATCCTATATTCAATCCATTAAAGATTATATGAAATCTCAATTAATAACACAGATTCCTGGAGTGGAATTCAATGGAGAACAAGAAACCGCAAAATCACTCTACACCGTGCTGAACGTATCTTTACCTTGTAGCAATATGGGTGATATGTTGTTATTCAATTTAGATATCAAGGGAATATCCGCATCAGGTGGTAGTGCATGTAGTTCAGGCTCTGACATCGGATCGCATGTACTTCGTGCGATAAAATCAAATCCAGATCGCCCTTCGGTTCGATTCTCTTTCAGTAAATTTAACACTATAGAAGAGGTAGATTTTGTAGTTGCAGCATTAAAAGAAATTTGCAACCACGACTAATACTTTGGAACATGCTAAAAAAAATGCCTTAAACAAGTTTAAGGCATTTTTTATTTCTTTTGATCTAATCAAATACGAATAGTAGCTGTTGTATTTAGATATTACCCCAATTAAATCATAAATTTTTCTTTAGTTAACTACGATCTAATTAGTCTATTTTGACTAAGACATACTGATCGGCTAAGTCCCCTTTAATTTCTTTACCGGAAAGATCAAGTTGATTAAGCTGCTTATCAGATATCTTATAGTCGTAATCTATATTTTCTAAACTTAATATATCATCATTTATTTTCCAACGTCCACGATGCTCAAAGACTTCATCACTTTTACCTACATAAGTATATCTTAAATAATATTGCTTGTTATTACTTAAGTTTAATACGGTGGATATATTGGTGCAATCTGCACAGGGTAAGCGCCCCTCATACGTTCCTACAATTCCGATACCTGTTAACACATTCCCTTCTGATTGTTGCAATTGATTAACATTTGGCTTGCTGTTTTTACAGCTAATACCAATGATAATCAAAATCAAAGTGAATGAAATAATGGACAAGGCACGCATAATAAACGATTTGGAACTTTAAAAACAAAAAAGATACCATTATTTCATTTTTAAGAAAACTTTAACATTATTCGTCGTCTTCGTCCAATAAACCATCCAGCAGCAGCAAGGCATTTTTTAATTCTCCTAAAGCATGAAAATTGCGTTTTTGCTGTGCCATGTGAATTCCTTGTTCGTAAATAAGCCTAGACCTGTCTGGTTGATTTGCCTGCTCTAGAAATTTACCAAAATGATAATAAGTACCAATATAATCTTCATGATGCTCCAATAAATCTTCAAACCCTTTTAACGCCATTGCATCTTCTCCGAGTTTTACGTACTCCATCGTGATAGCGTATTTAAGAAATGGATCTTGAGGATTTTCCTCTAAAAAACTATTCAATTGGTCTAAGCGTTTATTCATACACAAAAATAGATTATTTATATGGATTTAAAAATGAGAGTCCAAATCTGAAAAAATACTATGCACGCATAGAAATGACAATTATATGACAAACATTATTCGGGAAAAAATATTCTTAATTTCAAAAATTATGATTAAAATTTCGATAGTTTATTGCGTAATTTATCATTTAAGGTCATTTATTTTATAAACAAACTAATTTATATGGATTTAATGAGGACTAAAAACATCGCTATATATGTTTTGAAATACTTAACAAATAGTGTAGGTTTGTGTAAAACGCTAGAATTATGAAAATATTAGTATGCATAAGTAACGTTCCAGACACCACTTCAAAAATTACGTTCACTAACGATAATACGGTTTTCAATAGTCAAGGTATACAATATATAATAAATCCATATGATGAAATAGCTTTAGCAAAAGCTGTTGAGCTCGCTGAAGGCGGAAAAGGCACTGTAACTGTTATCAATGTGGGCGATAGTAGTACCGAACCAACCATTCGTAAGGCATTAGCTATTGGTGCTGATGATGCAGTCCGGGTGAATGCAAATGCTAGAGATGCTTGGTTTGTAGCCAATCAAATAGCAAATTATGCTAAAAATAATTCTTTCGATTTAATCCTAACAGGTCGTGAATCCATAGATTATAACGGTGCTCAAGTAGCAGCCTTATTAGGTGAGTTATTAAATCTTCCATCCGTATCCATCGCTAAAAAATTAATAATTGAAGGCAGCGAAGCCACGATCGATCGTGAAATAGAAGGCGGAAAAGAAGTATTGACGGTCAATCTACCTGTGGTAGTAGGTACAGCTGAAGGTGTTGCAGAACCAAAAATTCCGAATATGAGAGGAATCATGAGTGCAAGAACAAAACCACTACAGGTCATCGAACCAATAGAAGTTAGCGTACTTTCCAGCATAAGTAAGTTCGAAACTCCAGCGGCTAGAGGTACTGTAAAATTAGTGGACGAAGTCGATCAATTGGTGCAATTGTTACACAGTGAAGCTAAAGTGATCTAATCCTTATTTATCAAAAGAATACAATATGGCTATTTTAGTTTATATAGAAAATATAGAAGGAACATTTAAAAAATCAGCATTTGAGGTGGTCTCTTACGCAAAGGCTATTGCCGACCAACTTTCTGATACTGTAACTGCGATTTCTATTGGTCAGGTAGCAGAAGCAGAACTAACGAAATTAGGTCAATATGGCGTCAGCAAAGTGTTGGATTGTAATCAAGAACAATTAAAACAATTTGTAAATAAAGCATATGCTTCGATTATAGCGGCTGCGGCCATACAAGAGCATGCGAATGTCGTTATTTTATCCAATTCATTCAGTGGAAAAGGTTTAGCACCACGTTTAGCTGCAAAACTTCAAGCTGGATTAGCTGATGGGGCAATAAGCCTGCCTTCCTTTACCGCAAACGGTATGGAAATTAAAAAATCAGCATTTTCAAACAAAGCTTTTGCTACTGAACTTATCAGTTCCGATAAAAAAGTAATTGCCCTCAATCCGAATAGCTTCGAACTCGTTAAATCTGATACGCAAACAACGATCAGTTCATTTAGTCCAAATTTATCAGAACAAGATTTCAATGTAATTGTTAAAGATATTGTGAGGGCAACCGATAAAATATCTTTACCCGAAGCCGAGATTGTTGTATCTGCAGGCCGTGGACTAAAAGGACCCGAAAATTGGGCGATGATTGAAGAGTTAGCGGAGGTATTAGGTGCTGCGACAGCTTGCTCCAAACCAGTATCTGATGCCGGCTGGAGGCCGCATTCGGAACACGTGGGTCAAACTGGAATAGTTGTTAGTCCTAATTTATACATCGCTATAGGTATTTCAGGTGCTATACAACATTTAGCAGGGGTGAGTTCTTCTAAAACTATTGTCGTTATTAATAAGGATTCAGAAGCTCCATTTTTTAAAGTAGCTGACTATGGAATTGTAGGAGATGCCTTTGAAATCGTGCCAAAATTAACTCAAGCTATTAAAGCTTTGAAACAACAATAAATATTTACTAAACAATGAACGAGTGGCCTCTGCTAAAAAATGGCAGGGTCACTTTTTTTTTGCCTTGAATATTCCCATCTTTGTATTCACGTTAACGTGTTTTTAATGAAGAAAATCAAGTTAGATATCGTAGGGCTTTCCTATAGTCAGACACAATCTGGAGCTTATGCATTGGTATTAGGCGAAGTTGGAGGTAATAGACGATTACCTGTGATTATTGGAGGTTTTGAAGCGCAATCTATTGCCGTTGAAATTGAAAAAATGACCCCGAGCAGACCGCTGACGCATGATTTATTTAAATCATTTGCGGAAACGTTCCGTATTAACCTCGAGGAAATATTAATCTACAATTTGATAGATGGGATTTTCTTTGCCAAATTAATTTGTTCTGATGGCAGTCAAACTACTGAAATTGATGCACGTACTTCGGATGCTGTCGCACTAGCGGTTCGCTTCGAATGCCCTATTTACACGTACGATTTCATTATGAATACAGCAGGAATAGTCATTGAAGGCAACGATTTCGCCTTTCTAGAGAACATTGAAAATGTAGGAAACTACAAACCCGCTGAGAATTCGGATCAGGAAGTGGAAGAAAAACCCATAGAGAAAGAAAAAGTAAAAAACAAACCCTCTCCCTATGCTTCTTTAAGCTTAGAACAACTCGAAAAAACACTTGTAGAGGCTATTGAAAATGAACAATATGAAACCGCCGCAAAAATTCGCGACGAAATAGAAAAACGAAAATAATTTTTACCTCTCCCTTTTTGAAAAACTCCATCGAGTATGTCTATTAAACTTCGATTAACCATCATGAACTTCCTGCAATTTTTTGTTTGGGGAGCTTGGTTAATTACCATTGCCAATTATTGGTTTGGTACAAAAAATTGGGATGGCACAGAGTTCGGAGCCATTTTTTCCACCATGGGTATTGCATCCCTATTCATGCCTACCTTGATAGGAATCCTTGCAGATCGATGGATTAATGCGGAAAAGCTATATGTTGCTTTACATTTACTCTATGCTGTTGCCTTAATTTATCTTGCCCAGGTTAGCAATCCGGAAGATTTTTTCCATGTGATTCTGATTGCCATGTGCTGTTACATGCCTACGCTTGCCTTATCCAATTCCATCGCATACACCGCATTAAATCAAGCGAATTACGATTTAATCAAAGCTTTCCCTCCCATTCGTGTGTGGGGAACCATTGGCTTTATTGCAGCGATGTGGATTACCAATTTAACAGGAAGCAAAGCGACAGAAGGGCAATTTTACATTGCCGCTGCTGGATCAATACTGCTAGGAATTTATTCCATATTTAATCTTCCAAAATGCCCACCGCAGCATCATATTAAAGGAAATTCCAGTTTATCACAACTGTTAGGATTGGAAGCTTTTAAGCTTTTTGCCAATTATAAAATGGCTCTTTTCTTTATATTCTCCATGTTTTTAGGTGCCGCGTTGCAATTAACAAACGCTTATGGCGATGTATTTCTGGATGAATTCAAATTTTTCCCGAAATATGTAGATTCTTTTGTGGTCAAGTATTCCACAATCATTATGTCTATTTCACAGATTTCGGAGACCTTATTTATTCTAGCGATCCCGTTTTTCTTGAAAAAGTTTGGCATAAAACAAGTAATGCTTATCGCTATGGTGGCATGGGTATTACGCTTTGGACTTTTTGCCTATGGAAATCCTTCCTCCGGTCTTTGGATGATTGTGCTATCGTGTATCGTGTATGGAATGGCTTTTGACTTCTTTAATATCTCAGGTTCATTATTCGTAGAAACCAATACCAATAACAAAATTAGATCATCTGCTCAAGGTTTATTTATGATGATGACGAATGGATTTGGTGCTATTTTAGGCTCTAGAGTTTCTGGATGGATTATCGATAAATACTACACCCTAAATTTTAAGGATGAAAAATCGCTTGCCGGTTTTTTAGAAACAAATCCAAATAACAGTTCATTCCAAAATTTCATCAGCTCCAAGTCAATTGAGGTCAAGGAAGGTGTATTCAACCAAGTCGTGCAACTGAAGGATTGGCACCATATATGGCTTGCGTTTGCAGCGTATACCTTAGTTGTTGCGATATTATTTGCGATTCTGTTTAGACATAAACACGATCAAGAGTTAGAAAATAAGTAACAGAACACTGCTCCTACCCCAAAAAAAAATTGGTTTTTTAGCCTAGTATTCTTACTAATTTTAAAAGTCTATACCCATTCCTAACAGAAAATGGGGTATAGACTTTTAAGTTTATTGCCAATCCTTCCTTGTTCAATATATCGCATAACCTAAAAAAATTCGTTTTATACCCTATTATATTAATTATGATGGAATCCTAAGTCTCTACGATTCTTGCCTGATTCATAATCAGATTTCTTTCGGATCTTGTTCGTAAAATTGCACGGCAGATCCGACTAATATTGGGTTAAAATCCAAAGAAGATCCGAAGAAGATCCAATTAATATATGGGCTTTCACATTCCCATTTGACCGATGATCCTGCCCGATGGACTTAAAAAAAAGGGTTTTTAACCCTTTTTGAATCTATTTAATAGGTTTTATTTTTTACGGAACCCAACAGTTGTTTTTTGCAAAATGTTTCCTTAAATCCATCCTGACTGGCTTGATTTTTATAGTATAGTTGCACGAGGGCTAGCAACTAGAGGATTAACGAGCTAAACAGCCTATACCTATAGAATAAAAAATAAAAACCCGCCCTTTATTCAAGAGCGGGTTTGGTATATAATTTGGATAATTTACTTATTCGAGTACGATTATTTAAATGTGTAACCAGTCCATCCAAATACAGCAGTATTTGCACCTTTTAAGGCATCATTTTTAGTTACTCCACCTAGACCAGCATCTTTAATTTTTGCTTGGTCTAATTTATTTGCTGGATCAAATGCATAAGTTATTGTCGTGCCAGCAGCAGCAGAACTAATATCATCTGTAAAATCTATCAAATCAACTACTACTTGATTGTTGTTATCAACAATAACTGTTTTAGGACCAAATTTCACAAATGCATTCGTGATGGTTGCTTTTGCACCTCTTCTGATTTTGATGGCATCTACCATAGTTGCTTCAGGAGCATTGTTAATCAATGTTATATCCTTGATTATAGCGTTAGATTGGTTAATATGATTGGCAAATTTACCATCCATATTTCCATCTCCTTCAATACCACGAGGATCTTTGGTTGCATCAAGATAGCCCTCTTCTCTTATCCCATAGACATTGGAGATCGTTCCAGTATATCCTTCTGTAAAATCTACCATGTCATCAGAACAATTGACCACCAAAATATTCGATGCATTTACTGAACCACCGAAAAATTCGATAGCATCATCTGCTGCATAAGAAAAATAAAGATTAGATAACTGCGTTTTGTTACCTACCGCATTTAATGTTAATCCATTATGTTCTTTTGTTTCACTGATACGAGCTCCAGTATATTCAAAACGCACATAGTTTAAAATACCTGAATTATCATCATTTACATCTCCTCCATAACGAATAGTTGTATTAATTTCTGTTCCACTTTCAGCAACTTTCCCAGCTTCACCACTGATTATTCCTTTACCATTGATGATTACTCCACCCCAATCTCCTTCTTTTGGAGTAGCAGAATTAGATGTAAAGACAATTGGTTTATCTGCGGTACCATTCGCGATGATTTTACCACCTCTTTCTACCAACACATAAGTACTTGTACTTCCACCTTCCGCTTTAATAATTGTCCCAGCTGGAATAGTCAAAGTAGCACCATCCGATACTAACAAGGCTCCCGTTAAAACGTATTGGGTACTAGCATCCAATGTCATATTGGTTGTAATCTTTCCTGATAATTCACCCTTTTTATTTTGAATTGGGTTAACATTATCATCAGTACAAGATGCAAAAAGCATAGCTGATACACCTAACATTAAAAATAATTTTGTCTTCATATTCATTTAATTTCTGACACAAAGAAAACGTTAAGTATTTAACCTTGTGTTAATTGTGTGTTAATTATTTATTAAAATTTATAAGATAAACCTAAGCTTAAATCCACTCCTCTACGGTATTGCTCCACAATGATTGGAGCTGCTCCATTACTGAATTTCCTGGAATACTGACGGTATGGATTTAATATATTTTCAGCTTTTAAGTTGATGCCAATCTTCTTTTTGATGGTTCCATTCAGCACAAAATCTAGGGATGGAACACCTTTTTCTACAATGTTTTCAAAACCTCCAACACCAATGGTATAAATACGATCACTGAAATAATTAAATACGACAGTAGGTGTCAAATCAAAATTGTTAAATAGGGCTTTATAACTTAAGTCCGCATTAATTAACCATGGCGATGCACCCTCCAATTGATCTTCCGTGTACGTATACCTTCCAATTGGATCATCTAGTTTTTGCTTGGAATAGAGGTAGGAAACATTTAAACCAGCAGACAATACATTTTCGCCAAAACTGTTGGAAGATTTGAACAAATCTTTCTTCAATTCCACCTCTGCCCCGTATACAGCGGCCATACTTCCAGTATTAGCAAAGGTCATTTGCCCACCAGAACTCAGCGACTGTATCCGTGAAATAGGATTTTTAATATGTTTATAAAATACCGCAAAGGAAACTAACTCTCCCATATTCGGGTACAATTCCCATTTGATATCTCCATTGATAACTTCTGAAGGTATGACCTTGACATTACCCACGGTGGATAGATTCTGTCCAGTATATAACATATTCGCCACTTCAATAAACTGCGGCATAATGTATGATTGACTTCCTGAAGCCCTCAAGATCATCTTATCAGTCAAGTTATATTTTAAATTCAAGCTTGGTAGGATGAAATTTTTCTTGATTAACGAGGGTCCATCGATATTACTAGTTCCTAAATTCGTATCGTACAGTACTTGTTGTTTGATATGCTCATAACGTAATCCTAGAACAGCCACCAAATCTTCATTAAACTGATAAGTTCCAGAAGCTAAAAAACTATGCACATTTTTTGTTCCTGTATAATAAAATGGATTATAAGCTGCTGCCCCTGTTCCTCTTCCTGTTTCTAAGGAGAAGCCCGTACCGAGGTTATGTTGATTAAAAAAATCATCCAGTTTATTTACTTCTACAGAGGATGGTGGAGGGGGCAGGATTTTATGATTGAAAACTGATGAATAAAAGTTTCGCTTAATCATATTTCCTTGATAACCAAAATCAATCTTTCTGTCTAACTCACTTCCATGAGAGAAATCATAATTTAAGATAGCTTTAGCTACTAATCCACGATCTACCATATCGGAATAAAATCGCTCATTTTCCCCAGCAGAGTTGGTCGAAAAACTCAAAACTGAACGTCGCTCCAAAAGGTTGTTCGTCCGACGATCGGGTTCATTTCCTAAACTGTAATTAAATGCCAATCCTAAATCGGTAGTCCATCGTTCATTTAAGGTTAATTTGGATAGCAATTGATTTACGAATAAGTAATTATCATTTACTTGCTGTCTTCTGGTAAATTCACGATCCCCTTCTTCCTCATTAATGCCTTTTCCAAATATTTCAGAATAGTTCTGAACTTGATCGTGTATGAACAAGGAATTATAACTGATGTAATTATTAGCCCAAGCATACCGTAAATTCAGCATCGCCGATTGAGAAACATTATATTCGTTTTGAACAAATTCCTTATCTAAGTATTTACGACCTTCATTATTCGCTTGTTGATATTTACCTTCCGCATAGCGGTATTTACCATCCATACTCCCCACAATAAATAAACTTAAGGGATTATTGCCTATCATAAATCTCCTGGAACCTTGGAATTTTAATCCATTATTTAAAAGGTATTTTTGGCCAGCTGGCGTCCAAGCA
Organism: Sphingobacterium sp. HJSM2_6; assembly: GCF_049316305.1. Classification (NCBI taxonomy): domain Bacteria; kingdom Pseudomonadati; phylum Bacteroidota; class Sphingobacteriia; order Sphingobacteriales; family Sphingobacteriaceae; genus Sphingobacterium; species Sphingobacterium sp. HJSM2_6. The sequence goes on from NZ_JBMOXB010000009.1 coordinate 115,133, forward strand.
TTTTGAAAGGAGTAATTTTTTAGGTCATTTACCTGAGGTTTCCATCCACCTAAATTTCCGCCGTACCAATTGGCTCCATCAATTCTTTTAAACCCATCTTTGCCTATTGTTTGGTTATTGCCACCTATACTGGTGCCAATTTGAAAACTATTTGCAGTAGCTTCTTTGGTATAAATATCAATATTTGCTCCAGCAACATCTCCTCCAATCATAGGATTGAACGTTTTATTAACATTGATACTTTGGATTACATCTGAACTAAAGAAGTCTAAGGATATGTTTTTGTACAATGGATCTTCGGATGGTAATGGCAATCCATTTAAGGAAGTAGAATTAAAACGATCTCCTAATCCGCGTACTAACACATTACGAACTCCTTCTTGTCTAGATACACCAGCCATCTTCGTTAATGCTGATCTAGCATCACTGATCCCTTTTCGTGAAAGCTCTTGAGTTCCGATGCTTTCCAACATCAAATTAGATTTTTTACGTTCTTCCAGTAAAGCTAATTCCGTAGCCTTCTCTCTTCTTCGAGTAATGACAACCTCCTCGATAATTGCATTGGCATTTTTTAAAGCGAAGGAAAGGAACTCCGTATCTTGACTGATTAAATTGAATGTTAATTCTTGTGCATCATATCCCATCAAACTTGCACGAACTAAGTAATCTTGGGATTTATCAGCAGGAAGGGAAATGTAAAACTCACCTTTTTCATTGGTCGTGGTAGCGAGCTTGCTGTTTGCAATGCTGATCGTAGCGCCAGCCAGTGGTTTATAAGATTCCAAATCGACTACAGTACCTTTTACACCAAATGGTGCTTGCTGTGCATTCGCTAGAATTACACTTAAAAAGCATAACATCAACGAAACAATTTTCTTTATAGAATTCATACTATGTTAATATATTGTTGCAAAAGTATAATCCATTTGTTACGTAAATATTAATAGTTGATTATCTTAACATGAGCCTAGTGTTAATTATTTGTTAAGACATATTTATTGTTCAAAATGTTACCTCTTGAATTGGGATAAGCCGTCAAATAGTGGTATTTTGCAACAAAGTTTATTTATGAGTGAAATCGTCTTAAATACAGTAGATTTATCATTTTCATACGCCAAAGGGAGGGCATTGACCTTTGAGAATTTGACTATCAATAAAGGAGATCATACACTGATCTTAGGAGACTCGGGATCTGGAAAGACTACCTTTTTAAATTTAATAGCAGGATTTTCGGAACCCAAAACAGGAATTGTAACAATTGGAGAACAAAATATATATGCATTAAAGGAATCAGCATTGGATAAATTTCGTGCGCAACACATGGGTTTCATCTTTCAAGAGGCTCATCTATTGAAAAATTTAACTGTTTTAGAAAATATAAAACTCGCACAGTCCTTAGCTGCTCTTCCGGTTAATGAACAATCCATTCATCAATTACTGGATAAACTTCAATTAGGAAATCTTGGGAACCGATTACCAAGAGAATTAAGTCGTGGACAAATTCAACGTGTTGCCATCGCAAGGGCTTTGATTAATAAACCAACCATCTTGTTGGCAGATGAACCTACGGCGTCACTGGATGATAAAAACACCCAATTGGTTCTGGACTTGTTAAAGGGTCTGGCCTCAGCGCAAGGTAGCACATTGATTATTGCGACGCATGATAAACGCTTGAAAGATGAATTTAATAAGAACTATAATTTAGCTGCTCAATAACATGAATACCGTACAACTCGTTTGGAAAAACATCACCCAACAATGGGGATCAACCTTGTTGAGTATTATTTTGACAGGATTCGGAGTCGCTATCTTATGTAGTATTTACATCACGAGTGATAGTATCGAAAAACAATTAACCAATAACAGTAAGCAAGTAGATTTGGTCGTAGGCGCTAAAGGTAGCCCATTACAACTTATTCTGAGTGCTTTATACCATGTTGATAATCCTACGGGAAATATCCTCTTATCTGAAGCTGAAAAACTGAAAGACAACCCTATGATCGATATGACAGTACCGATCTCTTTGGGAGATAATTTCAAAGGGCACCGCATTGTTGGTACGGATAGCTCTTTTCTTACCATGTATGCGCTAGAAATCCATGAAGGACAGTTTTGGAAAAAGAGCTATGAAATCGTGTTGGGGAGTGAAACCGCTAAAAGAAATAACCTAAAAATAGGAGACCAAGTCTTAGGTGCTCATGGATTGGCTGAAAATGCACATATCCATGATGAACATCCATTTACAGTGGTGGGTATATTAAAACCCTCAGGTTCCATCGTCGATAAATTAATCCTAAGCAATTTGGAAAGTGTATGGGATGTGCATGGTATTGCTCATGATGACCATGAACATGAACACGCTGATGATCATGATCATCAGCATGACACTCCTACACATCCAGAAGAGGATCATCATCATGAAGGTCACAACCATGATCATGAACATGCTGATGAACATGAAAATCCATCGGATTCCCCTAAAAAAGAGGCTACACCAGCTAATGATGCTGAAACAATAGTCGCTGAAAAACCAAGGGATAATAACTTTGTAAAAAGTATTGCAGATGACCTGATTAAAGATAAGGGCCTGGAGATTACGGCCTTATTAGTAAAATACAGAACCCCAGCTGCCATAGGTGTAATCCCTAAACTTATCAATCAATCGACGAGTATGCAAGCCGCTTCGCCTGCTTTGGAATCAGCAAGGTTATTTTCCTTACTCGGTGTTGGTATTGATTCTTTAGAAATATTGGCTTATGTCATTATGATCATTGCAGGTTTGAGTGTTTTCATCAGTTTATACAATGCGTTGAAAGATCGTCAATATGATTTAGCGATCATGAGGGCTATGGGGGCAAGCAAATTTAAACTTTTCAATTTATTGATCGTCGAAGGATTAGTGATCACTTGCATAGGCGGTTTGCTCGGTTTAGTTCTTGGGCATGCAGGTCTTTATTATATCGGTACACAAACAAGTCAGAGTGGCGATTTTATAAATGCATTTAAGGTGTATCCTATGGAATGGTTAATTTTATTAGGGGCATGCTTGATTGGCATAATTGCTTCTATAATACCAGCAATTAAAGCTTATCAGACAACAATATCAACAATCTTAGGTAATAAATAATATGAAGAAAATAATTATAGGATTCCTTTTCCTTTCCCTCACCTGTACCTTTGCACATGCTCAAATTGGAAACTATAACGAGCAACAAGTTCCCGATCACACGCCGATGATGAATGATACTTGGGAGGCTATCGATAAAATGATGTATAAAGTGACGACTCAAGGAAACAAAAAGATCTATACACCCTCTTATCCTCCGGTATTAAAAAAACTGGAAAATACCATCGTAGAATTACCAGGATATATTGTTCCATTGGTGAGTGGACGAAATCACAGTACCTACATGCTTTCTGTACTCCCAATCACCCAATGTCAGTTTTGTGGAACAAATGGAATTCCGCCTATGGTAGAGATTTTCATGAAAAAAGGAAGTGTAAAATATACGGATGAGCCAATAAAAATTAAAGGGAAAATGGTATTTAATCCTGAACCATTGAAAGGGAATTCAGAAATTCAAATCGTTGATGCAGTATTAATCAATTAACGATTTAATAGCGCAATTTCTAAACAGGCATACAATCCTGCTGTTTCAGTCCTTAAGCGGGCCTCTCCCAATGAAATAGGTACAAAGCCCATGGATAGGGCTAATTCAATTTCAGTGGGTGAAAAGTCACCTTCTGGTCCAATAAGGATTAAATATTGTTGATGTTTTTGAAAAACTTCTTGAAGGTATTCTTTTTTGCTTCCTTCTTCACAATGGGCAATTGCTTTTAAGATATTGCTAGATTTAGCGAACTGATTAAGGAAAGTGCTGAAGCTAATCGGATCATTAATCTGTGGGACATAAGCCTTCAAAGATTGTTTGACAGCAGATATAACTACTTTATTTAAACGCTCTACTTTAACGTCTTTTCGCTCTGAATGATCACAAATAATAGGTGTAATTTCTTGAATTCCGATTTCGGTTACTTTCTCCAGAAACCATTCTATTCGATCTATATTTTTTGTCGGAGCTATGGCGATGTGCAGCTGATAATTCGACTTTTGATATTCAGCTTGATAGTTTAAGATCTTTAATTGCGTACGCTTAGGATGCGCATTTATGATTTCCGCGTCGAAAAACCCACCTACACCATCAATCAATTGAACGGTATCTGCAATTTCTAACCTCAACACACGAATAGCATGCTTGCTTTCTTCCTCAGAAAGCTGATATTCCGTTTGGCTTGCTTGGATGTCTGGCGTATAAAATAAATGCACTGGAATACAAGATTAAACTTCTGAGCTATCGTTTGGAGTTTCTATTAAATCCAATTTGACAAACTCTATATTTTGCTGTGTTTTCTTAATAATAGTAAATCGATAACCTAAAACTTCCGTTGAATCACCAACATCAGGAATTTTCTCAAACAAATGGCTAACTAATCCCGCTACGGTATCGTAATCAGAACTCTCAGGCAATTCCAACGGTAAATATCCATTGGCATCATGTACACTGGATCCCGCGTCTACCATGAATTCCGTTTCAGAAATTTGTTCCACAACTGGAGTTTCCTCATCATACTCATCTTGAATCTCCCCTACTAACTCCTCTACAATATCTTCTAAGGTCACCATACCTGCCGTTCCACCAAACTCATCCAACACGAAAGCAATTTGAATACGCTTCTGCTGAAATTCCGTCATTAAATCATTAATTTTTTTGGTTTCAGGAATAAAATAGGGCTTACGCATAATATTACTCAAGACAACTTCTTTTCCTTTAACGATTAATGGTAGAATGTCCTTCGTATGCACTACCCCTACTATTTGATCGATATTATCGCTATAAATCGGGATCCTAGAATAACCTTCTTCGGTTACTGTATTGATAAATTCTTCAGCCGTATCCGTTTGGTTGACCGCCACAATTTTAGTTCGTGGAACCATAATATTTTTGACAATACGTTCATTAAAATCAAAAACATTCTTAATTAATTCATGTTCTGAATTATTTAAAGCACCACTTTCTTTTCCTTTTTCTAATAAATATTGTAATTCCTCTGAGGAATGGTTCGTTTCATGAGAGTTTACGCGAATGCCAATTAATTTTAACAAAGCATTTGCAAAACCATTTAAACACCAAATGATTGGTTTGAAAATATAATAGAAGAATTGCAATGGCAAGGCAATTTTCATCGTAGTAGCCACAGGCTTTTGTATCGCAATTGATTTTGGAGCTAACTCACCAAATACAATATGTAAAAAGGTAATGATACTAAACGCTAAGACATGCCCTAAATTGGTAGCCAATCTACCTGACAATTCAATATTGAAGACACCAAATAGTTCATGCACAATTTTCGTCATTACCGCTTCACCTACCCAACCTAAGGCTAAGGAAGCTAATGTAATACCCAATTGAGTAGCGGCCAAATAGCCATCAAGATGATCTGTTATATTTTTTGCAATTTTTGCGACCTTACTACCAGATTTAGCTTGTAATTCAATCTGCGAGGCTCTGACTTTGACTATAGCAAATTCAGCAGCGACGAAAAAACCATTAGCAAGTACTAGAAAAATGGTCCAAAATATGTCAATTGCCATGTTTTTAGGTTATTATTTTTTATTCTTTGTTATTATTTTAAAGGTAACTTGACTGTATTAATTTGTCAAATATATAAGAGTTATCTCTCCTTCAAGTTTACTTAGTTTACAACCAGTATATGTTATTCGAATCTGAATAATAATTAAAGTTATAAAACAGAATAAACTTTTTTAAGTTTTATTATTAAACCAATAAGATAAAAGAATCCATATAGACCTTAAGCAGGAATGAATTCAGGAATCTATAGTAAATAAAAATTCAAATTTAAATATTCAAAACCCATTTTAGACTATAAGATTAATCCCTATTGCGGTAGAAACTATCAACAATAGGGACTAAAAAGAGTTGTAAAAACTTGAAATTATTTATTTCTTATTTCTGTATTATAAAGTTCTACACTTTCCATAATAACCTTTTGAGCATAATTGCGCCCATAAAGATTTTCAATGGATACATTTTTCCCCTCTAATGCTTTGTAATCTTGAAAAAATCTAACAATTTCTTTCATGGTGTGCGGAGGAAGTTCTGATAAATCATTGATATAATTTACAGACATATCATTTTTTGCAACTGCAATAATTTTATCATCCTGTTCACCTCCATCAATCATGTGCATTACGCCAATGACCTTTGCTTCAATCAAACACATTGGATAAACATCCACTGAACAAAGAACTAAAATGTCCAAAGGATCCTTATCATCACAATACGTTTGAGGAATAAATCCATAATTCGCAGGATACATCACAGAAGAAAATAAGACGCGGTCTAATTTAATTAACCCACTATCTTTATCGATTTCATATTTCGCTTTAGAACCTTTAGGGATTTCTATGATGGCATTTACGGAGTTCGGTAGGTCCTCTCCAGGAGAGACTTGGTGCCAAGGATGTTGTGTACTCATTAATTTTTTACTGTTTGTTTATTTAGTTTTTATTTGTTTTTCTATTCTTCATCCATCTTTTGATTAATGCAAAAATTATAGGAAGAAAAGCAATTACTATTAATCCAATAATTATATATTCAACATAATCAATGATGCCAGGAAATTTAACCCCTAAATAATAACCTGTCAATGTCAATAAGGAAACCCATAAAAAAGCTCCTAAAACATTATAAATGACAAATTTTTTAAAATTTAGTTGAACTACTCCTGCAAATATGGGGGCAAATGTACGAATAATAGGTACAAAACGTCCTATAATCAAGGCTGTTCCTCCATATTTTTGATAAAATTCTTCAGCCATTACGACATATTTACGCTTGAAGAGGAAAGAGTCCTTTCGCTTAAATAGCATTGGGCCTGCCCTATTTCCAAACCAATATCCTGCAAAATTACCGAGTATACCGGAAATTAGAATTCCAAAATATAAGGTGACGATATCGACATCTATTTTATGTAATGCACAAAATAAACCAGCTAGAAACAATAGGTAATCGCCAGGTAGAAAGAAACCAAAAAACAATCCAGTTTCCGCGAAAACAATTAAACAAACAATGTAGAAGCCTCCATGGCTTAAAAGGTATTCCGCATCTAGCAATTGTTGAAAAGACAACAAATATTCTTGCATATTCTTATATAATTTTCCTTAATCGTTTTTAAATAATAACACTCTGTTTGTTCTAAACAAATATTCCCTAAGAAGAGTTTTATTGTGGATTGGTAATTGACGATATAGCATCGCGGATCTGATCAGCAATAACTTCCAATTCTGAAGGTTCTAAATTCAATTTAGCTTTTTCAAAATTCATATCATGCACATGATTGATAGGCAATAAGTGAATATGTGCATGCGCAACTTCTAATCCAACGACAGCAACTCCTACTTTTTTACAAGGATAAGCTTTCTTTATACCTTGTGCTACGATTTTCGCAAAAACCCACATTCCCATATACTCATCATCGTGAATATCAAATATATAATCAGTTTCTTTTTTAGGAATTACTAAAACATGTCCTTCAGTAAGTGGATTAACATCCAAAAATGCTAAATAATCAATACTCTCCGCTACTTTATACGCTGGAATATCTCCAGCAACTATCTTTGAAAAAATTGTAGACATAAACTACTTAAACAATCGTGTGAAACAAAGATAACAAATTTCTCTACATCTGAGACGCATTTTATGAGGTTCATACTTGCTACAACAGTCTCTAAGCAATATTATTGTGCTAATTTAAACTTGCTCGCAAAAACTTATTGAAAACTTTACAATTAAACAATAATTGGGTCAAATTATCAGCGAAACAATGATGCATAAAAAAAGCTCCTTAAAAAGGAGCTTTAAATATCTAAATGCGGTTATGGCTTACCGCACATAACCTAGAAATTTTACCTAGAAACCTCTAATACTTCAAATTCAATTTGACCAGCGGGAACATCTACTGTAGCAACATCACCTACTTTCAAACCTAATAAACCTTGAGCAATAGGTGATTTTACGGAAATTTTCCCTGCTTTCAAGTCTGCTTCAGTTTCTGAAACTAATTGATAGCTCATCGTTGCACCGGTTTTTTTATTTTTAATTTTTACAAAAGATAGTGCTAAAACTTTTGTGGTATCCAAATTGGACTCATCAATTATGCGAGCAGATGCTAATACCTCTTCAAGTTTAGCTATTTTAGCCTCGTGAAGCCCTTGAGCCTCTTTTGCTGCATCATACTCAGCATTCTCAGATAAATCCCCTTTGTCGCGAGCTTCTGCAATAGCTTTAGCTATATTCGATCTTCCTTCAGTTTTTAAATATTGAAGCTCTTCCTTCAGTTTATTCAATCCTTCTTCTGTGTAATACGTTACTTCTGCCATAATATTAACCTTTTACGCTTTACTGTATTTTTTAAATAATTTTTTAATTAACAAAAAAAGACAAGACCACACTATCCAATAAAAGGACAACATGGTCTTGCTCTTCTGACGAAGATAATGAAATAATTCTATAAAAACAAAAAATTAACTGAGATTATCTTCTACCTCATTTATAAATTTATATCCTAATCCTCTTACCGTTTGCAGGTAATAAGGCTTATCCGGATTGGCTTCAATTTTTTTACGCAATCTAACGACATGCATATCCAAAGTACGGGTATTTACGTTCGAGCTATAGCCCCAAACCACCTCCATCAACTCTTCTCGAGTGATGTCTCTACCCTTATTTTGAAGAAAATGAAGTAGTATCCTGTTCTCTAAAATTGTCAGCTCTATTTTCTTGCCATCCCTAATTAACGAATGAACATTAGGATGATGTTCCGTATCTCCGAAATTGTATACTTCATTTTGAGATTTTGGAACAAAAAAACGAACTTTATTTTCGATCATTGCGATCAACACATCCATATTAAATGGTTTGGTGATATAGTCCGTTACTCCAAAACTATAAGCATCTATTTTATCAATATCTTGAGACTTAGCAGTCATCATGATGATAATGTTTTCAAATCCTGCTTTTCTTACGCTTTCACAAACTTCGATTCCTTCTTTACCAGGAAGCATCCAGTCTAATAAAACGATATCTGGTTTCTCTTCTAATATAATACGTTCCGCTTCTATCCCCTCAGCACACTGAATTACTTGAAAGTTTTCTGTTTGAAGTCGATGACTTACTAAAAATCGTAAATTGTCATCGTCTTCTACTACTGCTATTTTAATGTCTTTATTCATAGTACACGTTGGATTATTTAGGAAAGTATAACGTAAATGTAGTTCCTTCACCTTGAACACTACTAACTTTTATTTCACCTCCCATAAACTCTGTAATCTCTTTACAAAATGCCAAGCCCAAACCTACACTTCCACCTTGATTAAATTGATTCTTGACTCTATAAAACTTTTTGAAAATATGTTTTAGTTCATGTTTGTCGATTCCAATACCTTTATCTTTAAATTCTATTACAATATATTGTTTAATTTGACGCACACTAATATCAATAAATTTTCTCGAAACTTCTGAATATTTGTAAGCATTATCAATCAAATTTTGAAACACGGAGTTTAATAATATAATATCGGTATATAATTTATAATGATCTTCGATATGATGCGTCAAAATTAAATCTGGATATTTTATTTTTGTGGCTTCAAATATTTCTAAACAAAAATCATTCAAATCAATGTATTCACCTTTAAATTTCAAGGACTTATTCTCTATCTGCGTGAAAGACAACAACTTATTCATCAAATTATTCAGCTTATCAGCCTCTTGATCTAAAATTTTCCCATACATCCCTCGTTCTTGATCTGAAATTCTTTCAGCACTTTTTAGATTATTTCCAGCAATTTTTATGACACTCAAAGGTGTTTTGAATTCATGTGTTAAATTATTAATAAAATCATATTGCAATTGGAATAGGCGACTATTTATAGCAATATTTCGATAGATCAGATAGACAATCAGCAAAAGAATGAGGTAAACGATCGAAACGCCCAACAGTGCCGGTAAAAAGCGTCTATTTATTTCGCCTTTTAAAAAGCTTTCCGAAGAATCAAATCGTAATTTATAATCTGACAAAGCTCCTGGCAAAGGCATTTCTGTAGAATACAAGGCTTCCTCCTCAATGACATTAGGATCAGTAATCGATAATATTCGGACTTTTTCATAAAGCCTATCCTGTGTATTGATGATTTTAATTTTTTGTGGATTGATTTTATAAACAAATAAATCTTGATCATAAGTAATGTTTGCAGAAGTAGTATCATCCATTAACATTTTATAAGATCTTAACGTATTTACCCTTGGAATATTGAGGTAGGTTATTTTACCGGGTACTGTATTATAAAATATTCTATAAATATCATTTTCAGTTAAAGAGGTCGAATCGTCCAAAATATTTAAAAAATTCACCATTCTAATGGCCATGTTATTGAAATCATCTGAAGAAGGTTTGTTTATATTCTCCGTCACTTGTTGTTTCACTAACCTATGCTGATTATCTAAATGAAAGTTAAAAATGAATCTTGGAAGTATTTGTAAGTTTTGAAACCGAACCCCTTGAGATAACTCATCCACATTGGTAAAAAGTACATCATAAAATGTCACCTCTTCCACAAAAGGATTTTTTCTTAATATTTTTTCCGAATAATTTATGGAATGAACAGAATCTAAGTATCCCTGGTAATTAGATACTTCAGCGATTTCATTATTGAAAAAATAATTGAATTGTTTTAGGGTTGCATCAAAGACATCGGCCTTCTTATTCGCGAATTCTGATTCTACATAGTTAGACATCATGGTTTTCGCCAATATCACAGCAATCACATAGAGCACTGTTAAAAATGCTAAAAAAGCGATTAATAGTCCTACGTTCTTACGATATTTACTTGGCCTCTTTAGCATGTTGTTGCTAGTTCATATATTGAGCCAAAAAACTTTCGATTTCTTGATAATATTCCACTACGTTTTCTTCGTTGCGAAATCTTTTCCCTTCCTCTTTCTTAAACACATACCGAACCGGATTTTTCTGACTTCGCAATTTACTTACAAATTGGTTGGCATCTGTTACTGAACTATATTTATCTCGACCGCCTTGGAAAAACAAAACTGGAATTCGAACCTTATCCGCATGAAAAATTGGCGAAATAGCCTGAAATAAATCCGACTCTTTCTCTGGATTTCCAATAATGCGGTAATACAATTGAACATAATGTTTTAAATGTGGTGGTATTTCTCGGAAATAGGTGAATAAATTACTATATCCAGAAGAAGAGATGGCACATTTGTACAGCGTTGGATTGAAAGCAGCAGCGTATAATGCCGAGTAACCTCCAAATCCAGAACCCATGATCGCAATTCGATCCTTATCTGCTATTCCTTGATGGACTAACCAGGTAACTCCATCGGTAATATCCGTTTGAATTTTACCTCCCCATTCTTTAAAACCGGCAGTCCAAAATTCTTTCCCATAACCAATCGAACCGCGATAATTAATTTGGAACACCGCATAACCTCTATTGGTTAAAAATTGAACTTCTGGATCAAAACCCCAATCACTTCTACGATTGGGCCCATCATGCACCAATACCACCACTGGATAAGAACTTTGCTTCTCTTTTGGATAAGTCAAATAAGCATGGATTTTTTTATTATCTCTCGAAAGAAAGTTCACTTCTTCCATTTTGTTGAGCGCTTTTCCTTTCAGCTTTGGATTTTCCTCAGCTAATAACTTAATTTCCTTTTTAGTTCTATTGAAATAATAGGTCTCCCCAGAGTGTATATCACTATACAGCCTCAATATAAATCCATTCTGCTTATTATCTGTATCTAAAAAGGCTATCTCCGTATTCGGAAAATGTGCCTTCACATAATCGTATGTCTCCTTATAAGCCGAATTAAAGATGGTTTTAGTGTATTTATTCACAAAAGAAGAAGTATACATCATCTCTTGTATAGAATTTGAATAGCCCTCGGTGGTTAGATCACCCAGACTATCTTCATGAATCTTCTTCAGTTCCTTACCCTGCATAACATCAAATTCTGTCAATGCTAAACGATCTCGATTGATATTAGATAAGGCATAAATAATTTGATCTGATTTCTTTTTGAATCCTAAAGGCACAAATATCGTTTCAAAATTATTCTTCATAACCTCTTTAAAACGATCCTGCTCAGTTTTTCGGTAGAGTATAGACTCTTGAACACTATCACTTGTCAAAGCTATTCGAACCACTCCATCCAAAGAGCCCATCCAATTTACTACATTTCCAGGATTTTCATAAATCATCTCTGAAGGTCGTTCATCCAAATAGATCCTATGTAAATCAAACAAGGATGAATCCCGCGTATTTAGCCCAACAAGTAAGGATCCATTATGCTCTCTAATAGGTTGAATCCAGCGCAATTTGGCTTTCATAGGTGGAAAAAATCTTTTCCGCTTCTCCGTATGAATATTGATATAAAATAACCGTAAACTATCGGATGCCGTTTGGGTATTTGAAAAGATAATTTGATCATTGTCTAACCAAAAATAACTCTGTACGTTTAAATTTTGTTGATAGGTTAATTGTTTTGAGGAGTCCGGACGAACTAAATCTAGAATAAAAATATTTTTACAATGGTCATGTATCCCTAAATAAGCAATTTTACTTCCATCAGGAGAAATACGATAAGATGTTTTCTCCGGTTTCACAAAAAAGTCTTCTATAGGTATAAGGGCTTGATTATGTGGATTTTGTTTACATGAAACAAACACAAACAGTATAAAAAGAATATATATCCAGCCTTTTACCATGTCTTTCTTTAAAATAGCCCTTTATCAAATATTAAAAAAAAAATCGTAAAGTTCCATTTGCAACCTTAATTTTACAGCAAATACTATATAATACATATGTTTTTATACAATTTATCAATCATCATCGAAGAATCTGCTCACCTCGACATGTTAATTTATATCAAAGAATTAATTCATAAACATGCTGAAAAAGAATTAAGTCTGTTAAAGATGCTACAATCGCCACATGATGGATTTACCTATTGTCTTCAAGTAATCTTAAAAGATGATGAGGAAATTCGCACTTTTCAATCAGTTTTAATGAGCGAGATGCAAACATTTATTTCAGAAAACCATCCCCAAAAAGCATTTCTATTTGACAGCATTATGCAATATATCCCTCATAATTAATTCGAATGCTTGGAAGATTCTGTTTGATATTTTGGATTGAAGGAAACCTTTGGCGATAAAAAATGAAGCAAAACCAATCTCGAATACCTATAGTTAAATGGCGCAAATAAAAGTATTGCAAAAAACAAAACAGCTATATATAACCAAGGAGATTCGCTTTTGGTAATTACGGCAGTAATTAAAGCCATACCTAAGACTTCAGCTACTGAAAAGGCGTAGCTTACATACATAGCAGCGTAAAAGTAACCTGGTTCTATTTCAAACTTAAATCCACAGTGAGGACAATGATCGTTCATTTTTTGCAAGGAAAATCCATATGCATATCCTTTGAACATCTTACCTATTCGACAACGGGGACATTTACTTTTTGCTACAGCCTGAATTTTTGAAATAGCCATGAAAATGGTTATTGATTATGTGGAGGTAAATTCAAGTTACTTTTTGAATGTGGCGCTCTAAATTTCTTATACCATAAAAAACCAATTCCTCCAGCAAACAAAAAAGGCATTGCTAGGAGAAACAATATACCTGCATTCAATCCCTTTCCTTGCGTATTACCATGTTGCGTACTATTTTCTGCATTAAGTGAGCACATAGCACATTGCGAATAGCTGGGTTGTGGCGCACCTACTAAACTAAATAAAACAAAGAGGTACACAAAAAACATCCTCACACCGAAATAATTTTTCATATTACAAAATTAAGAATAAATCCTAACAAACGATTAAACATCTTCGTTTAACAGCTTATTGAATTTCTCCCAAAATCCATCTTGGGGTAGTGGAGCCTTTATACACATTGCTTCGTCTTTTATAGGATGAATAAATTCCAATGATCTGGAATGCAAGCAAATGGTTCTAAGCAAGCTCCCCCTCGGATATCCATACTTATTATCTCCTACTATAGGACAACCCATATAGGCCAATTGACTTCTAATTTGATGAGTTCTTCCAGTTACTGGATTTACTTGAAGTAGATAAAAACCATCTAAATGCCCTATTACCTCATAAGATAATTCCGCAAAACTTCCATTTTTAACCTCACGATCATAGGCCTTAGTAATCATTTTCTTTCGATCTCTAAGCAGCCAATTTTTTAAGGTCCCTTTCATAGCTTGTGGTTTCTCACGAACAACAGCCAAATACTTCTTTTTCACTTTTCTGTCGTGAAATAATCGATTCATTCGATCTAATCCTTTGCTCGTTTTCGCAAACAATATCATTCCACTCACAGGCCTATCTAATCGATGGATAACCCCAATGAATGCTTCATTTGGTTTATTGTACTTTTTAGCAAGAAATTCTTTAACCATTTCTTCTAATGATTTGTCTCCAGAATTGTCCACTTGCACTATATCGCCACCTCGTTTATTGATCGCAATCAAGTGATTATCTTCAAACAAAACGTCTTTTTCTGTAATCATTACTGTTAAAATCTTTGAAAAATAGTAGTAAGGGTAATAAAAAAAATGAGTTGATAAAGCTTCTTGAGGAAATTGCTTTATCAACTAATGTATTTAAATAGCGGATTAACCACTAATTCTTGCTGGCATTGTTTTCTGCTTCGGCTTTAGCTTTTTTCTTAAAAAACCCTCTTAATAGAAAATTACTTTGCAATGCCTCCATGTTTTCATCCAGTTTCTCAGTACTCAAATTTAAGTTCTTTAAAATTTGTCTGATTTCATCTGCAGCTGCTGGATCATTCGTAAGTACGCCTATAGCATTATCTTTATCGTTTAACCTAGCAGAAGTTGCATTCAAATTGGACATTAAGGCGGAAGCCGTTTGAGTAACCCCTTGCAATTGGGCAGCAGACTCTTTTAAACTAGCAAATACAGCCGTGTCCGTCGTCAACTCATGTATTAAACCTTGATCATTATTTAGTTTTTCAGTTAATAAAACTAAATTATTTACAGCCTTATTAGCCACAGTCATGGTAGTTCCAAGAGAATTTACCGTACTTTTTAGATTCTGTGCTATGCCATCATCGGTAAGTAATGCCCCTACAGTTCCTTTTCCATCTACCAATTGTTTGGAAAGCACCGCAAAGTTCTTTGTGATTTCGAGAAGGTTCTCATTATTTACTTGTAAAGTTGCTAACATCGCATCCATACCGCCAGAAACGCCAGATTTTATAATGTCATTATTTACAATTTGAGGAAATTGATCTGATCCTCCAACAAGACTTATGATCGCATTCCCAATCAATCCATCTGAACTTAATGTAGCGATTACATCTTTACGAATGAATTTACTCGATTTCTCTTCTACACTCATTACTACTTTCACATTCTCGACACTTTCAAAGCTAATCTCCTTGATGATACCTACCTTAACTCCTGAAAACCATACATTATTTCCGACTTTTAATCCTTTTACATCCTTAAAAAAAGTAGTTAATGCTAAGTTTTTGCTGAATTTATTTTGTTGAGTTCCTAGAACTAAAATACCACCCACCAAAATAATTAATCCAATAAAGGTAAATAACCCTACTATTATCGATCTTTTTCTATCTGTTGTTGCCATATATCCTATTATACAATAAAATTATAATCATAAAAAGGTTTTACACGTTCATCCTCAGTTTCAAATATTTCTGAGAATTTACCTACCCGTTCAAATTTACCATCCAATAACATTGCCACTCGATCACCAACCATTTTAGCGCATGCTAAATCATGCGTTATTATGATGGAAGAAGTTCGATACCTTTCTTGAACTTCATTAATTAAGCTATTAATATCCAAACAGGTTATTGGATCTAGCCCAGCTGTTGGTTCATCATACATCATGATGTCTGGTCTTAGAATCAATGTTCTAGCTATTCCAATACGTTTACGTTGACCTCCCGAAAGTTCTGAAGGCATTTGGTTAATTGTTCGCAATAAACCCACGCCATCCAATACATCCTCTACTTCTTTGTCGATTTCAGCACGAGTCAAATTGCGCTTATTACGAACTAGTGGAAACTCAAGATTCTCCCGTACGGTCATACTATCGTACAAAGCACTATTTTGAAAGGAAAAACCTATGCGCAATCGTAATTGCCTAAGTTCTTTTTCTTTCAATAAATTTACGGTCTCCCCTAGTACATGGATTTCTCCCGAATCTGGCTTTAATAAGCCAGAAATTAATTTGATCAATACTGATTTACCAGTACCTGATCTACCTAATACGACTAAGTTTTCTCCATTATAAAGCTTTAAATCCACATTCCGTAACACATGCAAATCCCCAAAAGATTTACTTACATTATCGACATGGATGACTTCCTCATCGTAATTAATGTGCGTTTGTTTTTTTTGCTCCATATGAGTTTATCCTACTAATGCTAAAATCTGTACTATCAACAATTCCTCAATAAATACGATAAACATAGAGGCCACTACAGCACTATTCGCCGCTTTACCTACACCTTCGGTTCCTTTTGAAGAATAATAACCTACATAGGTACTCACAAATCCTATCGTAAAACCAAATACTATTGCTCTGAACACCATCGCAAAAATATCTTTTGGAGCTATGGCTTCAAATACCTGATTGACATAGCTTAAAACACTTAATTCATCTTTTGAAATAATACTCAAATATCCGCCTGCTAAACCTATTCCTGCTACATAAAAACACAATACTGGAATCATAAAGGTCGTGGCAATTATGCGGCTTACAATCAAAAATTTAAACGGATTGGTCCCTGAAACTTCCATGGCATCTATTTGTTCCGTTACATTCATCGAACTTAATTCTGCACCTATTTGTGACCCAACTTTACCTGAAGCAATGAGTGCTGTAACCAAAGGAGCCAAGGCCCTCACAATGGCAATGGATATCAATGCTGGCAGCCATGAACTAGCCCCAAATTCCTCCAATGATGGTCTAGACTGCTTTGTAAAAACAAAACCTACAATAAATCCAGTTAAGCTTATCAGCGGAAAAGATTTCCAGCCTACTTCATAACACTGCCTTATGATCTCTTTAAACTCGTAAGGAGGACTTACTACTTCACGAAAAAAACGCATCAAAAAACGATGCATACTTGCAAATTCTAGTAATAAAGCCTCAAATTTCTTTGCCATTAATTAAGCTAATTTATTGAATTAATTGATTCAAAAGTCAAAATATCTGACGCAAATGTACAAACTTTTATTTTATGGATTAAGTTTCCATTTGCAATAATACTTTATACAGCAATCGAGCCAAAAAGTTTGACATTTTTATTATAAGATTAAACCTTTTCTTAAATCTAAGCGTCATACCATCAAATAAAGGCAAAAACTTAAACAAGTTGGCATATGAAAAATTTGAAATCGTCCACATCATTCGCAATAGCTGTATTCCTATTAATATCGATTTTTAGTGTTAAGCATGTTTCTGCTCAAAACTATAATGATCTTGAATTTGATGATTTTTACAATGAGTTAAGACCATATGGCGATTGGGATAGCGATCCAGAATATGGAAATGTTTGGTACCCTAATGAAGGATCTGATTTCAGACCTTATGGTTCCAATGGCTATTGGACTATGACTGAATATGGTAATACCTGGGTTTCTAATTACGATTGGGGATGGGCTCCGTTTCATTACGGTCGTTGGGTACACCGAGGTCATCGTGGTTGGGCATGGATTCCAGGATATGAATGGGGACCTGCTTGGGTAGATTGGCGTACTGGTGGAGGCTATTACGGTTGGGCCCCTATGGGACCTCGTATCAATGTATCTGTCAACATAGGTTTACCCGTAGATTTTTGGATATTTTTACCTACACGCAGAATTTACGAACACCATATGCCTAGATATTGGTCTTATGGACACCGTAACATCTATAACAGAACAACCATTATTCACAATACGTATATTGTAAATAACAATCGTTATTATGGCGGTCCTGCACGCAGGGATATAGAAAGACATATTGGTAGACGCGTTGATGTTCGATCGGTAAATTTCGATCATAGACGTGGTTCTAGTCGAGTAGATAGAAACTCTGTATCGATTTACCGCCCTGATCGCTCAAGTTCTAGATCAGAACGTATCAACGATAATAGAAATAATCGGGATGCGATAGGTCGATCTAACCGTTCAAATCAAGATCGGGCGACAGTGTCTAGAGGTTCTTCAACAGATAGAAATAATACGAGCCGTTCGAATCAAGACAGGGGGTCACGTGGATCCTCAAACGACAGAAATAGCTCTAGCCGTTCTTCAAGAGAACCTGTAATAACTAGAAATGCGAATGGTCAACGTGAAATGCGCTTTGGATCAGATAACGCTCCAAACAGATCAGAAAGTTCGAGATCTAACGAGCAAAGAACGGTAGGTTCAAGAGCTGAAAGATCGTCCAATACTGGCAACGTATCTAGAAATTCGGAAAGAACGCCAACAGCATCCAATCGTGGAAATGCAGGTAGAGAATCACGTTCCAATTCGAATCCAGTGAATCGGAATACGGAAAGCAGAAGTTCAAGTTCTTCTCGTTCCAATATAGAAAGACCTACTAGAAATGAATCTGTGGAAAGAAGCAACCGTTCATCAAGATCAGAATCAAGAGTTGCTCCACAAAGACAGTCTGCTCCTGTTCAACGTCAGCAATCTGCTCCAGGACGTAGTCAAGAGTCAAGATCATCTAGCAGAGTTTATCAAACAAGTGCGCCACAGCAACGAGCTGAATCTAGACAACAAAGCCGCCCTTCTGTAGAACGAAGCAGCGGAAGTTCCAGATCTCAAAGTCGTCAAAGTGCACCAACGCAACAAAAGTCTGAAAGAGCATCTTCCAGATCTAGCAGAGGCTAATACATAAGTTGAAATAAATTTGAAAAGCGGGTTGAGTAAATTCAACTCGCTTTTTTTTATGTATGCTGTAATTTTGATGAGCTAGTTTTGTCCAAACCAAACTATCATATTTGCTGATCAACTTTGGGGGATGTGCTACTTCTTCTTCTAAAATATTAATACTATATACTCGTTTATCTTTAGATACAATAAAGATGGAATCCAGTCCTCCTATTGAATGAATAAAATTATACGTAGGACTTAATACAATTTCTCCTTTATTGTTCACCATACCAATAAAATTGGTTAAATAAATTTTAGTGGTTGTGGGGTTTAAATTATCCTCATACAATGCCTTTTCCCTATCATATTCATTATTCTTTTTATGATAATCCCCTAGTTTACATGAAGCACAAAACTTCGCATGCCCTTGTTTATTAAATGAAGATACTGAAGTAAATCTTGGTGATAAGACAATCTCCCCTTTTAAATCCGCAAACCCGATTAAGCCCTTTTCATCTTCCATCATGATCAATCCTTCAGCTGGATCCATTGGGTATGGCTCACTGCTTACTACTTTAAACAACTCTTTTCCATTTATATCCATAGCAACCATACCTCTTCCTTTGGTTTTAGACAAACCAAAGTATAAGCCACCATGATTGACACTAAAAAGCTGAGAATATTTTCCAAATGGAACTATTAGGTCTCCATACTCATTTTCATAACCATAATCCTCCTTATCATTTGTTGTATCCATGACCATGATTAATTGTTTGCCTCTATTTACCATGCCTTTATCTACACCTGTATGGCAAGAAATAAAAAATAGAATCAGGATAGCCCAAAGTTTACAAGTTTTCCAATACATAATTGACCATGTTAATCAGGTAAAAATCGACCAAATGTAGTCTATTCCTAAATTTAGGAATTTTATCAAGTTAATCAACTTTAAATCAATGAAATAATAATTCATGATTTACTTAAATAAGAATTTAGCCCCCGATTTAATCTTTATTGGTTTTTAGGTTATACTAAGTTAGTTTTCGTATGGTTTGTTTATCCTACGGTTCTCCTTCGGACATTCTATGGAATTTTCCGAAGGAGAACCTTGTGAAATCCGATGAATGTCCGAAGGAGATCCATTGGAAAATAAAATAATTGCTAGCTTCCTATAAAACTTGAACAAGTCAAAATTGGCGATAAATGCGTAGTAAATAGGGCTGAATTTGGACAGTGCGTAAATAAATGATCCAGGCGGATTTATTTTTGAGAGGAGATGTTATGGTGTTTACTACCGTAAAAGTCACCAGGATAACAAGGGTACCATCTTACCGTTGGTTACTATTAGCTGCTTTAAAAATAGCAAGATTTGACATTGGGATTTTGTTTGAACCAGGGAAAAACACATTTTTGTATTAACATTTTCTTAATTTTATTGTTGTCAATAGCAACAAAAGACAAACGAATGGCAAAACTAACATCCATTTTGGATAACGATTTTTATAAGTTCACCATGCAATACGCTGTCGTGAAACTATTTCCAAAAGCTAAAGCACGTTATCAATTTATTAATAGAGGAAAGCATCAATTTCCTGAAGGATTTGCTGAAAGATTCCGCGAAGCTGTGAATAATATGGCAAACCTCAAATTGAGCAAGGCAGAGAAAATCTATTTTTCAAAAACTTGCCCATATATTGATCCGACTTATTTTGATTTTCTTCAAGGATACCAATACGATCCTGAAGAGGTGAAAATAGCACAACATGGTTCCGAATTATCCGTAAAAATTGAAGGTTATTGGTACAGAACCATCCTATGGGAAGTACCATTGATGGCATTGATTTGTGAACTATTTTATGAAATGCAGGATGAAAAAAGAGTTTCAGATGTTGAAGTGAAGCATATTGTCAATCAAAAAATGAACAAATATGATAAACTTCAAATTACCATTGCAGATTTCGGTACGAGAAGAAGACATTCTTATGCCGTACATGATT
Organism: Sphingobacterium sp. HJSM2_6; assembly: GCF_049316305.1. Lineage (NCBI taxonomy): Bacteria > Pseudomonadati > Bacteroidota > Sphingobacteriia > Sphingobacteriales > Sphingobacteriaceae > Sphingobacterium > Sphingobacterium sp. HJSM2_6. The sequence continues at coordinate 136,169 of NZ_JBMOXB010000009.1, forward strand.
TAGTATTAGATGCACTGAAAGATCATGCCTCTAATACTTTTATAGGCACAAGCAATGTTCATTTTGCTATGAAATACCAAACGAAACCTATCGGTACTCATGCCCATGAATGGTTCATGTTTCATGCGGCGAAATACGGGTATAAAATGGCAAACTTATTGGGTTTAGAAAATTGGTCCAATGTCTATAGAGGTGATTTAGGAATCGCACTTTCAGACACCTATACCACCGAAGTTTTCTTTAAGCAATTTGATAAAAAACTAAGTAAATTATTCGATGGTGTAAGACACGATAGCGGTGACCCTATTGAATTTGCTCAAAAAACCATGGCGCATTATGAAAGTAAGGGTATAAACCCTTTAAATAAAACTATTATCTTTTCTGATGGGCTAGATTACGATAAGGTAGAGAAAATTGTCAACTTCTGTCAAGATAAAATTGGTTATTCCTTTGGTATCGGTACAGATTTTACGAATGATGTAGGATTAAAGCGTATGAATATCGTCTTAAAAATGACAGAAGCACTTCCTGAGGATGCGGAGTGGACTCCGGTAATCAAACTTTCGGATGAACCAAATAAGCATACAGGCGATGCTGATGAAATTTTAGTTGCGAAACGTTTTCTAAATATTATTCCACATGCATAGAGACGTTTATGGAGAGGCTCTTTTTGATTTTAAAGAGCATGGCGAAACATTAGAACCACTCTTACTGCACAGCAGTTACGGTGATATTGAAGAAATGCCAGTCGAAGTTTTTTATCGAGAAGAGGAAGATTTACCCGAATTGGAATTTGTTGCTTTATCTTTATGTGATGGTAAAGTATTGGATGTTGGGGCTGGAACAGGGGTTCATGCATTATACCTTCAAAATAAAGGATTCGATGTACATGCTTTAGAAATATCAGAAATTGCTTGCAACATTATGAAAGAAAGGGGTGTACAACAGGTGGTCCATGCAGATTTTTTCACCCTTCAAGACCAAACCTATGACACCTTGTTATTCCTCATGAATGGTATTGGCATTTCAAAAACCCTAGATGGATTCAAGGAATTATTGAAACATGCAAAAACGCTGTTGAGTGAAAGAGGACAACTTATATTTGATAGCTCCGACATTTCCTACCTATATGAAGAATATAGACTACCTAGACCTGATTATTACTTTGGTGAAATAAATTTTCAATACGAATATAAAGGTCAAAAAGGTCAACCTTTTACATGGTTATACATAGACCAAAAAACCCTTATTAAAATTGCCCATGAGGAAGGTTGGGTGGTGCAAATTTTATTTGAAGACGATCAAGATCAATATTTAGTACGTATGGAGCCAAGAACGGAGCAGTTTGAAGATCCATACCATCCAACAGATCTGTAAATACAAAAAGTCCCAATCATCTTGGGACTTTCTGATTATTTCTGGAACACTCCAGTTTAGTCTATATATTCAAAACCAACGTAAGGAACTAATACCTCTGGTATTTTAATACCTTGTTCTGTTTGATTATTTTCTAACAATGTAGCGACAATACGTGGTAAAGCTAATGCGGAACCATTCAAGGTATGGGCTAATTGAGTTTTTCCGTCTTCATTTTTGAAACGAACTTTCAAGCGATTGGCTTGATAGGTTTCAAAATTAGAAACCGATGAAACTTCCAACCAGCGTTGTTGTGCCGCACTATAGGTTTCCATATCATAAGTCATCGCCGAGGTAAAGCTCATATCCCCTCCACATAAACGGAGCACGCGATAAGGAAGATTCAATTTTTGCAATAAAGATTGAACATATAGATTCATTTCTTCCAAAGTCTCGTAAGAATTATCAGGATGTACAATCTGTACTAATTCGACTTTATCAAATTGGTGTAAACGATTTAAACCCCTGACATGCGCTCCATAGGAACCTGCTTCACGACGAAAACAAGCAGTATATCCACAATGTTTTATCGGAAAGTCATCTGCTTTGACAATGGTATCCCTATAGATATTTGTTACAGGAACTTCTGCGGTCGGAATTAAGTATAGATCATCATTCGTTACATGATACATTTGACCTTCCTTATCAGGCAATTGGCCTGTAGCATATGCAGAAGCTTCATTGACCAACATAGGTACTTGCACCTCCCGATAACCAACTTTTGCAGCTTCATCTAAGAAAAAATTGATCAATCCGCGTTGTAAGCGAGCCCCTTTTCCTTTATATACTGGAAACCCTGCGCCAGTTATTTTGGTACCTAGTTCGAAATCGATGATATCGTATTTTGCAGCCAGCTCCCAATGTGGTAGTGCACTTTCTGGCAATGCAGGTTTTGAACCATGTTCTAAAACAACCTCATTATCCTCCGGAGTTACACCTGCTGGAACTAATTTGTAAGGAAGGTTTGGCAATTGAAGAAGTTTACCTTGTAACTCTTGCTCTATGCCTTCCAACTTATCGGTCATTTCTTTAACTTGTTCCTTATATGTTGCCGATTTGGATTTGATGGCTTCAGCTTCTTCTTTTTTACCTTGGCGCATTAAGTCTCCAATCTGCTTTGCCGAGGAATTAGCTTCAGCTGCGATGGAGTCCGATTCGTTTTGAACCTTACGACGTTGCTCGTCTAAGGAAATAATCTCGTCTACCAATTCTACTTGCTTGAAGTTCTTCACGGCTAGCCTTTCAACTACCTCATCCCTGTTTTCACGGATATAATTTAATTGCAACATATAATGTATGTTTTTTATGTATAACGTGGACAAAGATAAGAAGACGTATCCACTTTATAAACCAGAAATTATCGCATTAGCTTTTTTTCAATCCATTCTATTTTGTATCATTGCATCATGAAAAACAGGTTAAAATATTGCTTTATCTTTTCTATTATACTTGCTGCAACTTTTTCCTTAAAAGCTCAACAAATTCAAATACGTGATTTTTCAGTAAAGGAAAACTTATCTCAGAATGGAAAACTAGCAATTATTGCCTTAGATTCTTTGGAAAAAACCGACAATAGTATAAATGGTTCCTTCGCTTTCACCATCAATGGTTTCCAACAAGATTTAAAATTTACAGATGGTGTTGCTGTTACAAGCCAGTCCATAAAATCATCGACTTTTGTATTTTTCAAACATGAAAATGTGGCAAAAGATTTTGGAAAATTATACTTTTTACGCGTTACAGAACAAGGAATCACGCCTTATAAAATCAAAGGGTTATTCTTAATTATTCTGCCATTAGCCATCTTATTTATAGCCTACATATTCAAACGCTTTCTAGTTACGCTGGTAATTCTAGCAATTGGCTACTTTTACCTCAACTACAGCAAAGGCCTAGACTTAAAACAAGTCTTGGAAAGTATTATCATGGGAATTAAAGATCTAATTTGAGCTGTTGGCGTTGAGGTCTGAGGTTTGAGATACGAGACAAAAAAACTCGGCTGAAGATTGAGTCCTCAGCCGAGTTTTTACTTTTTATAATAGCTAATAGCTTATGCCTAATAACTAGAACGGCATACCTACGCCGAAATTATATTGGATAAAGCTGTATCGATCGGGTCTATTGTTGTTATAATAATTATTTCTAAACTCCTTGGAATTGAATAAATGTTTAATTACCCATTGGTCTGTTCCTGAAAACTGCGGATCCTTAACTTTCAATCCTGCATCTAAACGTACTGTGAAATAATTCATATCCACACGTAGTCCGAAACCGGTACCTAATGCGATTTGCGATAAAAATTGATTTCCTCGAAATTCGCCATCAATGTTGAAATCATTTTTTCGAAGACGCCATATATTTCCAGCGTCTAAGAATGTGGCACCGTTTAACTTCGCGCCAAAGAAATTATTCAACATTCTAAAGCGGTATTCCACATTCGACTCAATTTTCACTTCGCCCAATTGATCTAGGTTACGTAAATTTAATCGTATATCCTCAGGTTTACTAGCTCTATTATAACCGCCCGGCCCTAGTGTTCGTGCTTGCCAAGCCCTAATGCCATTCATACCACCGGAGAAAAAACTTTTCTCAAAAATGAGTAAAGAAGAATTATTACCATAAGGCACAGCAACCCCAGAGTTGAATCGAAAAACCAATTGCCTATTTCCTCCTAAGAACTTGTAAAATCGATAATCTACCTCCCCTTTGATATACTGAAGGTAGGGAACTCCAAACAACAATTTCTCATTCTTATCATTGCTGTCAAATGGAATAACCTGACTTACTAAACCTAGTAAATTACCGCTAATATCACCAGCACCTCTAAAATAATGAAAGGACTCTTTGCTGGTTAATTTCGGAGCATTATAGGTAAATGCATATTGAGAGCCTAAACCAAAATATCGCCTATCATTACTTTCCACATACAGCGTATATCCGCCGTCTATCAGACTCTGTTTAAAATTCTCATCCAATCGACCGTCACGATATTCCACCACGATAGGCGTAAAACTATGCATCTTGTTCGTCGATTCAAACCACAAGTAATTCAGGCTATTAATCAAATATCGGTTGGCATAGGTCTGATCTTGAAAAAACAATTGCAGACTTGAGGAGAAAGTAGTTCTTGGCAAACCATATTTTCCTACACTACGTACACGGAAAGGACTTAAGATTCTGGGAAAGGAAATATTGACACCAACTTGAAAATCATTATTAAAAATCTTATCCGCCAAACTACCCTTCAAACGGGAGTCAAATAAGACCCCATAACGCATTTTTACCTCAATCGTTTCAGAGCCCCCGAAAATATTCCGATGCGAAAACGTATTTCCAATATTAAAACCACTCATCCCTGAGCTAAATGTAAATTCTCCCTCCATTTGGTTGCTCATCGCAGCCCGAGGAATTAAATTATAAAACACATCCAATCGAGCAGAATCCTTTTTTTCATAATTGATCTTCACTGATCGAAAGCCATTCATCTCATACAATCGATCGTAGGAAAGCTCTTCATTTTTTGCGCTAAATTTCTGACCTGATCGTAAGTATGCATACCGTGCTAATGGACGTAACCTAAATTTCTTGGTTTCATCGGTGTAAACAATTTTGGTAATACTATCTAAATAGGGCGTAGAAACTTTTCGCAAACTTGGATCTGCGGCTTCAATATTGAAATAAACACTGTCTATATAATAAACCTGATGGGCCGATGAATCTTCCGGATTAGTGACTTGGATATGTAGATTAGCACGTCGATTTAACCCAATGGTATCCACTCCCACCCGCATGTATTGACGAAGATAATCGTAATACCCCGCATTGCGCATGTAGAAATAGAGGTTTTCACGTTCGGCATATAAATCTACCGCATCGTAAGCTTTTCCTTTTTTTATTAGGCTTTTTGAAACAATTTCTTTTTGATAGAGGGAATCTACACGAGGATCTTCCACATTTCTTTGAATAGTATCAATCAAATAGGGATCGCCCAAGTCGGTTAGAAAATCTACTTTAGCTCTCTTTTTTTTAATTTCTATCTGCGGAGTGACCTTCGCATTAAAGTAGCCTTTAGTTTGCAAAAATCGTTCTATTTGATTTCCGGACAATTCTACTAATGCGGAATCTAAGATTCTTGGAGCTTCTCCTACATTCTTAATATTTTCCTTTTTATAGCGTCCTTTCCGGGTATTAAACACATTATAAATAGTCAAATATAAGGGAGAATTAGGCCGTATTTCGTTGTCTATGTATAATGAAACAGATTCTTTTAAAGCAGGATTAACTCCTTTAACATCCACATCTGTCACAAGGGCTTGGTTATCATCCAAATATTTTGCTGAACGGCAGGAAGCAAAAAATAGCAACAAAAATGTTATACTTGCATAATATAAAATACTACTTTTTTTTACGTTCATCCGATGTTGTCAAAAGCTCAAATCAGTTTAATTACCTCCTTGCAGCATAAAAAATTCCGAGTACAACATAATCTATTTGTTGTCGAAGGAATAAAGTCTGTGTTAGAATTTATTCACTCTGCATACAAAGTACAAAAATTATGGGCTACGGCAGAAGCAGTTGCAAAATTGGGTAAAATACCGCAAAATATAAAACTTGAAGAAATATCTGGAGCTGATTTTTCCAAAATTAGTACATTAAAGAATCCTCAAGGTGCTTTAGCACTGGTTGAGATCCCCGAAAATAAATTACTTGACCTTACTTTACTGCGAAATAAACATAGCTTGGTATTAGATGATGTTCAAGATCCTGGAAATTTAGGGACAATTATTCGAACGGCTGAATGGTTTGGAATTAGCAACATCATTTGTTCGATTGGGACTGTTGATGCGTATAATCCAAAAGTAGTCCAAGCCACCATGGGTTCCTTATCCAGAATATCAATTCATTACCTTGATCTGGAAGAATGGCTTCAAAATAACCCTCTTCCCATTTATGGAGCTTTATTAAATGGCCAATCCATCTATCAAACAAATTTCAATCAAGAAGGTTTAATATTAATGGGCAATGAGGGTAATGGCATCCGATCTAGCTTAATAGAAAAAGTGACACAGGCAGTAACTATTCCGAGGATTGGAGCTGCAGAATCACTTAACGTAGCTGTTGCAACCACCATTTTCTGTGCAGAGTTAACTCGACAAAAATTGAATACAACCAATGGATAAGCAGCTTCCTGAAGATAATCGCCCCTTATACACCTTTCAATTTGCGCTACTTTGCCTAAGCTCTCTACTTTTTTCGGCGAGTTTCAATATGATTATTCCCGAACTGCCTAATTATTTAACAGCATTGGGTGGCGCGGAACACAAGGGATTAATCATTGCACTCTTTACGTTAACGGCCGGTATTTCTCGTCCTTTTAGCGGAAGACTAACCGACAAATGGGGTCGCGTCCCCGTCATGGCTATTGGATCCATCGTCTGCGTTGTATGTGGCTTTCTTTACCCTATCTTGTCCAGCATTGCTGGATTTTTTATGCTCCGTCTAGTTCATGGTTTCTCTACTGGATTTAAACCTACTGCCACGTCTGCATATGTAGCTGATATCGTTCCTTCCAAGCGATGGGGCGAAGCCCTTGGTATGCATGGACTTTGTTTCAGTATAGGTGGAGCAATTGGTCCAGCGATTGGTAGTTATGTTGCTTCAGATTATGGGCTAAACAGCATGTTCTATTGCTCCTCAGGTTTCGCCTTTCTATCCATTATTATCGTCTTGAACATGAAAGAAACACTGAACACAAGTCAACGTTTCTCAGCAAACATGCTAAAGATCTCTCGACGCGACATCATCGAAGTGCGGGTAATCCCTGCCGCAATTGTAACGCTGCTTTCTTATACAGGATACGGCGTAATCCTCACCTTAATCCCAGACTGGAGTGAACACCTGGAAATACAAAATAAAGGCTTGTTTTTTACCGCTTTTACATTGGCATCGATTGGAATTCGATTGTTGTCTGGAAAAGTTGCCGATCGATATGGTCGAATTGTCGTCATGAAAGTTGGATTAGTCATCATCGCACTTTCTATTTTTTATATTGGTTTTACTCATTCTGTATTTCATTTGCTCGTAGGTGCCTGCTTATATGGTATTGGAACCGGTATATTTTCGCCAGCAGTGAATGCTTGGACTATCGATTTGTCCTTACCGCAATACCGAGGAAAAGCTGTGGCAACCATGTATATAGCGCTCGAAATGGGAATTGGTGCTGGTGCATTATTTGCCGGCTATATTTATCACGACGTTTTATTTAGAATTCCCTATATTATGTACGGAAATGCTATTATTATATTTTTAGCGTTTATTTACATAATTTACTGGGATTGGAAAAACAAAAAAACAGATAACCTGTTATAAGCAATATATGGAAAAAAATCAAACCAAAAGACCGTACTCCATGGAATTGGCCTCTAGCTTATTTGCGCTAGTGCTGATCGTGGCTTTAATGTATGCGACACAGAGTGTTTTATTACCTCTACTATTTGCCATTCTAATATCCATTTCATTATTTCCCTTAGCACGCTTTTTCGAACGGTTACATTTAGGAAAAGCATTTGCTTCCATTTTAGCAGTGCTCATCGCTATTACGTTGATCTCTGGTCTTTTTTGGTTTATTGTACATGAAAGTATTATCATTGGAAAGGATGCTACAGCCATTACCGATAAAGTCCTATCGGTATTGGAACGCGGACAAACCTGGCTTCAAGATCAATTCGGAATTGAAAAAACAGAAGTCATGGACAAACTTAAAGAGCAAGGAAATAAATCATTAGAAAATATAGCCGGAACAGTAGGTTCGACCTTCGGATCTATAGGTAATATGCTTGCTAGTGCTATTTTAGTACCTTTATTTAGTTTTTTCTTGCTGTACTATCGTGATTTTTTTAGAGAATTTTTCTTTAAAGCATTAAAATCATCACCGCAACATAAGGTAAACGAAGTACTCAATAAAATTTATGAGGTTGTACAAAGCTATTTGGTAGGATTAATTACCGTTATGGGAATCGTTGCTATCTTAAATACAGCTGGACTGATGTTTATGGGCATTGATTATGCCTGGTTTTTTGGATCTTTAGCCTCTTTATTAATGCTATTACCTTACATCGGAATTGCTATTGGATCCATTTTACCTGCCTTATTCGCCTTAGCCGTAAAAGATAACGCTTGGTATGCTGTCGGGGTTGTCGCTTGGTTTCAAGTTGTTCAATTTCTGGAAGGAAATATTATCACCCCAAATATTGTCGGAAGTAAGGTTAGTATCAATCCTTTAATGGCCATCATCGGAATTCTGTTGGGAGGTATGCTTTTTGGTCTGGCTGGTTTAATCCTCGCACTTCCTTTAATCGCTACCTTAAAAGTTATTTTTGACGCTTCTCCTGGTATGGAAGCAATTGGCTTCTTAATCGGTGAACCTGAAAAAGTACACCTTAAGAAAAACTCCACCCAAGAATTACTGATGAAATGGGGAATCGTACGAACACCTAAAATCAAGAAAAAAATCGATATTGATATCGAGGTTCATACCGATAAAAACAATCAAACTCCTCAACAAGAGATGCATTATAAAGAAATATACGAGTCTCAGGAATTGCCCTATCAGGATTTAAAACAGGATGAAAACAAATCAAATAATCCTGACGAAAAATAAACGTAAAAGGCTGTAGTTTTCATAAACTACAGCCTTTTACTTACTAACCTAATTTAAATCCAAGCTTCTTCATACTCAACACCTCTAAACTAAACACCCCAAACTCTTCCATTACCCTTCCATACAGTGTATAAAAACCGCTCCCCTGAAAAGGATATTGTTTCATGGTTATAGGAAAATGAACCGTATCCAACCAATTCCCTTCATAATCCAAAAAGGTCCCAAAGGACATGCGATCCATTTTAATCGTTCTGGTTTCTTTGATAGTTACCAAGCGACCAATGATGTTGACCTGTTGCCCCAAGTTATCTTTAAAACTAGTCGCTGTTACCGTACCGCACAAATGCTTAGGGTCTAAAAGCTCAAAAAAATCACCAACCACAAAACCTAATAGATCAATTTCATCTTTCAAATCTTCCATTCTATTTTCTTCAAATTGTGGTAGTGTAAATTGAACCTCTTCCTTTCCAAAAAGATCTTCTGTCACCAGTTCTGCGACTCGTTTTACTCTAAAGTTCGCCTCCCACAACAATGTTTTTTTATCTAAACCTGTAAATCGCAAGGCAGAAATTCGAATCAAAATATTCAACTGTTCAGGAGATGGTTGCAAGCGTTTTAATACATCATTCAAGTCTTGATAAGGCCCATTACATTGCCGCTCTTCGGAAATCAATTGACCAAAAGCTTGCTCCAACCCTTGAATATGAATAAACCCTACATATACTTGATTCCCTTGAATACTTGTTAAATACTCGCTATGATTTAAACAAGGTAATTCAACGACAGCGCCATGACGTTGCAATTCATGGAAATAAAACTCCGTACGGTAAAAACCTCCAAAATTATTAATCACAGCAACATAAAACTCGGTAGGATAATAGGTTTTTAGAAATAAACTCTGATAGCTTTCTACCGCAAATGAAGCTGAATGCCCCTTAGCAAAAGAATAGCCTCCAAAACTTTCCATCTGTCGCCATACTTCGGCGGTCAATCCATCATCATATCCCCTGTCTTTGCAATTGGAAAAAAACTTCGCGCGCATTAATTCAAATTTATTCTCCGAACGGTATTTACCACTCATCGCCCGACGTAATACATCCGCTTCTTCCAATGAAATTCCTCCAAAATGATGCGCTACCTTAATCACATCCTCTTGGTAGACCATCACGCCATACGTTTCTTTTAGGAGTTCTTTCATTTTCGGATGCAGGTAAACCACTTTATCAGGATCATGATAACGTTCTATATATTGCTTCATCATGCCCGATTGGGCTACTCCAGGCCGAATAATCGAACTCGCTGCCACAAGGGTTGTGTAATCGGAACATTTCAACTTCCCCAGCAACTGTCGCATCGCTGGACTCTCAATGTAAAAACAACCAATCGTATCTGCTTGACGTATACGATCTGCTAATACCGGATCCTGAAGCAATTTATCGACCTGATGAATATCAACATATTCTCCTCTATTCTTCTGAATTAATTGCAATGCATCCTTGATATGCCCCAAGCCTCGTTGACTCAAAATATCAAACTTAAAGAGCCCAATCCGATCGGCTTCAAACATATCCATTTGCAAGGTCAAAAAACCTTTCGGAGGAAGATCCATCACCGCATAATGCTTCAGTGGCTTCTCACTAATTAACACTCCCCCTGCGTGTACACTTATATGATTGGGGAAATTCACTAAACCTGCCCCATACTTCTGAATAAGCGCCTGAATTTTATCTTCTGGATGCCATTCCCGTTGTTGAACCAACGCATCGATTTCCTCTTTTGGAAGACCAAAAACCTTCCCCATTTCCCGAATAATGGCTCTTCGCTGAAAGGTATTATACATCCCTAATAAAGAAACATGCTGTCTACCATACCGGATAAATAAATAATCAAAAATAGCATCCCGATCTTTCCAACTGAAGTCAATATCAAAATCTGGCGGTGAACTCCGATTCGGATTTAAAAACCGTTCGAAATACAAGTCCAACTTAATTGGATCTACATCTGTAATCCGCAAACAATAAGCCACCACCGAATTAGCGCCACTGCCTCGACCTACGTGATAAAACCCTTGTTCGTTTGCATACCGTAACATATCCCAAACAATCAAAAAATAAGCGTTAAAGCCCTGATGTTGAATAATCTTCAATTCCTTATCCACCCGTGCCAATGCCTCTTTATTTTGAGCACCATAACGAATTTTACAGCCCTCCACGGCCAGCTTTGTGAGCAGCTCATGATCACCTTCTTCAGAAGCTGTAAAATATTTCTTATTCTTATCCGTACGAAACTCCATCTGAATGGAGCAACTCTTTAAGACTTGTACTGTTTTACTAATTAAAGAAGGGTATCGTGCAAATGCCGATACAAGCGTTCCTTCCTCTACAAAAACCTCCTTAGAGCTTGCAAAATCAGCTTTCGTTAATTTAGAAAGCAAGGTATTCTTGGCAATAGCTCGTAATATTCGGTGCAAGTTATAATTAAACTTATCTTGAAAAGTAACAGCATGTAAAACAACCCAACAATCTTGTGCAAGCGCATCCTGCCAGCTCAACTTTTGCAAATCATCCATTCTAATTCCAATCAATTCCTCCTCTTGGAGTGAATCTAAGTCTGGATGATCTTCAAATGGATAAATCACCCATAAATTTTCCAAACTCAATGAAGGACGTAGCGGAAAATCAATGTCTCTTTGTTTATGATAAGACAAATATTCATGAATCTTCAAGAAGCCATCGTTGTTTTTCGCTAATAAAATATAGCACAGCCTATTGCCATTACGTATTTCAGTACCCAATATCGGCTTAATTCCAGACTGCTTACATTTACTCACAAAATCCCAACAATCTGCCGTACTATTGATATTTGTAAGAGCTAATGTACCAATCCCCAACTTCACAGCCCGATCTACTAAATCCTGAGTAGGATAAGTTCCATAGTGAAAACTAAACCAAGTCTTACAATTTAAAAACATAATGCAAGATTAGCAATTTTCAATTAAACTTTACTAATATTTTTAGTATTTATATGTTAAAAAAAACTATAACCTAAATATTTTAGTTTAAAAACAATAGATTATTCCGTATCGATACCGCGCCATTCCCATTCAAAGTTCATCGAAATAGCCAAATGATCCGATAAAGGCTCTCCATCCGCATTTCTAAAATATTCAGATTCCACCAAATAATCCTGTGCGATAAATTGGAAGTTTTTAGAGTTTCTAAAAAAAATCTTATCTAAACTCTCGCTGTCATTATCTAGCGAAAGCATATCCTGTGCTTTAAATTTAGGTTTAATTTCAGGAAACGTCCCTTTTTGAACGAGTTGAACCCAACCATCCGAAAGACCAGTAGTAACTAAAAACTCATGTAAATTATCCCTTTTATAGGCATAGTGCGCATTAAAATCTCCCATAACTAGTACAGGCTTATTCTGTGAATGCTCGTGGATATACTGCGCTAGTTGCCGAAGATTTTCACGTCTTGCTCGAGCAGCTCTTGCCACATCGCTAGAATTAGCATGTACATTATACACATCAATAAATACATTATGATCCAATTGAATCTCGACATAACTGAATCCTTTCACCGTCCAACAATCCGGACCACTACAATGCCTCCAAGGAATCCGATGATAAGCCACTATAGGGTAGTTTGACAAGGTATTTAACCCATCCCCCAAAGGAATTTTCCCTTTATGATCGGTTCGGAAGGCATGTGTATTTAGCGAATAAAAAGCCGTATTATAGTTAAAATCTTCTTGCACATTCACAAAATCAAAGCGGCCCACTTTTTCTCCAATCTCCGTGATGCTCAACCTTCGAGGCATTTTTGCCGCAGAAATCCCCTGAGGTAAACCGGCAATATTATATGTCAATACATTAAATTTACCCTTAGAAAATTGACTATCTGAAAACTCTTCTTCCGTCAGGACGACCGAAATTAAATCCCTCCTTAACTTTTTGATGATAAACAACAATACAATAACTAAAACAACGAGGATACAAATTAAAACCATCAATTACTCTTTATAATAAATACACAAACCAATTCAGACATATCCAAGCCCATTGATAGCATGCCTCTGAACAATTTCTTTCTTCCACACGCTATACTACTAATACCATCATTTCTTCCTAATAGTTTTCAATTCCCAACCCAACGTCAATGAAACTGCACAATGATCCGACAAAGGCTCGCCTTCATCATTAGTAAACAACTCCTTTTCAACCCGATAGCGCTTGGCTTTAAAAATAAGCTCATCGCTATTTCGAAAATAGATTTTATCAATACTCTCCATTCCATCGTGAACCATCAGTGCATGCTGTGCCTGAAAATCAACTTCCTCCTCCGGAATTACCCCAGCATTACACAAGGAAACCCAAGCATCTTGCAAGTTCATTGCTTGCTGAAACTGACGGATATGATCTTTATAAAATGCATAATGTGCATTAAAATCACCCATAATCAGTAAAGCATTTCCTTTAGAATGCGTCTCTATAAATTTCAAAAATTGATTCAAATTACTTCCCCTCGCCCGTAATGCTTGCTCATGATCTTGGGCGGTCGCATGAATATTATACACATCTACAAACACCTCTTTAGCCAATTGAACCCGACTAAATGAAAACCCTTTAGGGGTTAAACAATCCGCACCAGAACACGAATCCCATGCAATGCGTTGTGTTTCCACTAGCGGATATTTTGACAAGGTACTTAAGCCATCTCCAAAAGGCACACCACCCATACTCACTGTACGATAAGGATGCAAATTATCCGTATACAAATCCTCATGATAATTAAAATCCTCCTGCACATTTACAATATCAAATGCTTCCAACCGACTTCCAATCCTGCGAATACTCGAAGATCTAGACGTTTGAGCACTGGAAATAATTTCAGGTAATCCTGCAATATTATACGTCAATAAAGATAAATCTCCAGAGGTTCGATCTGACAAAGCAATATAGGAAGGAAATGAATCCACTTTGGACGCTTTTACACGCTTAAAACTCATCATAAAACCTACAGAAACAAAGATGGTCAACAGACTTAGTAGTCCCAAATTCCAAGATTTACGCTTTGCAGGATAAGGAATATTGATTTGTAACATGCATTGCTCATTTGCTTAAACAAAGTAAAAGAGCAAATATGACGTAAAACACAAATAGATGTTAAATATTTGTTTAACATCTATTTACAAATCTTTAAAGCTTCAGTTTAAATAAATAATTATTTGACAAACTGTTAATGTTTTCTTATCAATTAATAAATACAACACAATTACTTTTACCCAGATACAGTATTTCATACCTACAATGAAGAAAGTTGCTTTTTTTTCCGAGATTATGATTGAAGATTTTGACGGGGCATCGAGAACCATGTTTCAACTCATCAATAGAATAAATACAACTCACTTCCGCTACTTATTTATTTACGGACGTGGACAAGCTTCTTTGCAAGCACACCAAACCTTAAAAATTCCGACGGTAAAAATCCCTATGAATGCAGATTATTCCTTAGCCTTTCCCTCATTTTCGCGCAACCGATTAGAGCAGGCCTTAAAAGCTTTTAATCCCGATGTCATTCATATAGCGACTCCTTCACTCCTTGGTTTTTTTGCTTTGGAATATGCCAAACGGAAAAACATCCCAGTCATTAGCATTTACCACACTCATTTTATTTCTTATATCGCTTATTACCTACGGAACTTCAGTTCGATGATTAAACCCATGGAATATTGGACTCGAAAAGCCATGATCCGCTTTTACAATTCCTGCCACAAAGTATATGTTCCCAGCAAGAACATGATTCAAGAACTAAAAGAAATAGGGGTCGATACTAACCGCATGCATTTATGGCAACGAGGAATAGACCTCAAACTCTTCAACAAGAATAAGCGCGATGAACAATACATTCAGCAAATCACTAAGAACAAGAAACCAAACATCTTGTTTACCAGTAGGCTCGTTTGGGAAAAGAATATTCAAACACTCATCGAAATCTATAAGCAATTAGAATATGAAAATCACCCCTTCAATCTACTCATTGCAGGAGATGGAACTGCAAAAAATGAGGCCATGTATAAAATGCCAAACGCCTTATTTTTGGGCAAACTAAATCATGCAGAACTTTCCAAATTATATGCTTCAGCCGATGTTTTTCTATTCACATCGACTTCCGAAACTTATGGAAATGTCGTCATCGAAGCCATGGCTTCGGGATTACCCTGTGTGATTGCGAATGCCGGAGGCAGTGCGAATCTAATCGAACATGAAGTCAATGGGTTTAAATGTGTTCCAAACAATGCCAAAGAATACCTATTCTATATCAAAAAAATATTAAGCAATCCACACTTAAAGCAATCCTTACAAGAAGAAGCTATACATTATGCACAACAATTAGACTGGAATAAATTGGCTGATATGTATTTTGAAGATGTTTCTGCATTAGCAACACTTTCGCTAGAAAACCAATATGGCTAAGCCCCTAAGAAGAACTCATTCATGGTTTAAAATCATGCTCTTAAGTAGTATATTGATCTGTTTGACCCTATTCTTATGGAACACGAATTTCCAGGTTATTCTGATACAATTACAACACATCGGAATTCGATATGCAATCATATTCGCTGTAACAGCAGTCGCCTACTTCTTTGCCACTTGGTCTTGGCAGGTATGTTTTGGAGATTATCAAGCCCGTGTATCTCTTTATAAATTATTTTCGATCCGACAAATCGGAGAAACAGTTGGGCAATTTAACCCAACGAGTATTATTGCAGGAGATGTATTAAAAATTAAGTTGCTACAATCCGCTAAAATACCAGCATCTGTCATCACGAACAGCGTCCTTATTTCCCGCATCACAGCCATATTATCCCAGTTATCACTCGTCATATTTGCTGGAATATGGCTTATGCTAAGCCCTCAAGGGCAAGACATCATCCAACAGTTTACTGTGCCCTTCTATGCCTTATTCCTAGTCTTGATTTTAGGAAAAGGATTCCTGTTTTATTGGCTTTCTTATTCCAAAATCAATGAATCCATACCACTTATACATCCAAAAAACAATTGGCTCAGGAAAATTAAGGAAAAGCGAATGGAATTATTCGGGCAAATCCGACAGTTTTATCGGCAACAAAACCAACTGTTTTGGCGCTCTTACGCCCTTTCATTCATACACTGGATTGTTGGAAGTTTGGAATTTTACCTTATTCTACGTTATTTATCCATAGACATCCGTATCATGCAAGGCATTGTATTAGACATGAGCATATTGATGATTAAAAGTTTAGGTGCCTTCATTCCTGGACAGCTTGGGATTGAAGAACTAGGCAACAAACTCATGTTACAAGCGCTAGGGATCACCGTCGGAACCACTTGGATCACGGTATCTATCCTCCGAAGAACCAGACAATTGCTCTGGATAATCATCGGTTTTATACTCTATTTAATCCTTAAAAAAGAAAACCCTCAGCTCGCCCATGCCTAAATTAGAATTATTGTTTGTCAGTCATAAATATCCTCCAGCTACAGGAGGAATGGAAAAGCAGAGTTATGAGCTAATTCAAGGAATGCATCCATACGCCAAAGTCCATCAATTAGTCTATCGCAAAGGCAATGAATCGATTTTTATGTTTTTTTACCGACTTAATTCACGAATTATCGACATGCTTGCTCAAAATCCCTCGATTCAATGCATTCATTTCAATGACGGATTAATTGCTTCCTTTGCATTATTTCACAAAGGATATCAACATATCAAGCAATCCGTGACTCTTCATGGACTAGATGTTGTTTTTCCGGTGTCTTATTTTCAGCAGAAAATAATTCCTCGCTTCAACCGCTATGATTTAATCATTGCAGTAAGTGAAGCTACCGCTGTCGCTGCACGATTTCGGGGCATTGACGCCCATCGAATTCAAGTCATTAACAATGGTGTAGACCATCAATTGGCCTCCCCTAAAACAGAGTCCTTGACCGAATTGCAACAGCGATACCCCTCCTGCCCGCTACAAAAACCTTACCTCATTACCCTTGGACGTCCAGTAAAAAGAAAAGGGTTTTCCTGGTTACTGAAAGAGGTTATACCCCATATGCCCCAAAATTTCCACTTGATTATGCTAGGCCCATTTCATGCTAAACCAACAATTAGCGAACGCCTACTTCAGCTTTTACCCCGCAAATGGCATCAAATATTAACCCTCTTTTTAGGCTATCCAACAGATCAATCGGCTATTCGCAAATTACTAAAAACCAAAGAATTACAAAACAAAGTCACCCATTTGGGCAAAGTTCCTTTTCAGGATCTGCAATTGTTCTTACAACATGCTACAGCATTCCTCATGCCCAACCTGTCCATCCCTGGCGACATGGAAGGTTTTGGCTTAGTCTGCTTAGAAGCCTCCATTTCTGGCACTTTAGTCTTGGCCTCCAATATGGAAGGTATCACAGATGCGATACATCATCAAAAAAACGGATTACTCCTGCCATCTGCAGATGTGGCGGCATGGATTAAACAGCTAAAAGCACTTCAAAGCGACCCTAAACGCTATCAGCAACAGGCAAAAGCATTTCAATCTTATAGTATAACACAGTACAGCTGGGAAAAGATGTGTGCAGACTATGCTGCAGCCTTCAAAAAGCTAAACCGCAATACCCCCATCAAAACAATTTAGCTTTCGACTTATTTTCGAGCTTAGGAATGGAGATCGCTCGTTTGACAGCCTCATCCCCAAATCGATGCCGCATAGCATCCATCGCTTGATATAAACGAACAGCCTCTTCCGTATCTTCAAATAAATTAATCTGCTGCGAGCCTTGTACCAAATGACTAAATCGAACTCCAATCAAACGGACCAGCATCCGCTTATCGTACAACTTACTAAACAATTCTTTAACCTTCTTAAGAAGTACCGCATCAGAAGCGGTATAGGCAATAACCATCTGCTTACTTACCGTATCAAAATTCGCATAGCGAAGTTTCACCGTCACGCAACCCGTAAGACGCTGTTGCTTGCGCAATTGAAAGGTTAACTTCTCCGTCAAACGGATTAACTCACTATTTAAAAATTGAATATCAATAGTATCCTGCATAAAGGTTTCTTCCGAGCCAATACTCTTTTGTTCGGAATAAGGAACAATGGGTGAGGGATCAATTCCATTGGCTTTACGAGAAAGATCGATTCCGTTCTTTCCTAATAAATTCTGCATCATCGGCAGTGGAATCTCACTTAATATTTTAATAGTCTTTACACCCATCTGGTTCAGTAACATTCCTGTCTTTTGACCAATTCCAGGCATACGCGAAATGTTCAAAGGTGCTAAATATTCCCGCTCGTCACCGTGCAAAATTTCTTTCTTCCCATCTGGTTTCGCATCATCGGTAGCCACCTTACTGACTAGCTTATTCGAAGCCAGGGCATAACTAATCGGCAAGCCACTTTCCTTCTTGATTTTCTCCTTCAGCTCCATCATAAACTTACTGCAACCAAAGAACTTATCCACCCCAGTCAGATCCACATAAAACTCATCGATACTAGCCTTCTCCATCACAGGTACCGAATCTCGAACGACATCCGTCACCACACGCGAATAATAACTATAGCTATCCATATCTCCGCGCAAAACGATAGCATGTGGGCATAAGCGTAAGGCCAATTTCATCGGCATCGCACTATGTACACCAAACTTTCGGGTTTCATAACTACATGCAGAAACCACTGCTCGATCACTTAAACCACCTACAATGAGTGGCTTACCTATAAAATTATTATTCTTCAAACGCTCGACACTCACAAAAAAAGTGTCCAAATCCAAATGAGAAACAAAGCGCTTATCTTCCATCACGTGCATAGCCATCTTGAAATACTAAGACCTCAAAAATACTAATTTTTTTAGTAAAATGTCCGTAAAGAAAAACTTATTTTCCCAATGAAGCTTGGCAGTTACTTAGTCCAACGTTCAATTTCCTTGAGCAGAATGGGGAAAGCAGGATAAGTCATCCCATGATCATACCCATCCAACTCCAATAATTTCACCTGCTGATGACCGACTAACTTTAACATACGCTCGAGATAGGCATTTTCCTCATACCGGCCCACCATTTCCAATTCACGATCTCCCGTAATCAACGTAATCGGAACAGCATCTGCACGTACCCAATATAAGGGGGCAAGTTGATCAATCACGGGCTGATTGATTGAAAGACCTTGTTCTTGACGAGCTGTAAAATGCGTAATCGCCTGCGCACTAAAAGGCACCACTCCCAACAAATCCTGAGCAGAAGCACCTACCGCCGATAAATGACGTTTATCCAAAGCCAACATCAAGTCTAAATACCCTCCGGCAGAATGTCCAGACAATACAATCTTCTTTTTACTACCTCCAAATTCTTCGATGTGGTCAAAGGTCCATTTCACCGCCTCAGCAGCATCTTTAATGATTTCTGAAACCTTTACTTTGGGCGACAGGCGATACCCAACAGCGATGACTGCAATCCCCTTTTCTTTCAAATAATCAGGAATTTCTCGCTGTCCACCCGTTAAACCTCCCCCATGAAACCAAACCACCGTCACAAAATCCTGCTTCCCAACAGGGTAATAAATATCCAATTGACATTTTTCCTTTTTATAAGCATCGGAAGTACCAGTATGGTAAGAAATTGCTTCTTGTAATTTATACGTCGCTTGCTGTGCCGTAGCACATAGCACTAATGCTAAAAATAAAAGCGTGATCAGGTGTTTTTTAATCATTGGTTATTTCTGTTTCTTGCTAAAAGTACAGGAAATAATGCAAAAGTTCAAGTAGAACATCCTCCCATCGCACGCTTAAATAGAATGATTTTTTGTATTTTTACAAGGTTTGTAGAAATCAAACCTACATACCCTTCAAAAATTTACTGAAAAGTACATGAGTGACGAAATCAACAACACAGACGAAAACAACGAAATCAATCCAAACCAGGACCATCAAGACCATCAAAGCAATACCATTGCTTTATCAGGTCTTTATGAAAATTGGTTTTTAGATTATGCTTCTTATGTGATTTTGGACCGTGCGGTACCTCACATCAATGATGGTTTTAAGCCCGTACAACGGCGGATCCTTCATTCGTTAAAAGAAATGGATGATGGTCGATACAACAAAGCGGCTAATGTCATTGGAAATACGATGAAGTACCACCCCCATGGTGATGCTTCTATTGGTGATGCGATGGTGCAAATTGGTCAGAAAGATTTATTAATTGACTGTCAAGGAAACTGGGGAGATCCAATCACAGGAGACTCCGCTGCTGCAGCTCGTTATATTGAAGGAAGGCTCTCTAAATTTGCGAATGAAGTAGTCTTTAATGCAGACACCACCCAATGGCAACTCAGCTATGATGGTCGAAATAGAGAACCTGTCACCCTACCTGTTAAATTCCCATTACTCCTTACACAAGGCGCGGAGGGTATTGCTGTAGGCTTGGCAACCAAAATTATGCCGCACAATTTTCTAGAACTCATTGACGGATCCATTCAAGTACTGCAGGGAGAAAGACCCAATATCTTCCCCGATTTCCCTACAGGTGGCATGGCCGATGTATCCAATTACAACGAAGGTCAACGTGGAGGTAAAATTCGTGTGCGGGCAAAGATTGAAGAACGAGATAAGAAAACGCTCGCCATCACCGAAATTCCCTTTGGTACAACAACTGGAAGTTTGATTGACAGCATCGTTACCGCGAATGAAAAAGGAAAAATAAAAATCAAAAAAATTGAAGATAATACCGCAGAGTTTGTGGAAATCATGGTGCACCTAGCACCAGGTATTTCTCCCGATGTCACCATCGATGCACTCTATGCATTTACGGCTTGCGAAACTTCTATTTCTCCAAATACCTGTGTCATCAAGAATAATAAGCCTCATTTTATGAGTGTCAATGACATCTTGATTGAAAACAGTAAACAAACAAAAAATCTATTAAAATTAGAATTAGAAATTCGACTTCACGAATTACAAGAAAAAATATTCTTTAGCTCCTTATTAAAAATCTTCATTCAAGAAGGGATGTATAAACATGCCGACTATGAAAATGCAGGGAATTTTGAAACCGTTGTCGAAGTTTTAAACCGATTATTTGAACCATTCTTTGATCAATTTTATCGCGCCATAAATGCCGAAGACTATAAGCGATTGATTGACAAACCCATGAGTAGCATCACACGCTTCGATGTCAAGAAAGCTGACGAGCAGATGAAAACATTGGAAGATGAGATTAAAGAGGTAAAGAAAAACTTACGTAACCTAACGGAATACGCGATAAAATGGTTTGAATATATCCGTTCAAAATATGCCAAAGGAAGAGAGCGCAAAACAGAACTACGTATTTTTGACAAAGTTGAAGCCACGCAAGTCGCTCTAGCCAATGCCAAACTGTATGTTAATCGCGAAGAAGGCTTCATCGGAACCAATATGCGTAAAGATGAATTAGTAAGTGACTGTTCGGATATTGACGATATCATTGTTTTCCGTGCAGACGGTAAGTATTCTGTCGTGAAAGTTCAAGATAAAGTGTTCGTCGGCAAAGATATTATCCATGTTGCTGTCTTCAAAAAAGGAGATGAGCGCACCATTTATAACGCCATCTATAAAGACGGTGCTTCTAGCACCAACTACATGAAACGATTTGCCGTTACCGCCGTAACACGGGATAAAGAATACGATATCGGTAAAGCAACAAAAGGCAGTAAAATTCTTTACTTTACCGCCAATGCGAATGGGGAGGCCGAAATTGTCAATGTACAATTGAAACCACACACCAAGTTGCGAAAACTTAACTTCGACTTAGACTTTGCTGAAGTAGCCATCAAAGGTCGTGCTTCTCAAGGGAATATTGTCAGCAAATACCCCGTTAAAAAAATCACTTTTAAAAGTGCTGGAATTTCCACCTTATCGCGTAGAAAAATTTGGTACGATGATATCTTGAAACGATTGAATGCCGATGAACGTGGCAGGTATCTAGGAGAGTTTGATGGTGACGATAAGATTCTAATGGTCGTGAATGATGGTTCTTACGAATTATCAAACTTCGACCTAAACAATCATTTCGACGAAAAGATGATTCGCTTAGAAAAGTTTATCCCCACACAGGTATATACCGCTATCCATCAAGATAATAAGACCGGGACTTTTTACGTAAAACGCTTCACCTTTGACGACAGCGCTGTTGGCAAACGTGTAAAATTTATTGGAGAAGAAAGTAAACTTGTGGTATTAACGAATAACGATGCTCCTGTTGCATCTTTAAATTTACTAAAAGGTAAGTCCCAAGTAAAAGAACACCTGGATCAATCGCTTTTAGAGATTGTAGATGTAAAAGGCATGAAAGCTCAAGGCAATAGACTTTCTTTCCATACTGTTCAGCATATAAAATTGCTGACTGAAGAAAAAGACTTATCTAGCAGTATAAAACAAGATTCCAGCAATGAAAACTTGCAAAATAAAGAGCATGCTGACGCTACTGAAAACACTAAATCAGAAGCAAACAACGCCAACGACGTAACCTTTGAAATCACCAATCCTGACGATATTCAGATTGATGACAAAGGACAAATGGGCCTGTTTTAAAAGGCATTAACCCTGAGATACCTTCTACCAAGATCAATAAAATACCTGATCTAAAATCTAAAAAAAAAGCTCCTTGGAAATTTCCAAGGAGCTTTTTTTTTATGGTTTGTCCCACCAAAGTTTCGAACTCAACACCGGTTGTTCCGGAACATTGGATCCATTTTCGGTATACTCATCAGCTGGATAAGCGACCCTACGAATAAATTCGGTACCTAAAGATGCTCCAACCGGCAATTGGAAATTTTTATAGGCATAGTCGTTACGACGAACGTCATTCCATGCTTCAGCGCTCAAGTAAGTCACCACATATTTTTCTCTGAATATATCGGCTAAGGTTAAGTTTGCCTGCCCTACAGAAATTGTGCTGATATAGGCCGCACGATCTAAAGCCGACACACCTAACTTATCCATATTCGCGTTTACTCCTGCCAAAAACGAGGTATAAGCCAATGGTTTATTATTATTACGAAATGCAGCCTCAGCTTCTATAAACTTAATCTCTGCATAGGTAATGATATACAAAGGAGATGCATCACTGGTCAGTGGCGAATTTAAACTGATGTAACACTCATCCCGAACAGTGTTTGCCGCACCAACATTTCCTTCTCCATTTCTTGTTCCTACATATACATCATGCACTGTTTTTTCTGTTATTTTAGAAATTCGTGGATCTTCAATTCCATACTTAACCCCATTTAAATGGTCCACAAAATTGCTCGATAACCAACCGCCTAAGGTATTACTCAAGTTACTTCTAGCTATAGAAGCCCAAGGATTAACCCCATCATAGGTAGACATGCCTACATCTTCCGCATTGGAACTTAAAGACGCTGCTGTAGCTGCTAAAACCGCTGCCGCATTATACGTAGATTTCTTCGAAATTTTATTCAACAAGCGTGCTTTTATCCCTTGACCAAATTTGATCCATAAATCCACATCACCCCCATTGATTAAATCTTCCGCTTCAGATAGGACTTGGGTAGCATCTGTTTTTGCAAAATTTTCCAAGGCCTTGTTTACCAATTCCACCTGTGCATTATACAATTCCTCTTCTGTGTCGTATGCGACATTTAAGGTAGGTTCTTTACCAAATGCTTTACTATATGGTGCCGAACCCCAGGTATCAGCGACTAAACCTAACTGAAAGGCGGTAAGCAATTGAGCTACTCCTAAATGGTGATAAGCTCCTTGTTCTTCTGACTTTTGCATAAAGTCATATAAATCTGCTAAGGCATAATATAAGTTATTCCAAGTCCCAGAGTTATCTGTGGTCTTATAGGTATCGGTATCACCGCCTGCGGAAGAACTTGCAAAATATTGAGCATACGAATTGGTAATAGATGCAATTCGGTAATTATTAAATGCAGCTTTATGGGTAGCGGTAGTCAATAATGCTTTCAATGGTGGCTCCTGCACTAAATTTGGATTATCCGTCAAATCGAAATAATCACCACAGCTATTGAAAGATGCTAATGCGATAGCTAATAAAGATATTCTACCTAATTTATATAATGTTTTCATGATTTCGAATAATTAAAAGCCAACATTTAAACTAAATAAGAAACTGCGTACAGCAGGGTAAGTCATCCCTGCAAATCCCTCAATATTAGATCCACTAGCCGTCGTTGAACTTTCCGGATCGTAGCCTGAATATTTGGTCCATAATGCTAAATTGTTTCCAATCACAGACATTTGTACATTCTTGATAAATTTATTATTGAACAATTTCTGTGGCAAACTATAGCTTACCGATACGGAACGCAATCTTAACCAAGAAGCATCTTCCACAAAAGCCTCCGAATTTCCACGATGGTATAAACGGTAAAAACCATCACCATAATTCACATTATTTTTCGGGTCATTACCTTGGCCTAACCATATTTCTTTCGTGTTCTCCGTACCATCGGCCAACTTACCTTCGAAGACTTTGTAATCGTTACGATCTTCGGTGTAATCTGCGTATCCAAAGGCAGACATAAAGTTCCCTAATTGATTATATCTGGATTGCCCTACACGCGCATCTAATAACACGTTCATACTTAAATTTTTGTAGGTAAACGTATTATTCCAACCACCTATCCAACTTGGCTGTACATTTCCAAGTTTTTTACGATTGGAAGTAGATTCCAATACTGGAAAACCATTTGCTCCGATTAAAAGCGGTCTGTCCTTATCCAATTCATCCGATTTATCCAAACCTTGAGCTATTTCGTCCGCAGAATAGTATCGTTTAAATGATCGACCATATAAGCCCCCGTAAGATTCCCCTGGTTTAATGATCATATACACATTGGAACTTAAATACCCAAATTCTGAAGCGACGATAATTTCATCTTTTAGATCTTCCCTGATTTCTAACACCTTACTTCTATTGAATGAAAAGTTGATATCCGAAGACCATGAAAAATCATCTTTCTTCACCGGAACTGTATTCAAAGTGATTTCTAAACCCCTATTACGTAAACTTCCCGCATTGATCGCTGCAGTAACAAATCCTGTTGTAGAACTCACTGGCACTTGAATGATTTGATCTTTACTGGTAGAATTATAGAAATTTAAATCAAAACCTAAGCGATTTTTCAAAAACTTCAATTCCAAACCAGCCTCAATTGTATTGGTAAATTCAGGTTTCAAATTGTAATCACCCAATAATGCCGGTCTTGTGAACCCGATAAATCCAGTTGGAAGATTGATATAAGGCGCAAAACCTGCACTCGTAGAATATTCGGCACCATCCTTACCAATTCCAGCATAAGATAAGCGCAGCTTGCCATAATTTATGCTTTCAGGCAATTGAATATGATCTGAAAACACATAACTTAATGAAGCGGAAGAATAGAAAAAAGAATTATTTGGTCTATTTAATGAGGAAGTAATGTCATTTCGCCCGGTAACATTTAAAAATAAATAGTTTTTATAATCAAAAGCCATTTCTGCAAACAAGCCCATCAACCTATAGGCTCTTAAATCCGAACTGGACTTTAAAATATTAGCATTCCCTAAATCAAACCAATTGTATACCGTAAGGTCACCACCTTCTATTGCATTTTGCTTTCTCCGACGATCGTATATATCCTGGCCTAAACGTAAAGTTCCATTAAAATCTGAAGTGAAACTGTGTTTTAGAGTAGCTATAAATGTACTACTGATTGCTCGGAAGTTATTATTATAAACATTATAGTATCCACGACCATCGGCACCTTCTACTCCATTATCTGCAACTAATCTTTCATCAGCTAAGCCTCTAAATCCTATGGCTGTACCTTCTCTAGTATCGCGGTAAGCATCTATACCCAAACGGTAGGAAAGGTCCACCCATTTCGCAGGGGAGTAAGTCACATTCGCTCCACCGATCAACCGCAATACATCATCTTTCAATCTGTTGGTATGCGCTATATAAATTGGATTATCGGTCCCGCCATAGGCATTCATCGTTCCATTATCTAAAATATAATCGCGCAAATTATGTCTTGGAGACCAATAAATTAATTGTTCTGCGTAGCGGTTTGCATTTCCTCGGAACCCACCTGAATTCGTTGTGTTTAGGGAAACACCTCCTTTTAATTTCTCCGAAATCGTGAAATTGGTATTAATCCGTGCTTGGTAATTTTTAAAATCGGTAGCCGGCAATACCCCAGTATGACTCATTTGAGAAAGAGATGCTAAGAAATTCATTTTTTCAGAACCACCAGCAAAGCTTAAGGAATTTCTAAATTGTGAACCTGTATCAAATGCTTCTTCGAATGGATTATACAATTGATTAGGGTGTGTATTGTCTAGTTTTTTAGCTTCATCCACGGTCGGTCCCCAAGATGGCCAAAAATCATCAGCACTATAAACTCCTTTCCAGCCTTGGGAATACGTATCTTGAATCTTTGGAGTTTTATTCACATTCTCAAATCCTGCCGTCCCTTGGTAATCAATCTTTAAAGTACCTGCCTTTCCACTTTTCGTCGTGATAATAACTACGCCATTCGCACCACGTAAGCCATATAAAGCAGTGGCTGCCCCACCTTTCAAGATATTCATGGTTTCGATGTCGTCCGGATTAATATCTACCCCACGGTTACTCATGCCTCGCAATTCAGCACCACCTCCTTGCACAGAGGTGCTGTTATCCATCAAAATTCCATCGATAACAAATAATGGTTGACTTTCTCGTGCAGGATCGATGGAGTTATTACCTCGAATTTGGATATTTGCTCCTTGTCCGGGCGCACCTCCAGTAGAGCTAATTGTTACACCAGCAACTTTACCCTGCATAGCATTAATCATGTTGGGTTGCTTATTCGCATTCAGCGTTTTACTGGAAACACCCTGAGCACCAAAACCCAAGGAACGTTGGCTACGTTGAATCCCCAACGCCGTTACCACCACCTCGTCAATTTCACCACTATCCTCATCCATAGTCACTTGCAGGTTACTACGACCATTCAGAGCAAGCTCCTGGCTGGCATAGCCTACAGCACTAAAAACGAGAATACTGTTGGATGAGGCATTAATTGAAAATAATCCATTTTCATTACTGGAAGTCCCTATTTGGGTACCTTTAATAAATACGGACACACCTACGATAGGTGATCCATTTTTATCAGTGATTTTTCCAGCTATAGATTGTTGTTGTGCAGATAGCATTTGCATTGAGCAAACTGATGCTACCGCAATTGAAATGATTGAAGGTAGATTCATCTTTAGCTTGATTGGTTTTAAAAATCTTACACTAAGGTAACTTATTTGTGAGATTAATTACAAGATTATTGCAAAAAAAAGCAACATTAATCGATTAACATCGCTTTTTACCCTTGAATCTTGCAATTAAAGACGTTTTTATGCAGTCTTTAACAAACATTAATCACTAAGAAACAACTAAATAATAAAAATACAGCTACGTTTTTTTGATTAACCCGAAATACCAGCGCACAAAACCAAAAATAACCATCAAGCGATTCATAAAATCAATTTATTCACAACCAATCGTGTTTTACATCTACAAAACACCTGCATACATCCATAAAACACGCTATATGAATAACAAAAACACATTTATTGATTTATATTTCGAATTAAACCACAAACAGGTAGAATAATTTTCATTTTACTTCCCTAAAAAACACTAAATAGCCTTTTTTTATTGCAAAATTTTACATCCTTAAATATTTATTCAAATACATTCGAAAGAATATCCTTTAAATGTTAACATATGTTAAATTAATATTAAAATAATTCGCCTAATTTTAAAATTTAGAGGAGTAAAAGATTGAATACACTTGATAATCATTCGGAAATCCATCGGAAATCCTTCGAAAATTTTCATAGCAGTTCCGATCGATATCCGAATGAGTTCCGAATGAGTTCCGAATGAGTTCCATATAAAAGACAAAAAGCGGATGGAAAATATGTGGGCAATAAAAAATATACAAAATCCTAAATATGCAAGAGAAATGTAAATTCAAGGCACATCAACAAGTCTATTGCTGATGAGGGAATCCAAATCTTTGCAACGAAAAAACAGCGTAATCTCTACTATTTAAGCTCTTATAGGGTATTTTAAGAATCAATATTTTACAGACAGGAGTCCTAATAACTTAGTTTCTAATTTAATTAGTTAATCTCCATAAAAAAACTTCTATAGTGTATCCCTATAGAAGTTTATCAATTCAATTATTTACTAAAAATTTTATTAAATATTCCGCAGGCCAATCCCGGGACGATCAGGCAAAATACACCTTCCATCCACCACAGCCATCCCTTCGTACACATCATTAGCAATCAATAAAGCACCATCAAGATCTGCCCAATCTACCAGTGGCCCCAATTGTGCAGCAGCTGAAATAGCGCAAGAGGTTTCCGTCATGCAGCCTAGCATAACTTTAAGTTCGAGTGCTCTGGCCAGTTCCGCCATTTTCTTGGCTTCTCGCATGCCTGTACATTTCATTAATTTGATATTTATTCCTGAATATACCCCCTGTAATTTAGGCACATCCACTAAACGTTGGCAAGCTTCATCTGCAATAGTAGGAATAGGAGACCGCTCGGTCAGCCAGGCATTAGCGTCTATCATTTCCTTTGGCATGGGTTGCTCTAAGAAAACAACATTTTGATCGCTTAACCAATGCGCCATTTCTAAGGCTTCCTCTTTATTTTTCCAACCTTGGTTTACATCTGCACATAATGGCACATCAGTTACCGATCGAATAGTTTCAATAATCATTCGATCTGTTTCAAGCCCCAATTTTACTTTTAATATATCAAATTGTTCAGCTTCTGCCAGCTTTTTACGAATCATATCTTCCGTATCGATCCCTATAGTAAAAGAAGTCGGAGGAATTAAACTTGGATTCAAACCCCAAATTTTATAAAATGGTTGCCCCATTAACTTCCCCAATAAGTCATGTAAAGCAATGTCAATAGAAGCCTTCGCTGCCGTGTTTTTCAGATCTACTTCATCGATCGCATGAAGAATATCGGCGGTTTCAAAAGGAGATTTAAATCGGGATAAATCAATCTTCCTTAAAAATTGAATAACACTTTCTTGGGACTCTCCTAAGTAAGGAGGCATACTGGCTTCGCCATACCCTACCAAACCCTCATATTCCAACTCCAACAATAAACCAGGCGTAGTATTTCTGCTGAATGACGCTACGGTAAAGACATGCCTTAGTTCTAAAGTATAGGGTTTATACCTTAATGTAAAAGCCCCCATGCTTCTACTTTCCCAATTGTTAGTGCTCATATTATTTTACAGTATAATAAGGGTTATTTTGAATTTTTTCGACCTGCTGGTCATTCACTCCAATATATCTTCTGGCAGCAACCACCGTTCTTGTTTGAAAATCATCGTAATTGGCAGCATCTTTAAACATGGAATTTATGCGAACAGTTCCCGCTGCATGAATAAATTCTCCATTCCCCAGGTACAAGGCCACATGGGTAACTCGCGCATTTGGATTGCTATTTTTACCAGAAGCAAAAAACAAGAGATCCGCTGGCTTTAGATTTTTTAAGGCTTTATTAGCATCGAAATGACCTTCCTGATCCAAAATATCAATTTTCTCCCCTGCCAATACCTGTTGTGACGCATCCCTAGGAATAACATAGCCATTCATAAAATACGAAGTTTTAGTAAAGCCACTGCAATCTACTCCTTTTACAGACGTACCACCCCATAAATAAGGTAAACCCATCATTGTTTTAGCACTTGCAACAACATTTTCCGGAGTTAAGGATCTACTCGTTAACCAGACATCAAACGAAATAGCCTCTGACTTGGGAATATAGGCCATCCGCTTATCTGGGTATTGAACTTGGAAATAGCCAGATTCTTCTCCGATTAAACTCAAAATGTTACCATATACCAAATCCGTCACACGGATACTTTTTAAATCTGCTTGGGAATAAGACTTCCCAAACTCTTGGGTATAAATTAATTTTTTCTGTTTATTCCAAGCAAGCAATTCCGCTTTATTCATGGCTGTGACTGCTGATGCAGGAACCCAGGAAATATATCCTTCCGGTGTTCTCGCCCGATATTCTCCATTGGCTTTTTGCAATAAATCTACTTGGGTACCTAACAGTGCTTGTGTAGCCATTTCTGAGGCATTTCCAGGTTGTGTTCTAAAGTTAGCAACAGAAAGATTGACAATGGCAAATTGTTTATCCCCAACACTACTATCTGGCAAACTATTTATCTTGACTTGAATGGGCAGGCCTTTGATTTGTTTCTGAATAAATGCAGATGCATTATCTTCGGTAGATTCAATTTCAAATCGTTGATTTTTTAAATCGATCACCGTTAACGTGACAATGCGCGTACGTTTATCCGGTGCAAATTGCCGCTTTGCTTCTTGGACAATGGCTTCCAATTTCTTAAGCTGCGTGGAGTCTAATCCATTTGGCTCATGAATAAGCGTTTCTGTATTTTTCATTTGCGATGCCTGTTGCAGACCAAAAGAAATTTTACAGAATAGCAAGAGAAAACAAAATATTGAAGTATTTTTAATCATTATTTGATTAGTTAAATGAATCAAAATTTAATGCGCAAAATGCGTATTTATAACGCATGCAATTAAGCATTTTTTTACGGATTTTGCAATCAATAAAAGCTAAAAACGCAGTAGAACGTATAATTACAAATCAATCATGACGAACAGTAAGCAATCAAGAAGGAATTTTCTAAAACAATCTGTCGTTGCAGCAGCAGGCGTAGGCAGCATAGCTACGGTGATCTCTTGCCAAACAGCATCCAATAAAACAGCAACGATTCGTAAACCCATTGTTATTTCGACCTGGGATTTTGGGGTAGCTGCGAATGCTGCTGCTTGGGAGATCTTAAAAAAAGAAGGTCGCGCATTAGATGCTGTTGAAAAAGGTGTTCAGGTAGCAGAAGCAGACCTTTCTAACCCGACCGTTGGCAAAGGCGGATATCCTGACCGCGATGGACATGTTTCCTTGGATGCCTGCATCATGGATGAGCAAGGGAACTGTGGTTCGGTAGCTGCATTGGAAAATATCGCCTCCCCTATTGCGGTCGCTCGTTTGGTGATGGAAAAAACTCCTCATGTCATGCTAGTAGGTGAAGGCGCCAAGCAATTTGCTATTGAACAGGGATTTAAAGAAGAAAACTTATTGATCGAATCCTCCGAAAAGGCTTGGAAAGAATGGCTTAAGGAAAAGAACTACAAACCAATGATTAATATAGAAAATAAAGCCTTTGCCACAGAAAAATTACCAGGTAATCAATACAATCACGACACTATAGGCATGTTAGCCCTAGATGCCAATGGCAATTTATCTGGTGCATGCACCACCAGTGGGATGGCTTTTAAAATGCGCGGCCGTGTAGGCGATAGTCCCATCATCGGCGCAGGCTTATATGTAGACAATGAAATCGGAGGGGCAACATCCACAGGAGTGGGTGAAGAGGTGATCCGAACGGTAGGAAGCTTCTTGGTGGTTGAGTTGATGCGGCAGGGTTTGTCTCCAGAAGAGGCTTGCAAAGAGGCTGTATTGCGTATTGTGAAGAAAAAACCTGATATCGCGAAGGATATTCAAGTGGGCTTTCTAGCCTTAAACAAACAAGGAGAATATGGCTCTTATGCATTACAAGATGGATTTACATTTGCAATTTGCGACAAGGATAAACAAGACTTAATAGAAAAAGGAAAGTTCCATTACAAAAGGAAAGAAGGCTAATGCTATTTTCTTCGTAAATTTGTCATCCAATAGAATTAAAAATATGATAGCAACATTCGGTGGAGGTTGCTTCTGGTGTACAGAAGTAATCTTTCAAAATACCCCAGGCGTCATTTCAGTAGCCCCTGGATATATGGGCGGGAATCGTGAAAACCCAACTTACGAACAAGTATGTTCTGGCGCAACAGGCCACGTAGAGGTTATTGAAATCAATTATGATGAAACTCAAACTTCCTTTCAAGAATTAATGGAAGTTTTTTTCAAAACCCATGACCCAACCACCTTAAATCGCCAAGGTGCTGATGTTGGAACCCAATATCGTTCGGTTATTTTTTACCATTCGGATGAGCAACAGACAGAAGCCCAAAATTTCGTTAGCGAATTAGAAAATGCACAAGTGTTCAATGCTCCAATCGTCACAGCGATAGAACCTGCTGTAACTTTTTGGGTAGCAGAAAATTACCACCACAATTACTTTAATCAAAATCCTGAAAATCAATTTTGTCAAGTAGTCATTGCTCCAAAACTTAAGAAATTTCTGAGTAGCCGTTAGTATTAAGTAGTTAGTAATTAGATATTTGACCAATAACTAACTACTAACTAACGTAAGTTCGATTAATAACCATATATGAAAACAATAAATATAGGTATCATAGGCGGAGAATTAATGGGAAGAGAAGTCTTTTGGAATTGATCTAAAGGCTTGCTCTGCCATCACAGAAGAAGCAAAGAAACTAGGTAAATTCGTAAGATGTAGCTCTGAAATGCCTTTTCTCTCTGGATTGCATCGAGTCATAAATGGTTACTATTTCCGCTTAGTTAGTTTAGCAACATCTTTCAATAAGATTTGCGCAGTCATATATGTTATTTATTTTCCCCTCTCTTCTTTTGCTTTACCGACCTTGTTGAATAACACGTTGTGAATATCTCCTATTTGGTTATTCGATTGGGAAAGCATTTGCGATATATCATTTAAATGCATGATTAGTTGATCAATTTGATTTTGTAGTTCGATTAGTTGTTTATGGTTTTTCATGCGTTTGTTTATCTTTAGTTTACCTCGTAAAGTTGTGAACTTTAATCGCTCGTCGTCCTGCGAGTTAAGCAAAAGTCGCTGATGAGAAATGCACTAGCATGGTTCAGCGATAAATAAGAAGTATATAGGAAACTGTTTGCGGTATTTTTGACAGCGTGGGACTTATCTACAAGCCTTTTAAAATAGTGTCAACATTGAGGCCTGAGTGACCAACAGGCTTTTATGAAGTGGAGGGATTACTAATGCATTGCAGTTTGTTATATCGTTATGTTAGTAATTTCGTAACGGAATACCATATTTCCTCCTTGAAAAAATTACCAATTGATTTATTTGAGACACCAAAATTGTCAGAGCTATACAAGATTAATTTTCATGTCTCATTAAAATTTAGATATCCAGTAAACACAAAGAATAATAATTCCATTGTGCTATTTCAGTTTTTTTACCTTTAATATATATTAATAAAAAATATATTATTTTAAATAGAATATAATTCTCTTTATAAATATTGTAATTATTCATAAATATTAATATTATTTGGATATTTTATGAAAAAAATTTATTAATTATTGTTCTATTCCTATCAATTGTCAGCTGTATAGATGACCAGCATGAACCGAACAGTGTAGACAATGGGCTTATCGTTGCATTTGGGGGTTTATATGAAGCATTTCAAAATAGTGTAATTAACCAAACATGGAGCTCGATAGAATCACAACTAGGGAATAAATTACCATCTTTAAATGATAGATCTAGAATCCTAGCTGACTACGAGCTTGGTTACAAAGGAAAAAAATGTCAATAAATATCATAAATATGAAAAGGATTTTTTTAGTTACTGTATTGTATTTTTTCATTTCTCTTACTCTTTTTGGTCAGAAAAATGATGATTTTCCTTCATTTGAAAGGGTGTATTCTAGTCTAGCTGTACATTTCAAATATCCTGAAGAACTTAAAGACCATTGTATTCCAACGATTACATTAATGAAGCTTCAATTTGATAATAAAGGGGAGGTACAGAATATTGTTTTCTCTGATAGCGCACAGCCTCGATTTGTTGACTATATGCAAAAAATAAAGAATGATCTTGATTTCAAAAGTATTTATACAGATATCAAAAATAAAGGATATACTTCCAAAACAGTATTAATACCTTTTCAAATTGATTCGGAGAAGATTGGAGAATGTATATCGACAATTTCATCCTCTAATCTTAAAAAAGTATACCTTTTTTCGGGAAAACCATCTTCTGGTGAGTATTTTCTTTATCCATGTATTTATTTCAAGATTGTGGTAGGAAGAACTCATATTTAGAGAGAAAATTGCATTCAAATATAAAGGACTTAACTATATCCTTGTAAGCAATCTCAGAAGGTATGGTAAACATGAAAATGGGTTTATGGGCAGTAGGTAACTTCACATTAATAAAATAAAATAAAATATAACCAACCACTCACGAAAGCCTCCAAGTTTTAAATGAATAGAATTTAATGCAAGTTATAAAAGTAAATCTAGTACGCTCAAAGTATTTTCTTACGATAAGCGAAGCCAAAGAAGAAGAAAAGATCAGTTATTTTCCCTTAGCTCTTCGATGACCAAAATTCCATTTTCAAAAGTCAAATCGAAATGTTAATAGTTATGCTTGCACCGATTTTGGGATAGCTGTTGGATTTTTTTTTGGGAGGGATTAACCTTCCGTCAACTAAAGCGACAGATATGGTATTTAATGCAACATCTGCGGAAAACTTAGGAAAAGACATTAGATCCGGGAATTTCCTAAATACAACTATAAGTAAAAATAAGTCCAATGCCCCCTCGAAAAAGGGAAACTGTCCTTAATAAAAAAATGGGATAAAAAATCAGATCTTATTATTTCTAATGATTACTATGTTTTCCTCTTTAAGTAAAGCACAAATTAGTGATCAAAATTATTTGACACGAACCTTTTATGAAAAGGTATATAATTCAAATTTTATCTCTCAACACAGGACTTGATTTATATTTTTAACAATTGTATTCTCAAGTAATTACACTAAAAAACAAGCGTTTTTATGTTTTAACACTCTTTTTTAATCTTATTTCTTATCCCGAACTCACGTTAGCTACTAAATACTATCTCAAAACACCTGACTCTTAATCAACGGAAGTTCTTCTAAAGGTTTAGACAAGTCAATAAGGTACCCATTTAAAACAGCATATTTTAAAGTACCTGCAGCGTCTGCTAGGTAGAAGTTGGTCGTTCCGCCTAGATCAATGAAAGGTGTACTGGCAAATGAGTTTTTTGCAGTGATATGAATGGGTAAATTATGTAATTTTCCTGCATCCTCCAACTTTGGAGATTTTACAGCAATTCCCATAATTCCTTTTTTCAACAATTCATAGGCTATTGCTGCTGTTAGTGCATTTAATGAATCAATCGGCTTTTCTGCCATTTTTCCCATCACAAACGTTAAACCTTTCGCATCTAACTCTTCATAGCCAAATGACTCTTGTAAATCTCCTACATCTTCCACACGTCCGCGCACAAAGAAGTCTGTACCTACCGTATTTTCTGATCTTCGGATAGCAATATCGCTATTCAATGGTATTGCATCGGAACCAAAAGAAAGGCCTCGCAGCACCAAATCATGTAATTGACTGGTATTATAAGGAATATCCTCATATTGTTTCGCTTCATACTGCTGATAGGATCCTTGCGCAATTTCTAAAAGCGCATTTAAGATGATGATGAAATTAAGTTTACGAATCTGTTGTTTTTCAGGATCACCTTTCATGCCTCCAGACTCAATAAGTACCGTACTTGCTCCCCAGCTTTGGAAATTATCTCCAAAACCTCTTGGGGTATAGGTATCATCGTACCGAGCAATTGCTCCTGGAATATATTGATTCAGCACTTTATTCATCCCAACAATAATTTTCATAGCTCCTTCACGCACTTCATTGACATCACGTTCCTGATTGAATGCAGGCGCAAGTAGGGAAATACTTACAGGTTTGGTAGAACCTGCTGTATTGTAGTAAATATGTTGATCATGTAGATTGAATCCAAATCTTGGAGCAATAGCTTTCGCTCTTGATCGCAACAATGCGCCTTCTACGGTTTGCCCAGCTCTGGCATCACGATTTAAATCGATACGCTGAGCATTCCTTCGCATATACCGCTCGGCACCGTCAGGATTCAACATTGGAATGACATGTATGGCTAATTCTTCCTTTAATATATTCCGAATTGAATCAAATCCATCGCCACTGCCTTTTAGAAAATTAAAGATATCAAATAAGGCCATGGTCGCTGTTGGTTCATCCCCATGCATTTGAGACCAAAGCATAACTTTCTTTGCTCCCTGTCCATAAGTCAATTCATATATTGCCCTCCCTTCTACAGATTTCCCAATTTCATCCAATTTATAAATGGACGATTGTGCATGCTGCTGCAATAAGGAATCTACAGTAACGTGTTTAAATCGACGGTGAATAATTGCGGATTCTTTAAACTGTTCATGCAAATTATTCCATTGACTGGAATCCAGCTGAATTCCTTCGGTACGGGAACCTGATGGAGTTCCACA
Source organism: Sphingobacterium sp. HJSM2_6 (assembly GCF_049316305.1). NCBI lineage: Bacteria > Pseudomonadati > Bacteroidota > Sphingobacteriia > Sphingobacteriales > Sphingobacteriaceae > Sphingobacterium > Sphingobacterium sp. HJSM2_6. The sequence continues at coordinate 172,648 of NZ_JBMOXB010000009.1, forward strand.
AGAACTAAACGCCAACAGAAAAGAAAAGAAAATGAATAACCTCATATTATACTAACGCTTTTTCTAAAAACTCTATTGTCCCTTTATCAGCATCCATACGAACTTTGACTCCTACGGGCAATAGAAATTGATTATCGATATGACCAATAACAGCTCCACTGTACGAAGGAATCCCCAATGGTTTAATATAATCCCGAAGAATCTGATCTAGATTTAACGAGCCATATCCGGCAGATGGTGAACAATCTGTGCATTTTCCGAAAACAAATCCTTTGATCTGTTTTAAAATTCCTGCATTCATCAATTGACAGAACATGCGATCTACTTTTTCAGGAGACTCATTTATTTCTTCTAAAAACAATATGGAATCTTTGAAATCTGGCAAGTATGGCGATCCACATAAGCCTGAAATCAAGGTTAAGTTGCCTCCTAAAAGTTTCCCTTCCACTATTCCCGGATTGATAGTGCTTATTCGATCTTTATATTGAACGATACTTTCTCCTTTATTCACCGGATTACTGAACGTTACCAATTTATTGTCGATAAATTGATCGGTAAACGTCTTGGCAACAAAATTACTCCAGGTACTCGCCCCTACAGGTCCATGAAAAGTAACTAAGCCAATTTTAGCATACAAAGCCATAATCAAAGCCGTAATATCACTATACCCTAATAATACTTTTGGATTCCGCGCGATGAGATCGTAATCAATTCTTCCCAACAACCTGGATGCACCACTTCCACCCCGAATACAAAGAATACCCTGAACAGATTTATCAGCAAACATGTCGTGCAGATCCGCTAATCGTTGGTCATCCGTACCGGCAAGGTTCCCATAACGCTCACGAATATATTTACCTTCTTTTACTTTAAATCCAAAATATTGAAGCACTTCTTTCGTCGTGGTAATCGTCTCTTCGTTTCCCAAAGCACTAGCGGGCGTAATGATGCCGATGGTATCTCCTGCTTTTAGAACAGATCCTTTAAGGATAGGAGCTAATAAATTTACGGTTGCCAAGGCATCTGACTTTCCTATCAAGGGCAAGCCCATAACACCTAGACCCAAAGATTTTAAAAATGAACGCTTATTCATGATTATCTATTAAATAATAAACGATGTCCAGAACCCACTTCGATAATTTCACCTTGACTATATGCCAAGTTTCCAGAAACTAAGCTGTGTACTATAGTGGATGAGAATGTATGGTTTTCAAAGGGTGACCATCCACATTTGGATAATATATTTTCTTTGGTCACCGTGTAGGGTTTATTTAAATCAACCAATACCAGATCAGCCCAATAGCCTTCCCTGATAAACCCTCTTTGTTCAATTTGAAACAATATCGCGGTATTGTGAGCTGTTTTTTGCACTAATTGCTCCAATGTAAGTTTGCCAACTTTCACCATATCCAACAATGCTTGCAAAGCATGTTGTACCAATGGACCACCAGAAGGAGCTTGTAAATAAGGTTGCTGTTTTTCTTCTAAGGTATGTGGTGCATGATCGGTTGCAATCACATCAATATGATCGTCCAACACAGCTTGCAAAATGGCGTCTCGGTCATCTTTAGTTTTTACAGCAGGATTCCATTTAATAAAATTCCCCTTTGTCGAATAATCCTCATCGGAAAACCATAAATGATGCACACAGGCCTCTGCTGTAATTTTTTTCTCTTCCAGTGGTATGGTATGATCAAACAATGCCGTTTCACGCGCAGTAGAAATATGTAAAATATGTAATCGAGCCTGATGCTTCTTGGCCAAGGCTACCGCCTTTGAAGAGGATAGATAACAAGCTTCTGCAGAACGAATTAAAGGATGCATTTCAATGCTAATATCGTCACCATATTGGGCTTTAAATTTCGCCAAATTAGCTTGAATCGTAGATTCATCTTCACAATGTGTAGCAATAAGTGTAGGTGCCTGACTGAACAATGCTTCTAACGACTCCTCATTATCCACCAGCATATTACCTGTCGAAGAGCCCATGAATACTTTTATTCCACAAACATCGCGAGGATTGGTCTTTAACACTTCTTGCAAGTTGTCGTTTGCAGCACCCATGAAAAAGGAATAATTTGCTAGGGAGCTGTCTTGCGCTATATCGTATTTATCTTGTAGTAAACGCTGTGTTAAGGTATTTGGAACTGTATTTGGCATTTCCATAAAAGAAGTTGTTCCCCCTGCAACAGCAGCTCGACTTTCGGTAAATATATTGGCTTTATACGTCAGACCTGGCTCTCTGAAATGCACTTGATCATCGATTAAACCTGGCAATAAGTGCAATCCTTCGGCATCAATTTGTTGGTCTGCGGCTTCGTTGATTTCTGGGGCTATCTTTTCAATTCTACCCTGTTTTATGAACAGGTCTAATTTTTCTACCCTTCCTTCATTAACCACTTGGGCATTCTTTATCAAAATTGTCGACATGTGAACTTTTTATATAGAAACAAATATACGATTATAAAGATGCGAAAAACTGCAAGGAATTGCAGTAAATAGACTAGATTTTATTAAAATTTTTAAGCAATTCATAGGATATTACCCCTAATAAGTATGCTTAAAAAACCTGAGCATAATTTAATGAAACGAATTGTTAAGGATATGCATTTTGATTAATCAAAGGTATGATCAGGAACATAAAATGTTTCCAACTCCTGTTTATTATTGATTTTTCTACAGCCACCATTTTCTAATAAATACAATTGATTACATACATCCAATACATTTAGGTATTGATGATCGGAAATTAGTATTCCTTTGCTTTGACTCTTTTCTAAAATAATTTGCTGAATTGTTTCAACTATTATAGGAGTCAAGCCCGAAAATGGCTCGTCTAACAATACGAAACTGGCAGGCATTTCCATGATGAGTAGCACTTCTAATAACCTTAATTCTCCTCCTGATATATTTGCAATTCGCGTATCTAATATGGGTTGAATTAAATCTACTTTCATAATTTTATCTCTGTTAGCCGCTTGACTTATTAGGTATTCTATCATCTGGCGCACGGTATAACTGGTGGGTAAAAAGCTATCTTGAGGAAGATAAGAAACCTCTTTGGTACGAAGCGCACAATTAACTTTTTTACCATTGACACGTATATATGCAAATTTGGCTCTTAAACTTCCAAAAATAATTTTCATTAAAGTCGTTTTACCGCAGCCATTCCTGCCTAGTAAACCTGCAACATCGCCTATTTTTAAGGAAAAATATACTCCAGAAAATAATTGCTTATCATATTGATACCTAAATTCTACCGAATCTACGTATAACTCCCGAACAGCATGTTCCATAGCCAGATTAATAAGTAAATAATAATTGCAATTAGGCTGTTGATAACCAATGAGCTAAAAAATAAGGCTCTTCTTGTATACCCTAAATTATAATATATATAGAACGTATTTTTATCGAAAAACCTAGTCATAAAAAAACTCACTAAGAACCCAAAACTCACAAAAATTTCAGGATAAACAAGTAAAGGCTGTTCTCCTTTATGGACAAAAATTGTAAATAGGGCAATAGAATTTACAAGATTAAGTAAAAGAATTAATCGATAATATCCCCAAGTATACTTATTGAACCAACTCATCATAATAAAATCAGCTATTACTGTTAACAATTTAATCAAATAATTACTGAAATACAATAAATTAACTTCACTTCACAATTGGCTGAAAAGATTTTTAATGATTGAATAAATTTTATACTACGCTTTCAACTCACTCAAATCAAAACTACATAGGAACATTTTTCAAAAAACGATAAATTTAAACTATTATACTAATTATCAATACGATATAAAAATATACTGTTAAACTGAAATTTAGCAAGCACACGCTCCTATGCAATATTTTTTGAAAAATATTTTCACTAATATTTATAAGTAAAACTAAATTAATGTATATTCATAATAAATTGAACAATAAGAATATGAACATTCTAAAAGCAAACCTTTAGAATCGTATTAATAAAATGTTATCTTCAATACCAATCCAATTATAATATTTTTTATTATATATTAATTTAAGCTCGATACTACCTATACAATTCATTAAAAGTTTACTATTTTTTTGAAGTAATAATATTGCAAATTCAAATTTTGTATTACATTTGTTACAATACTAACTTAATAACTAAACAAACAATTTATGATGAAACAAGTATCTATTCTTGTGTTGTGCATCATGTTGATGAGTTCGGCATTTTCACAACAGCGGGCACTCACAGGTACAGTCCTGGATGCCACAACCAATGATCCTATATCTGGAGTAACAGTTCGTGTTCAAGGAAGTACGAAAGCAACTTCCACAGATGAGGCTGGTAAATTCAGTATTGAAGTCCCTGCAGGAAGTTTAACCCTAACTTTCAGCACACTGGGGTACAGCAGCTTAGAAAAGACTGTGTCTGCTCAAGAAAACAATTTAACGATTAAATTAACGAGTTCTTCCAATGCTATTGAAGACGTTGTAGTAACAGCCCTCGGGATAGAGCGGAAAGCGAAAAGCTTAACGTACTCCACGCAAGTCGTAAAAGGGGAAGACTTAACAAGAGTTAAAGATGCCAATCCAATGAATAATTTGACGGGCAAAGTATCAGGTGTACAAATTAACCGAAGTAATTCAGGAATTGGAGGTTCGGTAAATATTGTGCTCCGTGGGTTTAAATCTGGTCGTAGTAATCAACCACTTTATGTGATCGATGGTCTTCCTATCACGAACACTTCTGGTTCTGGAAGTGAAGGTGCTTTTGGAGGAGATACCGATCGAGGAGATGTTTTGAGTACCTTGAATGCGGATGATATAGCCAGTATCAACGTGTTGAAAGGGGCCTCTGCTTCGGCATTATATGGTAGCCAAGGTGCAAATGGAGCCATCATGATTACCACGAAAAAAGGGGCTGCCGGAAATATGAAAATTGACATCTCCAGCGGCTTAACAGCAGACCAAGCATACTACCTCCCTAAATTGCAATACCGCTATAAACAAACGACAGCAGATAGTGAAGAAAGTTGGGGCGAAAAAGGCACGTTCAATGATCATGTGGATGGCTTTTACGACACGGGTACCACTTATATTAATTCGGTTTCATTAAGTGGAGGATCTGATCGTATGCAAAATTACTTTTCTTATGCCAACACCTCGAATAAAGGTATACTTCCAACCAACACGTTTAAACAACATTCTGCAACGGTAAGAAATACCAGTAATTTCTTTGATAGTAAATTAATTTTTGATGGAAGTTTAATGTATTCCAATCAGGATATACATAATAGACCTAGTTCTGGTTTGTATTTCAATGCCTTAAGTGGTCTGTATATGTTCCCAAGAGGGTTAGATTTTAATAAATACAAAACCTACGAATATTT